>JAAZLS010000018.1 GCA_012799185.1 Bacillota bacterium | reverse complement strand
TCCTCCTCGATCTGGATACCCCCGGGGATTATGAACAGATGTTAAGGGAGCTTTAGATAAACCTTAAAGAGCGGGCCCGAAGGCCCGCTCTTTACAATTGCTGAGATTTTATTCTACTGGTTAGCGTCGGGCCTCTTCATGAAGCCATTCATTCAAGGAGCCGGCCACATCGCCATACTTGGTTAACTTGGCCTTCTTCTTCTTCTCCATCAGGGCTTCGTAGCGCTCGTCATCAACGAAGGCCACGATCCGGGCGATGCTCGATTCGCCGTCGACGAATTTCCAGGGGAAACAGCCAATGGTGACCCGTTGATTTAATAGAAGGTCGATATCGCCGCCGACACACTCGGCATGAACGATCCCATGGTTAAAGAGTTCCAGGTGCATTAACTGGTACTTATCATCGGAGAAGACCTCTTCCAAGCCCTTGCCGAATTTCTTCTGGAAGAAGGCTTCCGCCTCCTTGGCCTGCCGGGGCATCCAGTTCCGGATGATGGTATTCATGGGATGGTCGGCGCTACCGCAGTCTACGGCAATCCAGCGCAGCTTCTTCTTTTTAGCCCATTCGGCAAATTCCCGATCGGGGCCCGGGTGCTTAACCATGTAGCTGATCTCATCGGCGGTCGGTTGGTCCCAGCCATAGTGGTGATAACCGGTATGGATAACCAGGATATCCCCCTCCCGCACCTCCACCCTCTCCTCAACCTGCTTCGATGTATAGATATCGTAGTCGGTGGTGCAGTCGGAAAGGTCGACGATTACCCCGTCGTGGACAAGGTAATCCATATCAAGCGATGCAATATCCTTGCCGGGGGTGTAGAAATGGATCTCTCCGTCCAGGTGGGTGCCCACGTGGTTGGAATGGGTTACCAGCTGCCCGTTGGCACCGTTGGGAGCAAGTCTTTTAAAGTATTTTACCTCCAGTGGTTCATAGGTTGGCCAGGGGGGAGTACCGATCCCCAATGGAATTGTTAGGTCGATAACTTTCATAATGATCCTCCTTCTCTTTATATGCTACCCGCATTGGATTTAAACATGGGCCTCCCCTATTCCTTTGTAGTATTTATCTAATTCATGATAGCTATTTTGTTCTATTACTACAGGGAATCCCGGCGGCCACCGTAAGGAGGGCCATCCGCCCAGGCCGCTGGTCATGAACTTTCTTGATGGTATATAATGATCCTTAGACTAATCGGTCGCCGGTTCGAGCCGGCGACCGGACTAAAGAGGGGTAGAATTGGGTTTCTTATCTATTTCAGAATTGGAGAAAACCTTCGGGGATCGGCCGGTTTTAACCGGGGTCTCCTTTCAATTGCAACCGGGGGAGAAGGTAGGTTTAATCGGCCCCAACGGGTCTGGTAAGACTACCCTCCTGCGGGTGATCGCCGGGGAGCTGGCGGCCGATAGGGGCGAGATCTTTATCTCTCGGGAGACGGTGGTCGGCTACCTGCCCCAGAAGCCCCCCCGGCTAGAGGGGCGCACCCTGCGCCACCACCTGGAAGAGGCCCAACGGCCGTTGCGGGATTTAGGGCGGGAGGTTAGCCGCCTCGAGGGGGAGATCGCCGCCTGTTCCCCCACAGAGAAGGGGCAGCTAGAGCGGTTGCTGCACCGTTACGGTGAGCTCTCAGGGCAGTTTCAACAGCAGGGCGGCTTTGAGCTGGAAAGCCGGCTCTGGTCGGTAGCCCATGGGTTGGGCTTTAGCCGCTCCGATCTGGAGCGGGAGCTTAACCGGTTTAGCGGCGGGGAGAAGACCCGGGCCAAACTGGCGGCGCTGCTCCTGGAGGATCCGGACCTGCTGCTCCTGGATGAGCCGACCAACTACCTGGACCGGCAGGGCCTGGAGTGGCTCGAACGGTACCTGCTGGACTGGCCGCGGGCGCTGGTCGTCGTGACCCATGATCGCTTTTTCCTAGATCGGGTGGTAGAGCGGATCCTTTATCTGGACCGGGGGTTGATTCGGAGCCATTATGGTAACTACAGCTCTTTCTATTCCTGGTGGGAGGAGGAGCGGCGGAGCCGGGCCCGGGCCTACCGTCGGCAGCAGGCGATCATTCAAAAAGAGGAGCGCCTGATCCGAGAGGCCAAGGGGGATGAACGCTCCCAGCGGCAGGCTGCCAGCCGCCGGAAACAGTTGGAAAAGATGGAGACGGTGGAGCGGCCCGAGAGGGAGAGCCGTTTTCGCCTGGGGTTTAGCTACGGGGGGCGTAGCGGGCGGGAGGTAATCAAGTTCACGGCGGTGAGTAAACGGTTTAAGCGTCGGACCCTTTTCGAGGAGCTCTCGTTCCAGATCCGGTGGGGAGACCGGGTGGCGCTGGTCGGCCCCAACGGGGCGGGGAAGACGACCCTACTGCGCCTGATCACCGGGGAGGAGAGGCCCGATAGCGGGGAGATTAAACTGGGCCCGGGAGTAAAAGTAGCCTATTTTTCCCAGGAACAGGAGAGGCTAAAGCCCGAGGAGACGCTGCTGGAGGCGATGATCTCTAGCACCGGGTTAACCATACCCGAGGCCCGTAATCACCTGGGCCGGTATCTCTTTTCGGGGGAGGAGGTTTTTAAACCGGTTAAGCAGCTCAGCGGGGGAGAAAAATGCCGCCTGGCCCTGGCCCGCCTGGAGCTGGTTACCGGCAACTGCCTCCTGCTGGATGAACCGACCAGCCATTTAGATCTAGTCTCCATGGCGGAGCTGGAGCAGACCCTGCGGGACTACCCGGGGACCCTGGTGGTGGTCTCCCACGACCGCTATTTTTTAAGCAACCTGGTCAACCGGGTCTTTGAGTTGGGGAGCGGGCGATTGAGGATTTACGAGGGGAGCTACCGGGACTATATGGAGCGCCGCCGGAGGGAAGAGCCGGAGGCGGGGGCGGGGAGGGTAAGGGAGAAGGGATGTAAACGGGGCGCCCCCTCCCGGCGGCCGGATTACCGGCGGCAGTGGCGGGCCCGCCGGATTAAAGAGGAGCAGCAGCAGCTAGAGGAGCGGATCCACGGGGTTGAAGAGGAGATCGCCTCCCTGGAACAGGCTCTGGCCGATCCCACCCTCTATGACGATTACCCGCGGGTAAAAGAGCTACAGGAGAGGCTACGGGGCCGGCAGGAAGAGGTGGCGGGGCTGCTGGAGCGCTGGGAGGAGATCAGCCTGCAGTTACAGGAGCTATCTTGATTTAGATCCCTAGGAACCGGTTTAAGATAGCCAAGACCCCGATCCCGGTGAGTAGGGTATAAAAGAGGCTGCGGGTCTTTATGGCTACCAGCAGGGCCGGGAGGAAGGCCCAGGTATAGAGGTTGCCCGGGCTAAAGTCCAGCCGACCATCGGGGGCGAAGACGCTGACCGCGGTTAGGGCGCCCAGGACCGCTGGGGCTACAAAGGATAGCCATCTCTTAACCGGGGCCGGGAGCTGGTGACGGGAGAGCAAGGCTACCGGTAGGATCCGCGGCAGGAGGCTGGCGGCGGAGACAGCGATAATCATTAACCAAAGATTAGCTTGACTGATCTGAGATCACTCCGATCGTGGCCCCGATGATCGTGGCCAGGATTATATTAGAAAGACTCTCCATAGTGCCAGGGAAGAGATAGCCGGTGGCGAGGCAGGTCACCGCCGCGGCGACGGCGGCCCGGAGGTGGGGGCGGCGCTCAATCATCAGGACTAGCAGGCAGGTATACATGGCCGGCAGGGCAAAGCCCAGCCCCAACTCGCCGGTGTCGGCGATATAGTTTCCGGCCAGCGCTCCGAGGAGGGTGCTGCCGATCCAGCCCAGGTGGGCGGTTATATTTAATCCGGCCAGGTAGGCGGTGGTTGGATAATAGTTCCGGTAGCGAGTCATGGCTACCGCGTAGGTCTCATCGGTCAGGCCATAGGAGAGGAGGGCGCCCAGGGGCGGGGGAACCCGGTCCTTTAAATAGGGTACCGTTGAGGCGGAGAAGAGGAGATACCTTAGGTTGACCAGGATATTGGCCATGATAATGGTGGCTACCGCCCCGCCGGCTTTAAGGATACCGATGGCGATATATTGCCCCGCCCCCGTAAAGCTCAGGAGGGACATCATCGTGGCCTGGAAAACTGTGATCCCCGTGTTTTTAGCCAGTACCCCGAAGGCGAAGCCCAGGGGCAGGTAGCCAAGGACAATGGGGAGGGCATCGGTGATTCCGGTTTGTAAGGGGAGCCCGGCCTTGGGATCGGTTCGCTCCTGGTTTGTCATCGTTGCTCAACCATTTCTTCATCTAATTTCTCCATCGATCTTTTCGATCTGTTCTTCATCCTGGCGCTAAATCCTTTTTTGGATGTTATTGGTTAATATTTGCATTTTAAACCGGTGAAGTTTATAATACCACGTAGGAAATTTTAAAAAAGGTTGGCTATTTTATGTACGGAGAGGCAGTACTTACCACCCGCCAAGAGGCGGAGACAGTTCATATCGGTTACATGTTGGGCCGGGCGATCGAGTCGCCCCTGGTCATCGCCCTGGAGGGGGAGCTGGGTACCGGCAAGACGGCCCTGGCCCGGGGGATTGCCCACGGATTAGGCGTGGCCGAGACCGTGACCAGCCCTACCTTTGTCCTCTTAAATATCTACAGCGGTCGCCTGCCGGTCTATCATTTGGATTTTTACCGCCTGGAGGAGATGGAGAGCTGCCGACTGGGGTTCGAGGAATACCTCCCCGGGGGGGGAGTAGCCCTGATCGAATGGGCCGATCGCTTTCCCGCCCTGCTCCCCTCCCGGCATCTCCGGGTAACCCTGGAGCGCTTTTTTGACGGGGAGGGGGAGGGCCGGCGCCTGGGCTTTATTCCCAAGGATCGGCCCGTCGCCCTGCTGGTGGAGGGGGTCCTAAACCGGATTAGCTGGAAGGTTGACGGGGGGTTACACCTGGGTTCCGGTCCCATGCCCGGTGATAAGGAGGTCTGAACTTGCTGATCTTGGGGATAGATACCGCTACCCGGGTCTGTAGCGTGGCTCTCCTTAGGGGGGATAACCTGCTGGGGGAGCTTACGGTAAATATCAAAAAGACCCATTCGGGGCAACTGATGCCCCTGGTTGGCCGGCTCCTGGAGCTTTGTCGGGTGGAGCGAGAGGAGCTGGAGGGGATCGCGGTGGCCGCCGGCCCCGGTTCATTTACCGGGATCCGGATCGGGGTGAGCACCGCCCGGGCCCTGGCCCAGGGGCTGGCTATCCCGGCGGTGGGGGTCTCGACCCTGAAGGCGCTGGCCGGGGCGGTAGCCGGGGTAGGCCTCTTGATCTGCCCCCTTTTAGATGCCCGGCGGGGGGAGGTCTACGCGGCACTTTATCGGCGGCCGGCGAAGCCCCCTTACCGGTTGGAAGAACTGGTATCCCCGGGGGCGATGGAGCTGGGGGAGTTGCTCTCCCGGGCCGCCGGTTACCGGGAGCCGGTCACCCTCTTAGGAGAGGGGCTGGGGACCTACCGGCGGGAGATAGAGGGGGTTCTGGGGGAGAGGGCGCTGCCGGTTCCCCTGGGTCTCAACCGGGCCGCCCTGGTCGCCTGGCGGGGGAGATCGGAGCTGGAGGGGGGCCTGGCTTCTGGTTACGAGGAGCTGGTTCCAATTTACCTGCGCCGGCCGGAGGCGGAACGGAAATTAAGGGAAGGCCGGTAAAGATTATTCGTGCCGGTTACCGCTGTCGGCACCGTCCAAGGAGGGCTGCCCTTTGAAACTTAACTGCCGGGACAAGCTGATAATAGAACCGATGGAGGAGCTGGACCTGGACCGGGTCTTATCAATTGAAAGCTCCTCCTTTGCCCATACCTGGTCGCGCCAATCCTTTGAATCAGAGCTTAGGATAAACCGGCTGGCGGTCTACCGGGTAGCCCGCCTGGAGGAAAAGGTAGTGGGATACGGCGGGATCTGGCTGATCGTAGACGAGGCCCACCTTACGACGCTGGCTGTAGATCAGGCCTACCGGGGCCGGGGGATCGCCACCGCCCTTTTGCAGAATCTGGTCGAGAGCGCCCGCCGGATCGGGGCGACCAAGATGAGCCTGGAGGTGCGTCCCAGCAACCGGATCGCCCGCCACCTTTACGAAGGGTTTGGCTTTAAAATTAGGGGGGTGCGGAAACGCTACTACCCGGATGAGGATGCCCTGATCATGGGCCGAGAACTGTAAAAGATAAGGGGTGGATTAGCGTGGAGCAAAGTCAAGATACCGGTAACCGGGGCCGGGTATGGATTTTAGGGTTGGAAAGCTCCTGTGATGAGACGGCGGCGGCGGTTGTAGAAGACGGCCGCCGGATACTTAGTAACCGGATCTCTTCCCAGGTGGAGATCCATGCCCGCTATGGGGGGGTGGTGCCGGAGATCGCCTCCCGCTGCCACCTGGAGCTAATTAATACCCTGGTTGAGCAGGCCCTGCAGGAGGCTGGGCTTACGCTGGACCGATTGAGCGCGATCGCGGTCTCCCATGGGCCCGGGCTAGTGGGGGCGCTGCTAGTGGGGGTGGCCACGGCCAAGGCTCTCTCCTACGCGATCCGGCGCCCGCTGATCGCGGTTAATCACCTAGAGGCTCATTTCTACTCCAACCTGCTCAGCGATAGCGATATCCGGTTTCCCGCTGTCGGGCTCCTGGCCTCCGGCGGCCATACTGCCCTGGCCTATATCCCGCGGCCGGGGGAGATCTTGCAGCTGGGCCAGACTCGGGATGATGCAGCCGGGGAGGCCTTTGATAAGGTGGCCCGCGTCATGGGGCTCGGTTATCCCGGGGGACCGGAGATCGATGCCCGGGCGGCGGAGGGAGATCCGGCTGCGATCGATTTTCCCCGGGCCTACCTGGAAGAAGAGAGCCGCTTTGATTTTAGCTTTAGCGGGCTGAAATCGGCGGTTATTAATTATATTCACAACCTAAGACAGCGGGGTGGAGAGGAGAACCTACCGGACCTAGCCGCCTCTTTCCAGGCGGCGGTAGTCGAGGTCCTGGTGGAGAAAACCATCGGGGCCGTCCGGGAGAAGGGGGCCGCCACGGTGCTGATGGGGGGAGGGGTAGTGGCAAACTCGGCCCTGCGTCGGGAGATGAGGCGGCGCCTGGGAGAGGAGTGCCCCGGAGTTGAGCTCCACTATCCGCCGGCCCGGCTATGCACCGACAATGCCGCCATGGTGGCGGCGGCCGCCTACCCCCAATTTTTAGCGTCGAATTTCGCACCGCTTACCCTTAATGCTATCCCTTACCTGCAACTGTGGGCGAAACCCTAACAATTATGTTAACATAATGGGGATAATGTGGGTAAGCCCGGTATAATCGCTGGCTTTGGCGATTTTTTGTGGATAACCTTGGGGATAATGTGGATTACTTTTAATGGAATTTACCCCATCTTAGATCTATATGCGGGGATCTGCTCTTTTATGACCGGTTTTAAGTAGACATAAAACTATTTCTTCTTTTCCTGGAATTGAGCATCGGGGTAAGCTCTGTTATAATTAATCGAGCGGCACTTTGTTACCGGGCCGCATAAAATGGAGTAAAGCTAAGTGGAGGTTTAGATGTTACCGTCATCCCTGGAACGGGTCTATTTTATCGGTATCGGCGGCTATGGCATGAGCGCCCTGGCTCAGGTATTGTTTGACCTAGGCCTACAGGTTTCCGGCGCCGATTTGAAAGAGTCGGAGATTACCCGGTACCTGGCCGGCCGGGGGATTAAGATTTATTATGATCACCGGCGGGTTAATATTGGGGATTCCCAGCTGGTAGTCTACTCTACCGCTATCCCCGGGGATAACCCGGAGATGTTGGAGGCTCGCCGCCGGGGGGTTCCCCTCTGGCACCGCTCCCGCCTGCTGGCGGCCCTGATCGCCGGCCGGTACGGTATCGCCGTGGCCGGGACCCATGGTAAGACTACTACTGCCGCCTTCCTCTCCCTTCTCTTGGAGGAGGCGGGGCTGGATCCAACGGCCATTATCGGCGGGATTATCTCCCGCTACCCGGGGAATGCCCGCCTGGGCAGAGGAGAGTACCTGGTAGCGGAGGCCTGTGAAAGCGATCACTCTTTTCTGCTCTATCGGCCCCAGATGGCGCTGGTTACCGGGATTGAACCGGATCATCTTGAAAACTACGGCGGTGACTTTAATCTCCTTCGGGAGGCCTACCAGACCTTTATCAATCATGCCCAAGAGGGGGCGGTCCTCTGTGCCGATGACCCCCGGCTAGTTGCGCTGCTGGCCGGCGGGATTAAGCCGGCGGCGGTTACCTACGCCATCGATAACCGGGAGGCCGATTTCTACGCGGGGGGTATTGCCCCGGGGGATCCAGGTCCTACCTTTACCCTCTACCGGCGGGGAGAGGCGGTGACCCGGGTAGCGATCAATATCCCGGGACGCCATAATGTGAGCAACGCCCTGGGGGCTCTGGCGGTAGCCGACCGCCTGGGATTGGATTTAAAAAGCTGTGCCCGCTCATTAATGAAATTTCGCGGTGCCGGACGCCGCTACGAGATCATGGGGAAGGTCGACGGGATAACCGTCGTTAGCGATTACGCCCATCATCCGACCGAAATCCGGGCGACGATTCAGGCGGCCCGGACCAACGGGGAAAGGGTATTCTGCATCTTCCAACCCCATCGCTATACGCGCACCGCTTACTTTATGGAGGAATTTGTCAGTGCTTTTCAGGAGGCGGACCTGGTATTGCTCCACCGGATCTATCCGGCCGGGGAGAAACCGATTGCCGGGGTATCCTCGGAGAGGCTGGCCGGGTTGCTCCGGCAGGCGGGGAAAAGACCGGTCTATGCCCGGGAAAGCCTGGAGGAACTGGAACTACTGGCGTTGGAACTGGCCCGTCCCGGCGATAACATCCTGGTGATGGGCGCCGGTAATATTAACCGGCTGGCCGAGAGCCTTTACAAACGCTTGCAAGGGGGAAGTGAATAAAACTGCAAGAGAAAATTATCTGCGCCTTAGATATGGCCGATCCGACGGAGGCCCGCCGGTTGGTAGAGAGGCTGGAGGGCCAGGTTAAATTTTACAAGGTAGGGATGCTGCTCTACCTGACCGGCGGCAGCCGGATCGTGCGGTGGATCCAGGACCGGGGGAACCGGGTATTCCTGGATTTAAAATTTTATGATGTGCCTGCGACCGTCTTCCAGGCCGTGGAGCAGGTGGCCCGGATGGGGGTAACCTTCCTGACGGTCCATGGAAACAGGGAGATCTTGGAGAAGGCGGTCGAGGCGGCCCGCGGCACCGGTTTAAAGTTGCTGGCGGTAACGGTGCTCACCAGTCTCGACCGGTCTGATCTTATCGATTTGGGTTATCCTTGCCCGCTAGAAAAGCTGGTTCTACACCGAGCCGAAATGGCGTGGCGCCTCGGTTGTGGCGGGGTGATCGCCTCTCCTTGGGAGGCGGCGGGGATAAAGGGGCGGTTTGGCGAGGAGCTCCTGGTGGTAACCCCCGGTATCCGGCCGGCGGGCCAGGCGAAGGGGGGCCATAAACGGGCCTCCACCCCCGGTGAAACGATCCAGGCCGGGGCCGATTACCTGGTCATCGGGCAGCCGATCACCGGGGCCGAGGATCCGACGGCGGCGGTGGGGGAGATAATCCGGGATATGGAAAATTGCCAGTAACCTTATAGCCGGAGGTAAATATAATATAGTATAAACTTTGGCGCTATCACCGGTAGCGTCATTTTCATGGCTACGGATTAAAATATATTCCAGGGGTGCGCGATGAAAAAAGTTAAAGATCGGCTGGCGGCCCTGGTTCCCTACTATGACTGCCAGGGGGGCAATGCCACCCAGATTTATACTACTGACGGGGAGGTTATCCCCGACCGGCGGACTGTCAAGTGGAATCTGCGCCGGCTGGCCCGGCTTTACAGTGTTGATCTGCAGGCGATCCGTTCGAACTACGGCTCCTACCTGGGCTGTCGCCAGGGGGTGCCGCTGGCCCTATCGGCTGATCTGGTGTTAATCCCCTTGAAAACCCGGACGCCGGTGGGTA
>JAAZLS010000017.1 GCA_012799185.1 Bacillota bacterium | reverse complement strand
CCATAAAAAGATGGCGACCGCGCTCGCCGTGAACCAGCCCCCGTGCACTAATCATTTCAGAGTAAACCAAGCCGCAACCCTGCTCTTTAGCCAAGAGGCGGAAGGGGTGACTGGTGATCCCCGCCATGGGGGCCAGGACCACTGTTGGGTTGATCTCGATCGGACCTATCTTCAATTATCATCTCCTGCTATGTTCACGGTTTTGATCCATTAAATCTACGAATGCTTCCAGCCTGGTCTGGACCCCAGTCTGGCCGGTCTGTTCGTCAATAAAAAGGGTCAACACCGGGATGCCATATTGATTGCTTAAATAGGGCATCATACTTTTGGCTACTATTTCCGGGATGCAGGAAAAGGGGGCAAGCTGCACCACCCCGTCGTACCCCAACCGGGAATAGCGGATAACATCACCGATACTATTTTGGCCATGACCGCCAATTCTAAGCGGCATGTATGGCTCGGCTAATTTCCGGCTACGCATATCACCCTTGGTCGATAAGACGTCATGCCGGGTAAAATTGGTCAAGTAGATACTACGCCGGACAGCCGCCCCCATATGGCCCAGAGTCTCCTCTACGTAAAAGTTGGCAAAAGGCTCCAACTGGACATAGATTTCCCCAATAATACCCACCTTTAGGGGAACGGCCTCCTCGTTCTGGTCCACATTTTTTAGCTGTTGAAGCGCCGCCTCCCGGGCCTCCCTTATCTCCATCAGGGTCCGGGCACTTTTCAGGAAAGCTGCCCCCTGGTTAAAGGCTCGGGTGGTATCACCCTTAACTAATTCCCGGGGACGAATATCTTGGGCCAGCATCTCCATCTCATCTAGGGCCGAAAGCTTGGCCCAACATTTTCTAAGCACCTTTACTAGGTGCAACCAGGAACTGGATCCCTTAAGTATCTTTACTTTATTAATAAAATCAAGGGGCCTTTTTAAAGGTGGCCACAAAAATATAACATGGGGTTTATACCCTAGATCATTAATGATACGGTGGTGGATCTCACCGTAAAGACCGGCCCGGCATGGCCCGTAACCGCCCCCGCTAATGATGGTATCGGCACCTTTTTCCAGCCCCTCCAGATAAGTTCCCAGGCAAATTTTAAACGGGATACAGGCAAACTCCGGCGAGTACCGCGCCCCCAGAGCCAGGGTTCGCCGGGTGGGGCGGGTAGGCGTAATCGATTCCTGCCCCAGCTCCTCCACCAGTTGTTCAGCTACCAGCGTAAAAGTACCCATGTGGGGATAAGTAATTTTCATTTCTTACTTCCTCCAATTCTCCCGACCCGCTTCTTTCCCGGGGGGAGAACCTTAGTTCTAATTGTAGGTGGTAAAAGAACGGATCAAGGCTTGCCGACCAACGAGTCTGCCGGTTCCAGCTGAGCAGGATCCACCTCGGCTAAACTATCCCATTTACCGCAACGGCTCCCCCACCGGGCCAGCAGTTCCCCCTCCATATGTATATTCACTATCTCACAGATATTAGGGCAACCCCGACATTCAAAACTACTGGTTTCATAGTTAAAGTCACTTAATTCAAAGCCCCTGAATTTAGTAACCCCGGTTGCCGATCTCTTCTTTGCTGCCGATCGGGAGAGTAGGGCCGCCCCCAGCGCCCCCATTACGGCAAATTCCTCCGGTACAATAACCTCTTGCTCCAGGGCTTTTTCAAAGGCGTTCTTAATACCCACATTGGCGGCCACCCCCCCCTGAAATATAATCGGGGGTTGAATATCTTTACCCTTACCGACATTGTTTAAGTAGTTCCGGACCAGGGCATCACAGAGCCCGGCAATTATATCCTCGGTGGAATAGCCCACCTGTTGCTTATGAACCATATCCGACTCGGCGAACACGGAGCAACGGCCGGCGATATGGACCGGATGTTTGCTACGCAAGGCAATTTCACCAAATTGCTCAATCGGTATCCCCAGCCGGGCCGCCTGATGGTCCAAGAAGGAACCGGTTCCGGCGGCACAAACTGTATTCATCGCAAAGTCACTGACAACACCGTGCCTTAGGACAATTATTTTTGAATCCTGTCCCCCCAACTCCAACACGGTCTGCACCCCCGGCACTACCAGGTTTGCCGCCACCGCATGGGCGGTAATCTCATTTTTAACCACATCTGCCCCGACCACTACCCCGGTCAGATAACGGGCACTACCGGTAGTACCTACCCCCCGAATATCAATCCCGGAAGGCATCTTATGACCAATTTCTTTTAACCCTTCTTGTACCACTTGAATCGGCTGCCCCCGGGTGCGAAGATAAAGGGAAACTAAAATTTCACTATCCTCATTCATTAATACCAGATTGGTACTAACCGATCCGACATCTATACCTAGGTAGCCATCCACTAGCGTTTTACCTCCTCCTGCCAATTGTCTCGTCTATCCCAAAGCATATCGACAAATGCCTCCAGGCGGGTTTGGATTCCGCCCACACCGGTATGCTCGTCTATAGTTATAGTTAGATAGGGCACCTGCGCCCGTTTCGCTTGCAACTCCATAAATTTATCTACCATTGCATCGGGTCCACAAGCAAAGGCAGTAACATGGATAACCCCCTCTACCATATTGGGATTATTCAATATATGAAGGCAACTCCAACTCACCCGATTGCTATAGTGCCAGAAAAAGTTTTGGGGTAATATTTTTGAAGCCTGTTGCATCTCCCGGGGTGTTATCTGCTCAGGGGTAATTGGTTCAGTCCCCATATCCTTCAATCTTTGGTAAAGGTTGGAACTAAGGAAAGGGTCGTAAAGCATGTAGGGATAGCCAAGGAGCGCTACCCTCAGCGGCCCGGGCTCCCCGCTCCCATTGCCGACGGCCGCCCCGCCATGCCGGCGCCTCCCCCCATCGGGGATAACGCCGATTACACCTGCATCCAGAAGCTCCTGTGCCCTTAAGGGGTGAACCCCGGAAAACAGAAGTTTCTCATATTCTCGCTGAACCCGGCGGGCCCTCCGGGCAGCCGCCGTCTGCTTTAGCAGTGATCTTATGCCCAACCTACGGGCCACATCAGAAAGAAAAGCAAATATTCCATCACTAAAGCGGGTCGCCTCCAGGGGCGAATCAATAATTTCTGGGAGTTCCTCACCGGCAAAACGGACCATCTCCGGCAGGCCCAAGAATTTGGGGCAAAAGGTGGCACGGCCATCAACACTGACCAGCCGGGGCAAAAACAGATAGTCGACCCGATCCTTCAAATCCATAACATGCCCATGCATTATTTTAATCGGGATGCAGGCATCAGTTACGGTATTGCGAATCCCCCACTCCAGGATCTCCCGGTTAGTAGATGTTGAAAGCACCACCTGCACTCCCAGGTTTTCCAGGTACGTTTTCCACAAGGGGTAGTACGAATAAAACGATAAAGCTTGCGGTATCCCAACAACTACAGCCAATTATGCTTCACCTTGCTTGCTTTATTTAGCCTATCGAAGAACAGACAACCATCTTTAGTTTGGAATGAAAGCAATTTCCCACTTTGGTAATTCGAGTTTAATTGCTAAAATCCTGCAAGCGGTAGGTTCCATCAGGATGTCGACGCCTTCTATAACCGTCTCGCACCCCCATTTTACCATAGTTAAATTGACAATAGTATGCCACCCAGGTAAAATTTATAAGGGAGGCAGTACCTCCTCCCGCTCCCCATCCGCCCCAAAACAT
>JAAZLS010000002.1 GCA_012799185.1 Bacillota bacterium | reverse complement strand
GGTGATGAACAGGTTAATTTTGTAAACGCACCACTTATTGCCCGTCAACGGGGGATCCGTGTCCGAGAGGTTACCAGCGAGGATATCGAGAATTTCGCTAACCTGGTCACCCTTAAGATCAGATCTGGTCAAGGGACCCATTCCCTGGCCGGTACAGTATTTAGCCGGAACGATATCCGGATAACCCAGATCGATGATTACCGGATCGAGGTTATGCCCTCCCCGTACATGCTGGTCTGCTATTACCTGGACCGGCCAGGGGTAATCGGCCGGGTGGGGACCATACTCGGCAGCCGGGAGATCAATATCGCCGGGATGCAGGTCGGCCGGCAGTCGGCCGGCGGAGAAGCGGTGATGGTTCTTCAGATCGATGAACCAGCTACCCCCTCCATCCTGCAAGAGATTGAGCAACTGGAGGAGATCAAATCGATTCGCCAGGTCCAACTACGGGGCCAAGATATGCCGGCCGTCAGCGGGGATTAACAGTAAAAAAGGAGGCCGCAGCATTGCCGCTATACGAATTTAAATGTCCCGGGTGCCGGGAAAAATTTGAACAGCTTTGTCAAAGTGGAAGCGACAGTTTCACCTGCCCTACCTGCGGGGAAGAAGCAAAACGGGTCTACTCCACCTTCTGCTCCTCTCACCGCGGCACTGGCGGCGGGGCTGCCGGTTGCAGTGGCTGAACCCTTAGTAACTGCAGCAGTTGCTGAGAAAACCCTTTTAAACGCCTTCCGGGCAAAATGCCCCGGGGGGCGTTTCTGCATATAACCGGGGGCTTGGGAGAAAATAAACTGGCCTTGACCACTTGTCTCCGGGAGGTGAACCCACCTTTGTTTGGCCAATCCCCTGCCATTCTATTAGTGACTACCCTGATCGCCCTGATCTATCTCTTCATCATGCACCGGGCCCTAAACCGTCTGCAAATGGGAAAAATAGATGCCCTCTTCCTGATCGGGGCGATGTTCGTCGGGGGGAGGCTTCCGATTCTCCCCCTGGCCGGTAATCTCCATGCCAATATTGGCGGGGCGATTATCCCCCTCGGTATCTGTGCCTACCTGGTATGGATTGCTGAGAGCCGGGTAGAAAAATTTCGGGGGCTGGTCACCGCCCTGATCGCCGCCGGGGTCATCTGGCTAATTGATCGCACCTTCCCCCTTTCCCCCGGTTCCTGGGGGTACCTCCTTGACCCCTTGTACCTGCCGGCGGCAGTGGCCGGAGGAATCGCCTACCTCCTGGGCCGCTCCCGGAGATCCGCTTTTATCGGTGGAGTGCTGGCCATATTAGTTTTAGATATAGCCGCCTGGGGGGAAAATATCTTCCGGGGTATCCACGCTAACAACCCGATTATTTTGGGGGGGGCGGGAATTTTTGATGCCACCCTGGTGGCGGGTGTAATTGCAGTAATGCTGGCCGAGGTGATCGGAGAGGTCCGGGAGCGGCTGGAACGGGGTTCGGAGGAGGACAAAGGTTAAAATGGTTTGGCCTATTTGTATTTGAGGATAAGGGGGGTCCCAGAACAATGGGATTTTATCTGCTCCGTAACCGGACAATTTTAAAACTGATCGGACTGCTGGCCGGGCTGCTGCTGCTGCTGGGGAGTGCCCGGCCAGCGATGGCGCTGGGTGATAATATCTTCGATGAGCTAACCCCAAAAGAGATTAGGGAAGAGAGCTATTTCCGGCTGGTAGATGAGCAGGGCGAGCTGATCACCCTCACCGGCCGCCGGCTTAAGGTAGGTGACCGCTATTTGGCCGCCGACAACCGGCTCTACGAAGTGAATACAGTCGATCAGTATACCGCCCGGGCCCGGTTCAAAGAAAAGGTTAAACTAAAAACCCCTCCGGAAAGCGCGGGCCAATCTCTCCCGACCCTTTCCACCCAATTTCTAAGCAGCCGGCCTACCCGTAAGATTGCCATCTATCACAGCCATAATGCCGAATGTTACGTGCCCAGCGACGGCACCGAAAGCGTCTACGGTCATGGCGGGATCCATGCGGTCGGAAGAGCTTTTAGGGATGCCCTGGCCGCCAAGGGCATTCGGGTCCTCTATTCCGATAATATGCACCTGCCCCACGACCGGGGCGCCTACCGACGCTCCCGGGTTACCGCCAGTTACCTACTGCGTAAGCGCCCCGATGCCATATTTGATCTACATCGCGATGCCGCCCCCCCGGAAACCTATAGCCTCCTGATGGATAGCGAATGGTTGACCAAAATTCAAATCGTGGTCGGACAAGATAACCCCAATACCGAGGTAAACCAGTGCTTTGCCTTCGACTTAAAAGGTTATAGTGACCGGATCTACCCCGGGCTGGTAAAGGGAGTGCTGATTACCCCGGGCGATTTCAACCAGGATCTTTCACCGCTCAGCCTGCTCCTAGAGGTAGGAGCCCATACCAATACCAAGGAATCGGCAGAAAACGGGGTGGTTCACTTCAGCGACGTGGTCGCCTACTATTTCTACGGCCCCGACTACCTGTCAGGGAAGGCCCCCACCGATAAGGTAGACCGGAGAACTCCGCCCCCGGCCCTCTACCGCGATACCGGCGGAATCAACCGGGCTCTCTCCGGGACGGTCCTCGGCTTCCTCATCGCCGGCCTGGGAGTCGCTCTGGGGTTTTTTATAATCAATGAACCCCAGGCCCTGGTTAAAGCAAAAAACTTTTGGCGGGAACTACCAGAGCGATTCTCCCGGGGCGGGCGATGGCTACGTAATTTACCCGACCATATCGCCCGTAACCTAAAAGAGTATCCGGGGAACTTAAGAAGTTCACGGCAGCGCCTGCCGGAAGAGGGCCGGCAGCTAAGGGAATATATTCGGCGGAGAGCCAGCGAGCTTTCCTCCGCCTACCGGCGGTGGCAGTCCCGGTTACCGGATCACCTTAAAAGTAACTGGAACGAATCCCGGGAGGACTGGCACCGGCAATGGAAGGTCGCCCGCCGACTCTATCTAGACCTTCGAGGCCGGCTACTACCGCGGAAATAACTGACGGGGAGAGTGGCCCCCCCTCCCCCGTAACCCCCTTCCAGAATTTTACCCTTGCAGGGAATAGCCTCCAGGTGTAGAATCAGTATTTGAATTTAGCATCGGAGGAGAACAATGACCAGGTACGTTTTTGTAACAGGTGGAGTGGTCTCTTCATTGGGAAAAGGGATCGCTGCAGCCTCTCTAGGTTGCCTACTTAAACATAGGGGATTAAAGCTAACTATTCAAAAATTCGATCCGTATATTAATTACGATCCGGGGACCATGAGTCCTAATCAACACGGGGAAATATTTGTGACCGAGGACGGAGCAGAGACAGATCTCGATCTGGGCCATTACGAAAGATTTATCGATCAAAATTTAACCCGGGACAATAATGTTACCACCGGCAAGGTTTACTGGTCGGTTATTCAGGCCGAACGGGAGGGCGCCTTTGGAGGGAAAACAGTCCAGGTTATCCCCCATATCACCGATGAAATTAAATCGAGGGTGCAACTTATTGCCCGTGAAACCGGCGATATGGATGTGGTGATCACCGAGATCGGGGGGACGGTAGGCGATATTGAAAGTCTTCCCTTTCTGGAGGCAATCCGGCAGATGCGGGCAGATATGGGACGTGAAAATGTTATCTATATCCACGTTACCCTGGTCCCCTACCTGCCCATGTCCGGCGAGTTAAAAACTAAGCCCACCCAACATAGCGTTAAGGAGCTGCGTAGCATTGGTATTCAGCCCGATATTATCGTCTGCCGGACTGAACATCCCCTGCCCCGTGAGCTTAAGGATAAAATTGCCCTTTTTTGTGATATTAAAACCGAAGAGGTCATCGAGAGCCTTAGCGCGGAAAGCATCTACGAGGTACCGCTGCTGATGCAAAGACAGGGATTTGATGACCTGGTAATAGAAAAATTGGGGCTGGACTGCCCGCGGGGTGATATGTCCGCCTGGAAAAAAGCGGTTAGCCGGGGGCGGAGCCTCCCCCACCGGGTAGATGTAGCCCTGGTGGGAAGATATATGGCTCTAAAAGATGCTTATCTGAGCATCTTTGAATCGCTCTACCATGGCGGTCTCCATTGGGATACGGAGGTTAGGGTGAAAATGATTCCCGCCGAAGATCTAACCGGTAACCGGGCCGAAAGGCTGCTCCAGGGAGTCGATGCTATCCTGATTCCGGGAGGGTTTGGGGAAAAAGATATAGAGGGAAAAATAAATGCAGTCCGGGTGGCACGCCGCCAGAAAATCCCCTTCCTGGGAATTTGCCTGGGGATGCAATGTGCAGTAATTGAATTTGCTCGCAACGTGGCCGGGTTAACCGAGGCTCACAGCACCGAATTTAATCCCGATACCCCCCAGCCGGTAATTGATCTATTGGCCTCCCCCGGAGGTAAGAATAATTCGGCGGATCTCCGGCTGGGGGCAAAGACCTGTACCCTTCGTGAAAACACCTTGGCCCGCCGGGCTTACCGGGCCGAAAAGATTTCGGAAAGACAACGCCATCGCCATAAGTTTAATAACAGCTACCGCCGGCAGCTGGAAGAAAAGGGCATGGTTGTTAGTGGAATAAATGAAAAGGATAACCTGGTGGAAATCGTTGAACTTACAGACCATCCCTGGTTTCTAGGGGTACAGTTTCACCCGGAATTCAAATCCCGCCTACACCGGCCCCATCCCCTGTTCAAAGGATTTATTGCCGGTGCCTTGCGCTATCGCCGCCAAAGGCAAGGATCTTCTCCAGGACAGAGCGACTTAACTCGTTAATTTCTCTAAACCGCATATGAGGGATATAATAGGTCTCCAGCTCTTTGTGGAGATCGCCGGCCTTCCGCAGGTAAGAAATTGCGGTATCAAAAGATTGCTGATAATAACGGCGGGCAATATCCCTCTCCTGCTTTAATTCCGGCCCTGGCTCCTGCACAAAAAGGTCGGTTCCTATTAACCGATCGCTACCGTAAGGTTCTAATAAGTGCGGGGTGACACTATTTACCACGGCGGTTTTAATTCCCGGGATAATAACATGATCAATTTTCCGGGGATCAAGGGCACAGTGGTATACCTCAACCAGGTATCCCCTCATAACAGCGGCATCCTTTATCCGAGCAATCAGCTCATTCTTACCGGTGCCGTCATCCCCTGATATGATAAAGAGACGGGATACGGTGGCAATTATTGTATCCAGGTGGCTAACCGGTCCCTCGGGGGTAATCGCGGTTGCAAACAGGTGCCTCTCCCTCCTTTTTTGGCGATAATTATTAACATTATCTCCAAAAATATCATTTATCAGTTCCAGGGCCTTCTGATCCAGGGCGATATGATCCAGGGCGTTATTCTCCCGGTAGTAGTCTTCAACTTCATCTAGGAATAACTTTGCTGCCGCCAGGTAGCGATAGGCCCGGCGGTAAAGACGAGCATTTTCGCGGTTCGCCTTTAAAATCTCTTCCCGGAAGACCCCCATCCCCTCCGTATTGCAAAACCCGCCTAAATGGATAATTTCGTCTACTACCCCAGGATTTTTAGGATCAACTATGTGGGGAGCGGTACCGTCGATGCAAGCTATGTTAAGTTCAGGGATTACTATCCCATCTAGGGATTGACTATCCCCCGAGCAGCAATGATGCTCCACATCAAAACCCCTTTTCATCAGTTCATCACCGATGCGGGCCATCAGGGTTGATTTCCCGACCCCCGGCCCCCCCTTAATCACAAAAATCCTGGCGGCATCGTCCTCAATAATCTGATCATAAAATGAATAGAAACCGTAGGCGGAATTGGATCCGGGGAAAACTTTTTTTAACTTCCCTCTAGACAACCTAAACGCCTCCAAAAAATTATAATAGGGTTGAGCTTTCTTTATAATATGTAGGCGCAGGCTTAATGGTCGGATAGAAAATCTAAAACCTTTAACTTTTAACGGGTAAAATATGATAAGCTGATTATGAACTAATTTTCTTATTATCATAGAGGGGCGATAATTTGAATCCTGTATCTAACTCCGGCAACAATGAAAACCCGTTTGATGCATCAAGCTTTGTTCAGCGCTCTATTCAATCGATTAAGCAACAGGCTGGCCAAGAAAATGTAATATGTGCCTTAAGTGGCGGTGTGGATTCATCGGTAACCGCCGCCCTGCTGGATCGGGCCATTGGCGAACGGCTGACAGCTATCTTCGTTGATCACGGTCTGCTGCGCAAAGGAGAGGCCAAACAGATTTCCCGTACATTTAACTCTTTCCTGCGCGGCAAGCTAATCACTATTAATGCCCGGGATAGGTTTTTCCAAAAACTACAAGGGATTACCGAACCCGAAAAAAAACGGAAGGTTATCGGGAGGGAATTCGTTAATGTTTTTAAAGAACAGGCTCCAATCGGAGAAGAGAGCGGCTTTTTAGCCCAGGGAACAATTCGCTCCGACGTGGTCGAGAGCGGCCAGGGAGTAGAATCGCGGATTAAATCTCACCATAACGTAGGGGGGCTACCAAAAGAGCTGGGTTTTAAACTTCTAGAGCCAATAAGGGAACTTTATAAGGACCAGGTGCGCCTGGTAGGCAAAGAGCTGGGGCTAGCGTCGGAGTTAATTGAACGCCAACCTTTTCCCGGCCCGGGGCTGGCGGTGCGCATTATCGGAGAGGTAACCAAGGAAAAAGCAGAGCTGCTCCAGGAGGCCGACGCCATTGTCTGCCGGGAAATCGAACAATCCCGATGTGAACCCCCCGTATGGCAATATTTTGCTGTGCTGCCGGGGATAAATGCGGTTGGGACAAAGTCGGGGCGACGGGTATACGGCCCGGTAGTAGCGGTACGAGCGGTGATTTCTACCGATGGGATGAACGCCCGGTGGGCCCCCCTTCCCCATGACCTACTGGAACGCATCTCTACCCGTTTAACTACAGAAATTCCTTCAGTAACCCGGGTGGTATACGATATCACCTCCAAGCCTCCCGGAACCATTGAGTGGGAATAATTCACGCTGAAAGGATAGGCTATTTTTCCTCCCCCTTGTCAAGCTCAACCGGCCCATATTTTTCCTCAAATTCGCGGACACAGGTATTGATAAGAAACATTATCTGACCGCTGGCAGATCGATCTTCGTACTTTGCTACGTAATGAAATTTTTTTAGAAGTTCTTCATTAATGCGAATGCTGAAATGTTTTTTCCTATCCTTTTTCAACCCAATCCCCTTTCGCACCTAATATGCACTGAGGCTACATTCATTTTAAGCGCTAATTATGATACACTTTTTTATATGCACTTATTTTTAGTGCACATAATTTCAGGGGAGGACCAATTTAATGCACAAACCGTTAAGCTGTTGTTTTATCGGACATCGAAAGTTGCCCGGAAAAAGAATTGAGTACATTCTAGAACAATTGAATGTTGCGGTGGAAAAATTGGTTAAACTGGGTGTAACTACATTTATTTCCGGTGGGGCACCGGGATTTGATCAAATAGCCTCATCGTTAATTATCGCCCGGAAAGAGATGGGGCGAAATATCCGTCTAGTTTTTGCCCTGCCTTGTAAAGAACCGGATCAATTCTGGGCACCAAAACAGCAAGAATTTTATGCCAACCTGTTGGAAAAAGCCGATCAGATCATCTATGTCTCGGCAGAATATAGGGATAACTGTATAGAAAGGCATAACCGGTTTTTAATTGATCAGTCCGCCTATTGTATCTGTGCCTGTTTATACCCGATCGGTGTTACCGCCCAAAGGATCAGGTATGCTAGAAAAAGGGGATTGCGCGTCATCAACGTAGCTAGGAAGAACCCACCAAAGAGCCGGTAACCGGAGCCGGTTCTCCCGGCCCGGCTCTGTTTACCGTTTCAATATCCCAGATCTCCCTTGCATAACGGCCGATAGTCAAGTCGCTGGAGAAACGACCGGCCCGGGCAATATTAAGGGCTGACATTTCCAACCACTGCCTTCTCTGATTATAAATCCTTTCCGCCTTTTCTTGAGTTGCAGCATAAGCGTCAAAATCTTTTAGCACAAGGAATTCATCATTTAATGCCAAAAGGTGATCATGTATAATCCGAAATTCATCATGGGCTACCGGTAGAAAACCGTTTACCAGTTGGTCTACTACCGCTCTTATACGCGAATCCTGGTTATAGAGATCCCATGCCCGGTAATCTCCGCGGCGGTAAAGCTCAAATACCTCCCCGGCCTCCAGACCAAAGATAAAGATATTATCCCGGCCCACCGCCTCCGCTATCTCCACGTTGGCTCCGTCCAGGGTACCGATAGTCAGCGCCCCGTTTAACATAAATTTCATATTTCCGGTACCCGAGGCCTCTTTACCGGCGGTAGAGATCTGCTCGCTTAAATCGGCGGCGGGAATAATGCGCATGGCCTGGGAAACCCGGTAATTCTCCATAAATACCACCTTCAGCCGATCCCGAACCCTCTTGTCCCCGTTGATTTTTTCTGCCACCGTATTAATCAGCTTAATTATACTTTTTGCCAGGTGGTAATTGGGAAAGGCCTTCGCCCCGAAGATAAAGGTCCGCGGGGTCAGATTGAGCGATGGGTTTTCCCACAGCCGGTTGTATAGATACATGATATGCAGCACGTTCAGCAGCTGCCGCTTATAGCCATGCAGCCGTTTAATCTGGATATCGAAGATAGAATCTACATCCAGGCTCAACCCGGTGTCCGCCTTGATCATCGCAGCCAATATCTCCTTGTTGTTCCGCTTTACCCGCTGGAGTTGCTCCAAGAAGGAGGCATCATCAATATATTCCTCCAGGGCGACAAGCGACTCCGGCCGCCGGATCCAGCCGGAGCCGATAGCCGAGGTAATCAACTGCGATAGATGGGGATTGGCCATCATTAACCAGCGGCGATGGGTAATCCCGTTGGTCTTGTTGTTAAATTTCTCGGGCGAAATATCGTAAAAGTCCTTCATTTCCCGATGTTTTAAAATTTCAGTATGCAGGGCGGCTACCCCGTTCACGCTATGGCTACCGACCACAGCTAGGTGGGCCATCTTTACCTGTCCGTCGGCAATAATAGCCAGGCCGGCCAATTTGTCCCGGCAGTCCGGGCGAGTATCCCAGATTTCTTTGCAAAAACGCTCGTTTATCTCGTGAACGATTTCATACATATGGGGCAACAGGGAGCGAAATAGTTCTACCGGCCATTTCTCCAGGGCCTCCGCCAGGGTGGTATGATTAGTATAGGAAATAATAGCGTTGGTCATTTTCCAGGCGCGCTCCCAGATGATACCCTCCTGCATAAGGAGGCGCATTAGTTCCGGGATAGCTAAAACCGGATGGGTATCATTAATATGAACGGCCACCTTCCGTTCCAAGCCTGAAACAGAACCATGGCGAGCCTTATAAGCGCGTATAATGTCTTGCAAGCCGGCCGATACTAAGAAATATTGCTGTTTCAAGCGCAGCCGCTTGCCCTCATCAGTGGAATCATCCGGGTAAAGGAGTTCACTAATCGCTTCCTGGGCATGTTGATATTCGACCGCCCGGCGAAAACAGCCCTGTTCCAAGGAGCGACCCGACCCGGTGGCCTCCGCACTCCAAAGGCGCAAGGTATTGACAATCTGATTACGATAGCCGACAACAGGCATATCATAGGGTACGGCGTATACCCCCTCGTACCCCTCGTGGTGAAGAACCATCCGGTTCCCGGTATGCTCCACCCGCACCTGCCCGCCAAAACGAACCTCTACCGCCTCTTCCTGCCGCCGGATTTCCCATACATTTCCTTCCTGTAACCAACAGTCGGGCAGTTCAACCTGGTAACCATCCTTGATCCGCTGCTCAAATAAACCGTACCGGTACCGGAGACCAAAACCATGCCCCGGCAAACCAAGGGAGGCCAGGGAATCTAAAAAACAGGCCGCCAGGCGGCCCAGACCGCCGTTACCCAGCCCCGCATCCGGTTCTTGCTCGGTGATCTTTTCCAGATCTAAACCCAGCTCGGCAAGTCCCTCCCGGCAAAGATCTAGGAAACCCATATTAAGAAGGTTGCTTTCCAACAGGCGCCCCAGTAAAAATTCCATCGAAAAATAATAGGCCTGCCTGGTTCCCTCCTCCCGATAAGAGGCGGTGGTAGCAGCCCAATGTCCCATAACCGCCTCCCGGATCATGGAGCCTAAAACCTTGTATCCATCCTGCTCAGTGGCCTGCTCCATATTTTTACCCCGCAGCCCCAGCATTCTATCCTTAAAGGCATTTTTAAAATCCTCTTTACTCTTAAATAGTTTAGTCATCCTGTAACGCCACTCCCCTCATTACTATTAAAACATAAAATTAATCCGATTTGTAAGGTAAATTCCGGTAATTAGCCTTTGCCGGGGAAACCCTTCCGGGATTAAATAAAAAACCCATCTCCCTTAATTACATTGAGGGAAGATGGGTTACCTCTAAAGGTAATTTTTATGGAGGGCGTTGGCCCCACAGCTTATTGGCGGTTAGATGCCCCTTTCCTGCATCCGATCTTCCTCGGCCAGGGTGGAGATATCGAGACCCTTCATCGCTTCCCCCAGCCCACGGGAAATCTCAGCCAGCACCTTTGGTTCATTGTAGTGTCGGGCTGCCTTTACTATCGCCTTCGCCTGGCGCTCCGGGTTTTCAGATTTAAAGATACCAGAACCGACAAAGATTCCGTCGGAACCAAGCTGCATCATCAGTGCCGCATCGGCCGGGGTGGCGATACCGCCTGCCGCCAGGTTGGGAACCGGCAGGCGCCCCTCCGCCTTCAGCTGTCTTAACTGTTCCAACGGCGCCCTTAAATCCCTGGCCAGCACGACCAGCTCTTCGTCCGGGGTATTTACCGCTTCCCGAATCTGTTCCATCACCTTCCGCATATGGCGAACCGCCTCGACCACGTTACCGGTGCCCGGTTCACCCTTGGTGCGGATCATAGCCGCTCCCTCCGCCATCCGACGTAGGGCTTCTCCTAAATCCCTGGCCCCACAGACAAAGGGTGTTTTGAACAGGTGCTTGTTAATATGATACTCTTCATCGGCCGGAGTTAGGACCTCACTTTCATCAATATAGTCCACCCCCAACTCCTGGATAACCTGGGCTTCGACAAAATGACCGATCCGTACCTTGGCCATTACCGGGATCGATACCGATTCAATGATTTTCAAGATTATTTCCGGATCAGCCATCCGCGCAATCCCCCCGGCAGCCCGAATATCTGCCGGCACCCGTTCCAAAGCCATAACCGCCACTGCCCCCGCCTCTTCGGCAATCTTAGCCTGCTCGGCAGTGGTTACATCCATAATTACGCCACCTTTGGGTAGCCATGACAGTTCAATTTTACTGCGATCGTTAGCCTTCCCCTTCATTCACAACCCCACCTTTAAATTTAGGATGCTTCTATTGAAGATACGTTTAACGACATCTTTTACGCAGATCTTAACAGAATTATTGGGCGGTGGCAAGCTATCAGGAGGCAGGAATCGTGTCAATTTGCTCTTTTCAGAATGAAGGTGCGAAGCAGAAAGGACCGTCCCCGGTGCTTCCCCGAAGCAAAAAGGACCGTCCCCGGTGCTTCGCCCGCGAGGGGTGGCCCGGTTTAAGGTTGGGGGTTGGGTACCTGGGCCCCGCTGTGGGGCTCAATGATAAAATCCTCATGGTAGATCAATTCGGAGATGGGTAGTATAGTATAGCCGTGGCGCCGGTAATAGTCTATAATCGCCGGTAGGGCATCGGCGGTATATAGGCCGTTATTATGAAATAAAATTATCGCACCCCGGTGGGCCCGCTGGTTAACTCGTTGCTCGATCTCTGCCTTGGTCAGGTTCTGCCAGTCCAGGGAGTCGATGCTCCACTGGATGGTACTATAACCTAGCTCTTCGGCCACGGTAATTACCTGGTTATTATATTCCCCAAAAGGAGCCCGGAACAAGGTGGGCTGCGCACCGGTAAGCTCTTTAATCATCTGCTCAATACCCAACAGTTCTTCTCGGATCTCTTCTGCCGTGCAGCTACCCAGGTGGGGATGGGTAGAGGTATGGTTACCAATTTCGTGCCCCCTTTCGGCGATTAGCTTTACGTAGTGCGGATACCTCTCTACCCAGAATCCAGTTAGAAAGAAGGTGGTTTTTATGGAGTGCTCCTCCAGTATATCCAGGATCCGCTCGGTCCGTTCGGCCCCCCAACTGGCATCAAAGGAAAAGGCTACTTTTTTTTCTGGGGTATCCACGTAATAGATAGGCACCAGGCGTTGCCCTCGGCCCAACACCTGGCTCAACCTTTCCGGTAGCTTAAACAAAGGGGTCAATACCAGCAAGGCCAGGGCCACTCCCAGTAATGCTAGGTAAAACAGCCGGCGCCGGTTAACTATTATTGTTAAAAACACCTCTCTTCCCTCCCCTGCTTCACATATATTCAATCTCCGGCATAATAATGAGAGATATGTTTGATTGACCTATTAGGAGAACTAACATTTTGGACTTAAAAGGAATATCGGGTTTTATGTCTAATTTTAACCTGATAGTTCAAGGCAGTGGGGGTTTTTGCAAGCTGGTAGTTTATTTTAATTAAAGGAAGGGCAAATATTTACAGGAGGCATCTGGAAATGGAAGTAGATCTAAAGGGTAGAGATATCCTATCGATACACGATCTTTCCCGGGAGGAGCTTCATCATATTCTAGACAGGGCTGAATTCATCAAGAAGGGGTACCTGTCGGGCGAGAGAATTAAACCCCTGGAGGGCAAAACGCTGGGAATGATCTTTCAGAAGAGCTCTACCCGCACCCGGATATCTTTTGAGGTAGCGATGAACCAGTTAGGGGGCCACGCCCTCTACCTGAATGCGAGGGACCTACAGTTAAAACGGGGGGAGACTATCGCCGATACGGCCCGGGTATTAAGCCGGTTCGTAGACGGGATTGTAATCCGGACCTATTCGCAACAGGAGGTGGCCGAACTGGCCCAATACGCCTCCGTTCCAGTGGTTAATGGCCTTACCGATCTACTTCACCCCTGCCAGGTGCTCTCTGACCTGCTGACCATAAAAGAAAAACTGGGCCGCCTGGCCGGGATTACCTTGCTTTACCTGGGGGATGGAAATAATATCGCCCATTCCTTGATGCTGGGGGGGGCCAAGGCAGGGCTAAATGTTACTATCTGTACCCCGGAGGGGCGGGAGCCAGAGGCCTCCATTACCCATCAGGCCCAAAAGGCGGCAAGAGCTACGGGGGCTAAGATTGAACTTACTACCGAGCCGAGGCAGTCAATAAAGGAGGCCCGGGTGATTTATACCGATACCTGGATCAGCATGGGCCGGGAGGGAGAGGCCGTCGATATAGAAATTTTTAAGCCTTACCAGGTTAACCGGGAACTGCTAGCCCAGGGCCACCCAGAGGCGCTGGTAATGCACTGCCTACCGGCCCATCGGGGGGAAGAGATTACCAGTGAGGTAATCGACGGCCCCCAATCAATTGTCTTCGACCAGGCAGAAAACCGTCTTCATCTCCAAAAGGCACTCCTTTCGTTGGTCCTTTAACCCAACTGGGCTCGTGAGTTTCGGGGACGGTGACTTTAACTCATTAAACTAGGCCAAATATATTAACCACGGAGGTTTTTAAGTATGACTACAACCAGAGTCATTATCATGGGGGCGGCAGGCCGGGATTTCCATAATTTTAATGTTTACTTTCGGGATAATGAAAACTACCGAGTAGTAGCTTTTACAGCTACCCAGATACCGGATATTGAGGGGAGGCTCTACCCGGCCCGGTTGGCTGGTAGACTTTACCCGGAGGGGATCCCTATTTATGCCGAGGAGGAGCTGGAGCAGCTGATCGGGGATTTAAAGGTTGACCAGGTGGTGTTTGCCTATAGCGATATCTCTTACCGCAATATCATGTCGAAGGCATCACGAGTAATGGCGGCGGGCGCCGATTTCCGGCTGATGGGGCTTAAACATACCATGCTCAAATCTGAAAAACCGGTAATCGCCATAACCGCCGTGCGCACGGGGGTAGGAAAGAGCCAGGCTACCCGCCGGGTTTGTGATATCCTGACCGGGAAGGGATTAAAAGTGGTCGTTGTGCGCCATCCCATGCCCTACGGCGATCTGGTCAAACAGGCCTGCCAGCGATTTGCCGGCTACGATGATCTGGATCGGCACAGCTGTACTATTGAGGAGCGCGAAGAGTATGAACCCCATATCGACCGGGGAATTATCGTCTATGCGGGGGTTGATTATGAACAAATTTTAAGAGCGGCAGAGAAGGAGGCCGATATCATCCTCTGGGATGGCGGGAATAATGATTTTTCATTTTTTTACCCCGATCTCTATATCGCCTTAGCCGATCCCCACCGCCCGGGCCATGAACTGGATTACCACCCAGGAGAGACCAACCTCCGGCTGGCCGATGTAATCATTATTAATAAGATCGATACAGCCGATCGAGAGGGGATTCTCCAGGTTTATAAAAATATTAGCCGAATAAACCCTCGGGCCCGGATTGTCGAGGCGGCCTCACCGATTTTTGTTGACGAGGGCGAAGAGATCTCCGGAAAAAAAGTACTGGTAATCGAGGACGGCCCGACCTTAACCCACGGGGAGATGAACTACGGGGCGGGAATAATTGCCGCCCAAAGATACGGGGCGGCAGAATTAATTGATGCCCGGCCCTATGCGGTAGATACAATCAAAGCCACCTATGAAAAATACCCCCATATGGGGGCGCTTTTACCCGCTATGGGCTACGGGGAAAAACAGGTTCGGGACCTAGAGGAAACTATCCGGCGCACCCCGGCCGACCTGGTAATCAGCGCTACACCGATCGATTTGCGCCGGATTCTAAATATCGAGAAACCCTGCCTGCGGGTCCGCTATGAACTCCAGGAGATCGGCTCTCCTACCTTAACCGATATCCTGGAGGAGATGATCCCGGCGATCCCGCCCGAACATATATAATCAATTTGACCGTTTTTTAAACGGGAGTTAAAATGGAGGCAGGGTAGCAACTAACCTTGCCCCATAAATAGTTTAATGTTTGATATTGTGGAGGAGCGATACCATGGAAAATAATAATAATAATTCTAATCCCTATCAATCCCTGTTAAACCAGATGGACGAGGCAGCAAAAATCGCAGGTTTGGAACCCGATGACTATATTTTTCTCCGCTACCCGGAAAGGGAGATTACGGTAAATTTCCCGGTTAAAATGGATGATGGCCAACTTAGGATGTTTACCGGTCACCGGGTCCAGCATTCAAGCATCCGGGGGCCTTACAAGGGCGGGTTGCGCTACCACCCCAACCTCGATATGGATGAAGTGCGGGCCCTGGCCGGCTGGATGACTTTCAAGTGTGCGGTGGCCGACATCCCCTACGGAGGGGCCAAGGGAGGAATCGTCTGCGACCCGTGCGAACTATCGGACTACGAGATGGAGAGATTGACCAGGACATATACAGCCAAAATTGTTGATTTTATCGGCCCGTCTATTGATATCCCCGCCCCGGATATTAATACAAATGCCCAGATCATGAGCTGGATCATGGATACTTACGGTAAATTGGAAGGCTGTTACGCCCCCGGTGTGGTAACCGGTAAACCCCTGGAAATGGGGGGATCACTGGGCAGGCAAGGGGCCGCCGGCCGCGGAGCGGCCATTATTACCCGGGAGATAGCAGCCAAAGCGGGGATTAACCTGGAGGGCGCCAGCGTGGCACTGCAGGGCTTTGGCAATGTAGGCCGCGCCGCCGCTGAATCCTTGCACCTGCTAGGGGCCCGGATAGTGGCGCTATGTGATATCTCGGGGGCATTCTATTGCAAGACAGGGATCGATATACCGGGCCTGCTGGAATATGTAAAAACCAGCCCGCGCCACCTGATCAAGGGGTTCACCCAGGATGGCTTAACTCCAATTGATAACGATGACCTGCTGAGGGCCAAGGTTGATTTCCTGGTGCTGGCAGCCATGGAAAACCAGATCACCCGGAAAGTGGCAAAAGAGGTTCAGGCCCGGATCCTAGTGGAGGCCGCCAACGGGCCGACCACCTATGAAGGAAACAAGATCCTGGTGGAGAGAGGGATTACCACAGTGCCCGACATCCTAACCAACAGCGGAGGGGTGGTCGTCTCCTATTTTGAATGGGTTCAAAATATGCAACATATGGCCTGGGATATGGAGACGATCAATTGTAACCTGGAAAGGATCATGGTCCAGAGCTTTAACGAAGTGTACACCATGGCCGAGAAGAAAGATATTCCTATGCGTGAGGCGGCCTATATTGTTGCCCTAAAACGGCTGGTCGCTACCCAGAAGGCCCGAGGCTTCTTTCCCTAAACCGGGGAGCAGGGGAAAATAGTAATCGGGGCAGAATAGCATTCAGTCAAACTGAGGTATCCGCTTCGTTTGAACCTTTCATTGGAAAGAGCTATTGATAAGATTGGGCTATGGGCAGTTCGCCAGTAGCCCTTTCTCGTATTAGGCCCACATCCAGGCCTGTTCTTCTTTTATCTCCAGGCTTTTGAGATTCGCGTGGCGGGTCCGGATTTTCTTCCACCGTTTCCAGGTAACCATCCGGATGCGGCTTCTGATCCATTCATCC
>JAAZLS010000016.1 GCA_012799185.1 Bacillota bacterium | reverse complement strand
GAGAGATACCTTTAAAGGGTGAAAGGGGTTCTGAGCCGGACGGCGTCTTAGTATCGGCTTGCGGAGCCGGAGCCAGATCCTAACAGAGTGAAAACCGCGGCTAGTAAGCCGTCCCTGTGCCGGCCGGCCAGGGGCGGCTTAATTACTAGGGAGGCACTGGTACTCCCGCCGGTTTTTAATCTTAGGGTGGAGGTATTCCGATGACTATAAAACTGTACAATACGGCTACCCGTAGTAAAAAAATTTTCCGACCCCTTCACCCCCCGGAGGTAAAATTTTATGTGTGCGGTCCAACGGTTTATGATTATATTCATATCGGCAATGCCCGGGTTTTTATCGTCTGCGATCTAATCCGCCGTTATTTAGAGTACCGCGGCTACCGGGTAAAGATGGTCCAGAATTATACCGATATTGATGATAAAATGATCCGCCGGGCCGGGGAAGAGAATATTTCGGTCTCTGAGTTGGCCGAGCACTATATTGCTGCTTACCGGCAGGATGCCGAGGCGTTAAAGATTCGGCCCCCCGACTATTCGCCCCGGGCCACCGGGTATATTCCCCAAATCATATCATTAATTGGGAAACTTTTGGCGAAGGGGTTGGCCTATCCCGGGGGCGGGGATATTTATTTCGATACCTCTCGTTTTCCCCCCTATGGAAAGCTTTCATCCCAGGATCGGGAGGAGCTGATGGCTGGGGCCCGGGTAGAACCCGGTGAGAAGAAGAAGAACCCCCTGGACTTTGCCCTTTGGAAAGAAGAAAAACCGGGTGAACCGGCCTGGGAAAGCCCCTGGGGAAGGGGCCGGCCGGGCTGGCATATTGAATGCTCGGCCATGTCGATGCATCTTCTAGGTGATACTCTGGATATTCATGCCGGGGGTACCGATTTAATTTTCCCCCACCATGAGAATGAGGTTGCCCAGAGCGAGGGGGCTACCGGTAAACCCTTTAGCCGTTACTGGATTCATATCGGCTATCTTAACCTGGATCACCAGAAGATGTCCAAGTCTTTAGGAAATGTGCTCACTGTTCGACACCTATTAAAGAGGCACAACCCCTATGATTTGCGGTTTTTCATGCTCTCTGCCCATTACCGCAGCCCGGTAAATTTCAGCGAGATGCTGCTTGAACAGGCCCGCCGAGGGAGGCTGAGGTTGCAGGAGTTGGTAGACAACCTGGGGCATGCTCTTCAAACCGCATCGACGGCCATGGGTAAAGATAAAAAGAGCCCCGTATCCTCCGGGCTTCTCGACGGGGCCCGGGAACGGTTTGTAGCGGCCATGGATGATGATTTTAATACGGCTGGTGCGGTAGCGGTACTCTTTGAGCTGGCCCGGGAGGTTAATCTCTACTTAAAACAGGAATATCCTTACCAGCGGGAGATAGTGGAGGATGTTTTACGGTTTTACCGGGAGGTTAATGATGTTTTAGATATTATCGATTTTAATTCCAGCCTGGAGATGGATCAGGAGATCCGGAGGGCTATTGCCGCGCGGGAGGAGGCCCGGAAAAAGGGAGATTGGGCGGTCGCTGACCGGATCCGGGAAGAGCTACTGGACCGGGGTATTCTCCTGGAGGATACGCCCCATGGTGTTCGTTGGAAAAGGAAATAGCCTTAATCCATTTTAGTTAGGGGGGGAATAAATATGGATGTTCAATTGCTTGCCTGGACCGGGGAGCCGGAACAGACCGTAGCCGCCGCCGCCCGGCTCTGCTACTCATCGGCTTCCGCATCGGAGTTGGCCCGGAGGATGACGCCGGAGAGGCAAGCTTCTTTTATCGAAAAATTGGTCGAGATGGGACACCAGTCGCCATTGGAACATGCCTCTTTTACCTTTGCGATCGAGGGGGTCAGCCGGGCCCTCTCTCACCAGTTGGTGCGCCACCGTATTGCCTCCTACTCCCAGAAATCGCAGCGTTACGTCGAGGAGGGCGGATTTAGCTACATTATTCCACCTTCGGTAGCCGCTTCCCCCGGGGCACGCCGGCTATTTGTTGAGCAAATGGCTCATATTAGGGAGGCCTACCAACGGTTAAGGGAAATAGTGCCAAAGGAAGATGCCCGTTATGTTCTGCCCAACGCCTGCGAAACCAGGTTGGTGGTAACCATGAATGCCCGGAGCCTTTTACATTTTTTCCGGGTCCGTTGTTGTCGGCGCGCCCAGTGGGAGATTCGCCATTTAGCGGAAAAGATGCTCCGGGAGGTGCGCCGGGTATCGCCCCTGTTATTTAAAAATGCGGGCCCGCCCTGTGAGACTGAAGGCCTTTGCCCTGAAGGCGAGTTCTCTTGCGGGCGCCTGGAAAAGAAGGATGGTTAACCGTAGGGATGACCTGGTGATCGGGCGGCAGCCGGTATTGGAAGCATTGAAACAGGGGCGTCCTGAAAAAATATTAATGGTCGCCGGTCAGAGAGGGGCTAGTGTCGACTCCATCCTAAAACTGGCCCGGGGCCGCCGGGTGCCGGTAAGGCGGATACCCAGATCAGAATTTGAACGGGTGGTCGGCTCCCTTTCCGGTTGCCAGGGGGTGGCGGCGCTGGTTAAACCCTTTGCCTATTTGTCGTTGGATGCCTTGCTTTCGGGGGATGTTTCCTTCCAGGAGCCGCCTTGCCTGGTATTGTTGGATCATCTCCAGGATCCTCAAAATTTAGGTGCAATCATTCGGACCGCCTATTTCGCCGGAGCGGAGGCGGTAATTATCCCCCGGCGCCGCGCCGCCCCGATTACCCCTGCCGCCCGTAAAGCTGCGGCCGGTGCAGCCGAGAAATTACCGGTAGTTCAGGTAAGCAACATGGTGCAGACCATGGGGCGGTTGAAGCAGGAGGGGTACTGGGTATACGGTGCCGAGGCTGATGGTGATCTTACCTTTTACCAGGCGGATTACGGGGTTCCCCTGGCCCTGGTACTCGGATCGGAGGGAAAGGGGCTCTCACCGCTGGTGCGGCGGCATTGTGATCAGATCCTTTATATACCGATGGGCAGGCCCGGCGGCTCGTTAAATGTTTCAGTGGCCGCCGCCATCTTAATGTTTACCGCCTCCGGTCGGCGACAGGGCTGGTATTGATTTGGTTATCTCCGAAAGGAAACAACGGAGGGGCTGTACCTGGTGGCAATAGATTTGGTTTCCGGTTAAGGTTTAGACTGGCAAAAGGCTTGACCTACCGTGAAACTATAGGATATAATGGCTGCGTAGGAATTCCCCCCCCATTACAGCTTACGGAGGCGATGTTGGTGAGCTTTCCGGCTCAAGGAATGAATGAAGTTCCGGGAGCATTCAGGGATTTTGATGTCCAAAGGGACGAGGATATAGTTACGGAAGCCAAGCAAGGCAGCTCTATTGCTTTGGAATTTTTAATTAATAAGTACAAAAACTTTGTTAAGGCTAAGGCCCGGTCTTATTTTCTAATTGGTGCCGACCGGGAGGATATAATCCAGGAAGGGATGATTGGTCTCTATAAGGCCATCCGGGATTTCAGGGGTAACAAGGCCTCTTTCCGGGCTTTTGCTGAGCTTTGCATCACCCGCCAGATTATCACGGCGATTAAGACTGCCACCCGGCAGAAGCATATCCCTTTAAATTCCTATGTTTCTTTAAACAAACCGATTTATGATGAAGATTCGGATCGGACTTTACTAGATGTTTTGTCGGGGACTAGGATTACCGATCCGGAAGAACTGATGATTAATCGCGAAGAGTATAATGATATTGAGTTTAAGATGGGTGAAATTCTCAGCGACCTGGAATGGAAAGTACTCACCCTTTACCTGGAGGGAAAATCGTACCAGGAGATTGCCCAGGAGCTGGGACGGCATGTTAAATCAATAGATAATGCATTACAACGGGTAAAAAGAAAACTGGAGCGTTACCTGGAGGTGCGCCAGGGCTAAGTTAGCAGCGGGTGGTTGACATGGCAAACCAACCAGTGTATAATAAATCTTGCTTACGCAAGCGGGTGTAGCTCAATGGTAGAGCCCTAGCTTCCCAAGCTAGTCGCGTGGGTTCGATTCCCATCACCCGCTCCAGTATAGGACG
>JAAZLS010000015.1 GCA_012799185.1 Bacillota bacterium | reverse complement strand
TTACCTTAAACAACCCGCCAGTAAATGCATTAAATACCGGAGTATTAGAGCTGCTCCAAGAAAAGGTGGAGCTATTGGCCCCGGATAGGGAGCTAGGGGCGGTAATTATTACCGGGAGCGGTGATAAGGCCTTCGTAGCCGGGGCCGATATTAGCCAGTTTCCCTCCCTTGATCGGGCGGGGGGGGTAGAATTCAGCCAGAGGGGGCAGCGGGTCTTTCAACAGGTGGCCACCCTGCCGGTGCCGGTGATCGCCGCTATCAATGGCTTTGCCCTTGGGGGAGGGCTGGAGCTGGCCCTAGCCTGCGATATACGGATCGCCTCTGAAAATGCGCGCTTGGGCCTGCCGGAGGTAACCTTGGGTATTATGCCCGGTTACGGGGCCACGCTACGGCTGCCGCGGATAATTTCCCCGGGCAAAGCAAGGGAGTTGATCTATTCCGGCAAGCAGATTTCTGCCGCCGAGGCTTTGCGCATAGGGCTGGTGGAAGAGGTGGTCCCGGTTGGGGAGGCTTTAGATAAAGCTAAAGAGTTGGCCTCTGCGATCCTCCGGTGCGGCCCCCTGGGGGTTCGGGCCGCCAAACGGGCAGTGGATCGGGGTCGGGAGCTGCCCCTAGCCGAGGGTTTAAAATATGAAGCAACCGCCTTTGGCGATCTATTTGATACGGAGGATAAGGACGAAGGGGCCCGGGCTTTTCTGGAAAAAAGGAGACCGAAATTTAAGGGGCGGTAGCGCATTGTTTGAAATAATTGCTTAGGGGGTACCAAATGGAGATAAAAACGGTCGGCGTAGTAGGCGGCGGAACCATGGGTAGCGGGATTGTCCAACAGTTCGCCCAGGCCGGATATAAGGTGATTATGGCCCGGGCCCGCCCGCGGGCCGAGATCGAGAGGCTGGCCGAAGAGCGGGGGTTAGGCTTAATTAAACGGAACCTGTCTCGGCAGGTAGAGCGGGAACGGTTGACCCGGGGGGAGGCCGATGCCATTCTAGGTCGGATCCAGGTTGCCTATGATCACGGAGAGCTGGCCGAGGTAGACCTGGTGATTGAAGCGATTGTTGAAATCATGGCAAAAAAGAAGGAGTTTTTCTCTAAACTTGATCGGATCGTAAAACCGGAGGCGATCTTGGCCTCCAACACCTCCGGCCTCAGTATAACTGAGATCGCCTCAGCTACCGGGCGATCGGGGCAGGTCATCGGGATGCATTTTTTCAACCCGGTGCCAGTGATGAAGTTGGTAGAGGTGGTCCGGGGTACCGATACCTCCGACTCCACTTTTAACACCATCATGGAGCTGGCCGGCAAAATAGGGAAAGAGGCGATCGCGGTTAATGAAGCGCCCCTCTTTGTTGTTAACCGGCTTTTAATTCCAATGATCAATGAGGCGGCCTTTGTGCTACAGGAGGGCATCTCCAGCGCCGAAGATATAGACCGGGGGATGAGGCTGGGGGCCAACCATCCCATCGGCCCGTTGGCTCTGGGTGACCTGGTGGGGTTGGATGTGGTTCTAATGATTATGGATAACCTGCATTGGGAAACCCGGGATTCTAAGTATCGTGCTTCGCCTTTAATACGCCGGCTGGTTCGGGCCGGCCGGCTGGGCCGGAAAACGGGGCGGGGATTTTATGATTATAAAAATAGGGGCTAAGATGGAACTAACCAGGTTTTAGCCCGGGAGGCAGAAGATTTATCCTGCCTCCCTTTTTTTCGTTTCTTTATCCCGGCCAACTTGCTTTCACTAGCCCGGCTTTTATGGTAAAGTACTACACACTACTGCCTTGCCAGGTCGGATGGGGGTTATCTTATGAAAAAACAATTAATAAAAAATTTACGGATCGGGGACGAGGTGGAGACCCAGGCTTTGCTCCTGGCAATTTACCGTTCTGCCTATTCTTCTCCGAACAGGGCCGGTGAATATTTTTTAAGATTCGTCCTGGGGGATGTCAGTGGTAGTGTAAAAGGGATCCTCTGGGATACAGCTATCGTTAAGGAGCCTTTAAATAAGGGAGACGTGGTCTTTATCCGGGGCGAAGTAAACGACTACCATGGCCCTCAGGTAGTAATAAACGATATCAAGAAGCTGGATATAGAGAAGGTCAATCGTAGTTTTTTCCAGGCAGTAGCGGAACGGGATCCGCAGGAGATGCTGGAGGAGTTGGAGGAGATTGTCAGCAAGGAGATTACCGAGCCCTATTTGAAGCGGCTACTTGGCTCTTTCTTTAATGAGCCAGAGTTTGTACGAAAATTTGCCTTGGCCCCGGCTGCCCGGACAATCCATCACAATTATACCGGTGGCCTCCTGGAGCATACCCTGGAGGTTATTTCGATCTGCCGCCTCCTGGCGACCCTCTACCCGCAGCACCTGAGCAGTGACCTGCTTTTTACCGGGGCAATCCTCCACGATGTGGGGAAAATTGAGGAGTACGATTCGACAAGTTTAAGCTTTGAGTTTTCCGATCGGGGCAAACTGGTCGGCCATATCAGCATCGGCAAGGAGATGCTTGATGAGAAAATCAACCAGATTCCCGGTTTTCCACCCCGGTTGAAGCTGGAGTTAGAGCATATGATTTTAGCCCACCATGGCTTAAGGGAGTGGGGTTCACCGGAGGTACCTAAGACCATTCATGCTTTTGCCCTGTTTCATGCCGACCTGGTCAGTGGGCGCCTGAATCAATTTATTCGAATCATGGATAAGCAATCGGGTGAACCGGGTTATTGGTCTGAATGGGATCGGTTCCTGGAGCGCAGTATATTTCTTAAATCCCCTTTTGATGAAGAGGAGTAGTCTTGGGGGCTTACATTTTTACCCGGCCCGGTGAAGGATATCCTCCGGTAACTGGAGAAAGTTATAGTCAATGACACTGGGATGGGTGGTGAAGCCAGCATGAATAAAATCAGTAATCGCAAGAAACTTGCCTCCCGGTCAACAAACCCGGTTTCCAAGGTGGTTCGGTTTGAGCAGGAGGCAAATTACTATTATTTGAAGGGCAGGCATTACCTTTATCGGAACAAACCCTCAAAAGCCGGGCTGTTTTTTAGGAAAGCAATAGAGATAGAGCCGGGGAACCCCTTGCACCATTATAACCTGGCCTGTCTTTTAAGTAAGACCAACCGGTTTGAAGAGGCCAACAGGATCTTTAAAAATATCGTTGATCAACTAGAGCCGGAGATGACCGAATGCTTTTTTTTAATGGCAATTAACTGTGGCCTGCTAGATGACCTGGAGACGGCCCGGGACTACCTTCAAAAATATGTTGAACTTTCCCCGGAGGGGGAGATGGCCGAGGAGGCGCTTGATTTAATATTCGCCCTGGAGGAAGAGGAAAACCTGTTAAAGCCGGTAGCCCGGATGACCCCGCAGGAAAATGAAAGATTACTTCAAATCGTGCTAACCCTGGATCAGGAAGAGCTAGCCCGCAAGTTTGCAAGGGATGACGGCTTTAAAGTCACCTTGTTGCAAGGGCTTTACCAGGGGAGCGACCGGTTAAAAGAAGAGATTATCTATCTCTATGGCCGAGTCGGCCGGCCGGCGGTGCCCAATCTCCGCCAGTATGTGATGAATCCCTGGATCAAGGAGCGTTTCCGCCAGATGGCTCTACTGGTATTAAAAAATTTCTCCCCGACCCCTTCCTGTCGGATCTACCGCGAAGGTTTCATAGAGGTTGATCTAAATAGCTATCCCATTGCTACCCCGGTTTGGAAGCAGCACTGGCAACAAGTTCTCCGGTGTACCTTAAACCATATGCGGCAAAGCTCCTATTACGCCGAGGAATTTTACGAGGATGTGCTGGCCATCTGGTTGGATTTTATCGACCGGGTTTATCCGGAAGTTCCCCGGATTGTAAAGCCCCAGACCTGGGCGGCAGGCCTGGAGTACAGTCTCTCTCGTTTCCATTTCCTCAATATCACCCAGAAGGATTTGGCGGTAAAATACGGTGTATCAACATCCAGTGTCGGTGCCAAGTATAAGGCTATAAACCAGGCCCTACAGATCGATAAAAAAGCTTATCGCAACATGCTTTCCATACTCACTAAACAGGGCTAGTTGACGGGGGACGGTTCCTGTCAACCCGGCCAAAAGAAAACACATGCAAGGGCTCAAAGGGATCGTGGGAAGGTAAGGGTGAACATAATGCGTATCGGGATGCACATGTCCGTAAGTAGAGGGTTTGAGAAAAACCTGCGGCGACTTACGGACTTTGGTTGTCAGGCCGTGCAAATATTTGCCGGCAACCCAACCGGGTGGAGGATGGGGAAAACGGATCGGGCGGCGATAGCACGCCGGGTCAAACTATTGCAAGAGCTTAGCGTTTTTCCGCTGGTTATTCATAGCGCTTATTTAATAAATTTAGCCTCTTCTTCTCCGGAAACCTATCAAAGATCAGTAGAGCTGCTTGCTTTGACCATGGAGCGGGCCGCCTTGTACCGTTCCCCGTATGTAGTTTTACATACTGGGAATCACGGGGGACAGGGGGTTGAGCGGGGATTACAAAAAGTAACGGATACTATCTCCCGGGAACTGGAACGCTGGCCCGCCGGGGTGGAGCTATTACTAGAAAATACAGCCGGTAGTGGCACTGCCCTGGGTTCTCGTCTGGAGGAGCTGGCTGCGGTAGTGAACAATTTTCCCCGGAACCGGGTGGGGGTTTGCCTCGATACCGCCCACGCCTGGGCGGCGGGCTACGCTTTGGATAGCCCCCACGGGTTGGAAGAGACGCTGGGGCAATTTGATCGGTTAATCGGCCTAGATCGCCTGCGGGCGCTCCATGTTAACGATTCAAAAGTAGCCTGTGGCTCGAAGGTTGATCGCCATCAGCATCTGGGTAAAGGCTCCATCGGTCTAAGGTCCTTTGAAGCCTTGCTGGCCTATTCTTGGCCGGAGGAGATGCCGGTAATCCTGGAGACCCCGGAGATGGGTAGTGAGTGGGATCACCATAATTTAACTACTCTCCTTTCACTTGTAGATAAAGATTTTTCGCTTTAACCGTGACTTGTGGGATGCCATTAAAGGTGGGATCTCTAAATTACAACCAGGAGCAGGTTATGAGTGCAGGCAAAAAACTATTTATCTGTCAGGAATGTGGCTATGAAACTTTTAAGTGGCTGGGCCGCTGTCCCTCCTGCAACAGTTGGAACTCATTTTTGGAATCGTCACCCCCCTCCTCCCGGCGGGATTCTCCCCCGGCCCGGGTTAGCCTGTTAAAAGATTTGCCGTTGCGGGTAGACCATCGCCTGCGCACCGGCCTTTTGGAATTTGATCGGGTTTTAGGGGGCGGGGCTGTCCCGGGCTCGGTTATTCTGCTGGGCGGCGACCCAGGGATTGGCAAATCAACCCTGCTATTACAGGTTGCCTCCCGGCTCTCCGTCGGTCATGAGGTTCTCTATGTTAGTGGGGAGGAGTCGCTCCACCAGCTAAAATTAAGGGCTGAACGCATTAACGCGGGTACCGAGCTTCCGGTGGTGATGGAGACAGCACTGGAAAACATATTGGAGGTGGCCTCCCGGTTACGGCCCGGGGTGCTGGTAATCGATTCGGTCCAGTCCTGTTACCGCTCGGAGCTAGGCGGGGTACCGGGTAGCCCGGTCCAGGTCCGGGAGGTAACCGCTGAACTGGTAAAACTGGCTAAGAAGATTGAGACGGTGGTTTTTTTAATAGGACATGTTACCAAGGAGGGGGTTATGGCCGGCCCCCGGTTATTGGAACATATGGTAGATTCGGTTCTCTACCTGGAGGGAGATCGGGGTCACTCTTTTCGCATCTTACGGGGGGTCAAAAATCGCTTTGGTTCAACCAATGAAATTGGTGTCTTTGTAATGGAAGAGAGGGGATTGGCGGAGGTGGTTAACCCCTCGGCCTTTTTTGTTACCCGGCGCTCCCGCAGTGTCCAGGGGGCGGCGGTTACTGCCAGCATGGAGGGGACCCGCCCCCTACTGGTGGAGGTACAGGCCCTGGTTATCCCCTCCTGTTATGCTACTCCCCGCCGGGCATCGGTGGGGATAGATTTAAACCGGGCCGCCCTCATTATGGCGGTACTGGCCCGGCATGCAGGAGACTCATTCGTGGGGTTGGATACCTTTATTAACGTGGTCGGGGGTGTCCGCATCACGGAACCGGCGGCCGACCTGGCCGTAGCGGCAGCCCTGGTTTCCAGCCTAAAAGAGAAGACCATCGGGAGCGATACGGTAGTGATCGGTGAAATTGGGTTGACAGGTGAAATCCTCCCTGTGAGTGATATTAATATCCGGTTACGGGAAGGGGTCAAGCTGGGGTATCAAAACTACATCTTGCCCCGGGCCAGCCTAACAAACTTAAAAGATGGGCCGGGTACGGTTAATATTACCGGTGTAGATAATATAAAAGAAGCGATCGATGCTTGCCTGCTAGGATAGCAGGAAATGCCCTAAAGTATTGATCTTGCTCTCTTCCTGGTTTATGATTTCCTGCAGGTTGAAATCCAGCAGATCGCATAGGGCAGCCAGATAGAACAGGTGGTTTCCGATCTCCTCGGCTATTATTTCCCGGCAGGGTTCACAAAGCTGACCTTTAATATGGGAATCCATAAACTTGCAGCAATCCTTTAGGGAATCACGTGGGGGGTACTGCTGTTTCCCGGCATTAATAGAGATGCAGCCACAGCTGGTAACCGTTTTAATGATGCTGCGGTTAACCCGGGCAGTCGATTCCTGGTACTTGGTAAGGCAATCCAATATACTGCGGTGTCGAATCAATACTTGAGATACTAAATCTTGGAACTCACCGACTGCTTCGCCGCTTTTCATTAACTGTCACCCCGTATATTTGATGTTGTTTCAACGTAATTATACTTTTTACTTTCATCGGCTGTCAACCTCCGGTCGGGGCTAAATGGCTGCCTTCGTGGCCCCGGGGGGCATTATCCGCCCTAATCCGTGCTGTAACCGGCCTCCCCGTAGGAAAGGGTTGGGGCCCGTGGTCGGAGCGTCCCTCCCGGGCGGTTAAGAAAATCCCCAGCCTCATCTATTCCGGCCCTATTTTAGCGGCCAAGGGATCGGCCCGCTGGAAGAAATCACCTTGATTGACACCTTGCTAATAGCTGTGTTAATATGGTTTCAGGCGAAGAAGGTGATAAAGTGTTTGATGTCGGGGATAAAGTAGTCTATCCTATGCATGGAGCAGGGATAATAGAGGCTATCGAAGAGAAAGAAATACTAGGAGACCGTAAAAAATATTACGTGATGAGGCTACCCATGGGTGAGATGAAGGTAATGATACCCATGGATAACGTTTGCCAGGTCGGCCTAAGGGAGGTCATTGGGAGGGATGCAGTGGAGAAGGTTTTCCAAATTTTGCAGGAGCCGGCCGGGGAGACCCCTTCTAATTGGAACCGCCGTTACCGTAAGCACCTAGAAAAAATAAAAAGCGGTAACATCTTTAAGGTGGCGGAGGTAGTGCGGAACCTGGTATTGCGGGACCAGGAAAAGGGTTTATCTACCGGGGAGCGTAAGATGCTGGGAAGTGCTAAGCAAATACTGATTAGCGAACTGGAACTGGTTCCGGGGATGGATCGGGAAATAATAAATCAAAAGTTGGAGGAAATATTTAGGGAACCCCAGGAAGAAGACGGCTCTCCCCAAAAGTAGCATCTTGATGTAGAATTTTTTTCCCTTCATGTATATTCCAACTTGATTTAAGTTAAAACTATACGTTACAATGCGGCTAAGGTATAGCTTTTTTTTGTTGTCCCATTATCTGGTTGTTCTTTTTCATACTTGGACTTATTATCTTTTATAAGAGGTGAATCCAATGGGTCGCAAGGTTCTACGGATTATAATGACCCTGGTGGGCGCGGTAATCGGCCTATATCTTACTAACAGCTTAGTGCCAACGTTTATCCAGGCCATCGGTGCCCCGATTGCTGTTCCCGCCCCCAGCAGTCTGTCTATATTTGGAGGTGTGCTATTCGGGCTGCTCTTCTATTTTATTAGCCCGGTGATGTTCAACCGGGTTGCTCATTTTTTTGCCTGGTGTGATAGCAAGCTTAAATTGGTTCCAATGCAGGATATCGCCCTGGCGGTTTTTGGGCTTATTATTACTCTGCTTATCGGAGCCTTTCTTTACATTCCTATTTCTCGGATCCCGGTTGTCGGTCCCTATCTCTCCCTGGTTGTCTCATTGATGCTAGCCTATTACGGTGTAAGGTTTATTCTTCATCGTAAAGAGGACTTCTCCTTCCTGGCTCCCCTTTTTAGCCTGGCCGGACGTAACACTGCCGCCCGGGCCAACCGCAGCCATAAGGTGTTAGATACCAGCGCTATTATTGATGGTCGGATCATCGACATCTGCAAAACCGGTTTTTTAGAGGGCACGATTGTGGTGGCGGGTTTTGTCCTGGAGGAGCTGCGCCATATTGCCGATTCCCCCGATCTTTTAAGGCGTAACCGGGGTCGGCGTGGGTTGGATATCTTAAACAAGATTCAGAAAGAGATGGATACGCCGGTTAAAATTCAAGAGACCGACTACGATGATGTTACCGATGTCGACAGCAAGCTGGTTCGTCTGGCCCAGGAGCTGAAAGGGAAGGTTATCACCAATGATTTTAACCTGAATAAGGTCTGTGAGCTCCAGGGTGTGCCCGTGTTAAATATTAACGAATTGGCCAACGCGGTCAAACCGGTAGTTCTCCCCGGTGAAGAGATGACCGCCCAGGTGATTAAGGGTGGCAAAGAGGCCGGGCAGGGAGTGGCCTATTTAGATGATGGGACGATGGTTGTGATCGAGGGCGGTAAAAAGCATATCGGCGAAACCCTAGAGGTCCTGGTGACCAGCGTGCTACAGACCGCTGCCGGCCGAATGATATTTGCACGGCCTAAGCTGGCCGGTGAGAGGGTTTCCGGGGCCAAATGAGCAAGGCGGCGGCGGTAATTGTTGCAGCCGGGGAGGGGCGGCGGATGGGCGGGCCGGTACGGAAACAGTACCTGCCCCTGGAAGGTGTCCCGGTACTGGCCCGGACGGTAAGGGCCTTTACCGGCTCCATCCTTTTTTCCCAGATAATCCTGGTTGCCCCGGTGGGAGAAGTTGAACTATGTCGGGATGTACTTAAGCCCTATTGCCGGATGGACCTGCTTCACCTGGTGGAAGGGGGAGCTAGGCGGCAGGATTCGGTTTTAAGCGGGTTGGTGGAGGTCCGGGAAGAGAATGAGCTGGTCTGTATCCACGATGGGGTAAGACCCTTGGTCTCAAGGGAGCTGATTGCCTCCGTACTGGAGATGGCCGCCGGGCATGGTGCCGCTATCCCTGGGATAGCGGTAACCGATACGATTAAAGAATTAAATGAAGATAACACGATCCAGTCAACCATCCCCCGGAGAAAAATACGGCTGGCTCAAACCCCCCAGGCCTTCCGACGAAAATTGATTCAGGGGGCCTATCAGCAGGCCTCCCTATTAGGGATCGAGGCTACCGATGATTCCTACCTCCTGGAACTGATGGATTACCCGGTGCAGGTACTTCCCGGTGATCCGGTTAACCTTAAAATTACCGGCCCCCATGACCTGGTGTTAGCGGTAGCTTATCTCAAGGGGGGAAGCTAGCATTGCGGGTTGGGTTAGGTTTTGATCTTCATCCCCTGGTAAAGGGGCGCACCCTGTGGTTGGGCGGTGTAGAGATTCCCTTCGAATGGGGTTTGCAGGGTTATTCCGATGGTGATGTTCTTCTGCACTGTATTGCTGATGCCCTGTTGGGGGCGGCCGGCCTAAAAGATATTGGTCACCATTTTCCTTCGGAGGATCCGCGGTACCGGGGCCTCTCCAGCATTCTCCTTTTAAAGGATACATATAAAATGGTTTCTACCCGGGGGTACCGGGTTGTTAATGTAGATACCGTGATCATTGCCCAGCGTCCCCGTCTCTCTCCCCATAGGGAGGAGATGGCCCGCCGTATTGCCACAGTTTTAAAGATTGCCCCGCCCCAGGTATCCGTAAAATCCACCACTACCGACGGGCTCGGTCTATGCGGACGGGGCGAAGCGATCGCCGCCCAGGCGGTAGTATTGCTGGCCGGGGATTGACAGATACATTTTTTGCTGTATATAATTTGGAGCAACACGGGGGGTTAATTTTAAACTTTAAATTGCCATGAATAGGGGAGCCGCCGG
>JAAZLS010000094.1 GCA_012799185.1 Bacillota bacterium | reverse complement strand
TGATGGATGAAATACTAAAGACTATCTTTAAGTTGATCCGGTAGTTAACCAGGAGGTGTCAATCGTATGACCGGCCGTGAAAAGCAAAGCAACCAGGAAGTAATAACTATTCCCATTTCCGGAATGAGCTGTGCCGCCTGCTCGGCCCGGGTCGAGAAGGGGCTAGATTCACTCCCCGGTGTCTCTACGGCTAATGTTAATTTAGTAATGGGTAAAGGAATGGTTAGCTACAATCCGGACCAGGTGGAGCCCCGGCAAATAGTGGAGCGGGTTGTCGAGCTAGGTTTTGGGGTTACCGCGGAGAGACAGGAGTTTCTTATCACGGGAATGAGTTGTGCCGCCTGCTCAGCCCGGGTGGAAAACCGCTTGAATGCATTGCCGGGGGTGGGGGAGGCGGTAGTTAATTTAGCCACCGGCAAGGCTAGTGTGCAATATACTCCTGGTTTAATCGGTCCCCGGGCGATAGAGAGAGCGGTGAAGGAGCTGGGTTTCAAGGCCCGCCCAGCGCGGGATCTTTCTTTTGATGAGAGAGTACGGGCCCAGAGGAGGGAGATAAACTGGCAGTTAGCCCGCTTTATTGTTGCTCTCCTATTAACTTTTCCTTTATTTGTGATGATGATCGCCCACCACGTTGGGCTCCATTTTGAACTAAATCCCTATTGGCAACTAATTTTGGCAACACCGGTTCAGTTCTTTGCCGGTTGGGCTTTCTACCGGGGGGCTTACCGAGCGCTTAAGGCAGGTAGTGCCAATATGGATGTCCTGGTGGCCCTGGGAACATCGGTCGCCTATTTTTATAGTCTAGTCTCTCTTATTGCCGGCTGGGGGCTCCTCTACTTTGAGTCGGCGGCGGTGTTGATGACCATCATTTTGCTGGGCAAGTTATTGGAGGCGCTGGCCAGGGGGAGGACCTCGGAGGCGATCGAGAAGCTAATCGGATTACGGGCGAAGACGGCGCGGGTAATCCGGGAGGGGAGGGAACTGGATATTCCGGCAGAGGAGGTAGCTGTCGGGGATCTAATCCTAGTGCGGCCGGGGGAGCGGGTTCCGGTAGACGGTATTATCCGGGAGGGGAATACCAGTATTGATGAATCCCATCTAACCGGAGAGAGTATGCCGGTGGAAAAAGGACCCGGTGATGATGTGGTGGGTGCCTCTATCAATAAATTTGGTAGTTTTACCTTCCAGGCGCGGAAGGTAGGCGAGGATACGGTCTTGGCCCAGATTATCCGTCTGGTAGAAGAGGCTCAGGGGAGCAAGGCGCCGATTCAACGACTGGCCGATCGGGTCTCTAATATCTTTGTCCCGGTCATAATAAGTATTGGCCTGATTACCTTTGCCGGTTGGTTGATTAGCGGGGCTACCTTCGCGAGTGCTCTGATGCATATGGTTACCGTACTGGTTGTAGCCTGCCCTTGCGCTTTAGGGTTGGCTACACCGACGGCGATCATGGTGGGGACCGGGGTCGGGGCCGGGCGGGGGATACTAATCCGGGGGGGGGAACACCTGGAGCGAACGGGGAAAATCGACACAGTGGTCCTCGATAAAACTGGGACCATTACCCGGGGGGCCCCGGCAGTAACCGATATCTATCTAGCCGGGGCCTTACAGGAGAACGACCTTTTAACTATTATTGCCTCCGGGGAAAATAAATCGGAACATCCCTTGGGTCGGGCCCTGGTCGAAGAGGCGCAAAGTAGGGGATTATTATTGCACGAGGTTGATAGTTTTGAAGCCTTGCCCGGGCGGGGGATAAAATTTGATCTTCGGGGCGAAACCTGGTTGATCGGTAATGAGAAGTTGGCCGAATCAGCCGGAATCGATCTAACGACCCTTAAATCGCAGAAAAATAGCTGGGAAGAAGAAGGGAAAACTGTAATGCTTGCGGTAAAGGGGGACGATCTAGCTGGGATGGTGGCCCTAGCCGATACGGTTAAGGAGGGTGCCATCGGCGCTATTGCGGATTTGAAGCGGATGGGGTTAAAGCTCTATATGCTCACCGGGGACCAGGAGAAGACGGCCCGGGCTATTGCTCAGGAGGTAGGGATTAAGAATGTAATAGCGGGGGTACTGCCCCAGCATAAGGCGGAGGAGGTTC
>JAAZLS010000095.1 GCA_012799185.1 Bacillota bacterium | reverse complement strand
GAATTAATACTTGAAAAATATAGGAGGTGTTAGTATGTTTGGAGCAATAAGTTTTATTCTTTTCGAGGATAAAAAAAGAGCCGGGATAGTCGCTTTAGTTTGTCTATGTGTAGTTTTGGTTCCCCTGGTGATAGCCGGCATTTTAGCGGTGCAAAATCAGATCATATTAAGTACATATTCGCGCGTCGAAGCAGTGGTTAGTGCAATTGGCATTTTAGAGGACGAAAACTTGGTGGCTGAATTGGGTTTTGAGTATGCACAACACCAATACGTTGTTACCAGCCCGGGTTATTCCGGTGAATGGGAAATAGGAACAAGTGTTGATATTTTGGTGAAACCTTCAGAACCCACCAAAATTATAGTTTTAGAAAATTTATGGTCCACTGTCAAGGGTTGCTTAAGTGGTGCGCTCATTGCCTTAATTATGTTATCTGCTTTTATATTTCATTATTTAAAGGTTGTTATTAAGGAAAAGAGAATGGTAGCTAATTAAGATCTTATGTAGGGGCTAAGTGATGGTAAGGGCGTGGGCATCATGATTATTAGTGCGAGTCGCAGAACAGATATACCTGCATTTTACGGAAGGTGGTTGATTAATAGGTTACGGGAAGGTTTTGTTTATGTACGTAATCCATTTAACCATCGACAGGTCAGCAAAATTATTTTAAGTCCGGATGTTGTTGATTGCATAATTTTTTGGACGAAGAATCCCGTTCCGTTTTTCCCTTATCTTCAGGAAATAGACGATTTGGGATATTCATACTATTTTCAATTCACCTTGACTCCTTATGATGACAGAATAGAAAAAAACTTACCGTCAAAAGAATCACTGGTTGACGCCTTTATAAAATTAGCCGAGCTAATAGGTTCGCAACGGGTGATATGGAGATACGATCCGATTTTGTTGGCTGAGGATATTTCCCCAAGCTATCACCAAAAGCACTTTTTAGATTTAGCGAGCAAGCTCCGGGGAAGTACAGAACGCTGCATTATTAGTTTTCTCGATCTATATGCTAGGACCAAACGCAACACAAAAAGCTTAAAATTACAGACGATTACCGAAGAACATATGAAATTGCTAGGAGGTTTTTTAGCGTCAATTGGTGCTGATTACAATCTAGAGCTGTTTACTTGTGCTGAAGCTATTGATCTAAGCGCATTGGGGATCAAAAAAGGAAAATGTGTTGATGACGAACTAATAGAGTCCATCACTAAGTCAACCTTAGAGGTTCATAAGGACAAAAACCAAAGAAAAGAATGTGGTTGCGTGGAAAGCGTAGATATTGGTGCTTATAATTCTTGTGCACACAATTGCTTGTATTGCTATGCGAATGATAGTCTTTCCACTACAACCGCTAGGATTAGCACCCACAGACCTAGCTCACCATTTTTGCTAGGCGAGTTAAAAGATGAGGATCTTATTACAATGCGCGGCTACCGTACGCAACTTGTAAAGGAATAAAAAATGTAAAATCTCTAGCATACATGGTATAATGGTCGTAAGCGATTGGGGGGTCATAGATGAATGGTTTGAATCGAACTTCTAGGGTGCAGTTGTATAAAAGATTGACGATAAGGTTTTTCATAGCCGTTATTATAGCTGCATTTGTATTTTTTGGACTCCCTAAGTTAATTAAATTACTATTACCATTTGTATTTGCACTGGTGGGGGCAGCGATCATCAATCCCCTAGCTGAACGGATTAATAGATTGGGTAATCGAATTAATAAAAACATTAAGATACCCAGAAAGATAACGACCCTTGTTCTAAATATTTTAGTGTTGTTTTTGGTTCTATTGCTTATTTATTTTGTTACTTATAATGTCATAAAAGAAGCCATTTCTTTGGCCAACAACATATTAAGGAACTGGTCAAGTATAGTACGCACTTACGATGAGTTTTTAGACAAATTAACGCCTAACATAAGTGTAATGCCGCAATCGCTCATAGATATTTTGCAAGATGTCAAAGACAGTGTGTTGGTTTTTGTACAAAACATTAGTAAAAACATAGTTAGCTTTACTGTATCAACCACCACATCAAGAATTACCAGCACCGGTACATTGCTTATCAATCTTATTACATTCTTCCTAGCTTTGTTTTTCCTAGGTTTTGATTATTATAG
>JAAZLS010000093.1 GCA_012799185.1 Bacillota bacterium | reverse complement strand
GCCCTCTGTTTTAACTTCGATGCTTTTCTATTTTTAAGTCTTCTCAATTCCCGCAATCCTCATTTTATTACCGGAGCCAATTCCCGGGTGGCCATGCTCTTAAAGCGGTTTAGCCTGGAGCTAATCCCGGTTGGTTATATCCTGGTAGAACCGGGCATGAAACTGGGGGAGTTGGGGGAAGCGGATCTAATATCCCGGGAGAATTTTTGGAAAGCCATGGAATATGCCCTCACTGCTGAATTTATGGGCATGGACTATGTCTACCTGGAGGCTGGTAACGGTGCCGCCCAACCTGTTCCGGCGGGGATGATCCGGGCAGTAAAACGGGAGCTATCGATCCCCTTAATTGTCGGCGGCGGGATTCGTACCGCGATCGATGCCCGCCGGGTCAGGCAGGCGGGGGCCGATATTATCGTCACCGGGACCATAATTGAAAATGCCGGCTACCGGGAACGGTTGCGTTCGATTCTTAGTGCCCTAAAGGACTAGGCTAGGGCAACTCGCTGGCACTACAATCTTCAAAAGAAGCAGGATTGGCCGATAAATTCGCGTAAGATGGAGTTGGAGGGGACCTCCGTAGCCTCCAAGGGGTAGAAAAATGAGAGGAAGGTAAGTAGCCGCTTAGCAATAATATATTCCTCTTGGGAGCGGTCAATCTGTTGGAGCAGGTGGGTAGCCTGCTTTTTTATTACCGCCAGCTCGTAAACCAGGGCCGAGTTAAACATAACATCGGCCTCCTCTTGCAGGGAGAAAATATTACACTCTTCGCCGCGTCGGACCGATGGCCACTGGGCTATGGTCTCCAGGGCACTATTGCCGCGAAATTGGGCATCCCGGATCATGCGCCGCAGCAGCCGTGTATCGGTGGTGTGGATCCGGGTATGGCGATCCACATTAAGGGCGGTCAAGGCGGAGATATAAATTTTGAATTTATTGGGGCGGGGGATGGAGCGGGTTAGCGTCTCATTAAGTCCATGGATCCCTTCGATAATCAACGGCTGATTCATATCCAGTCGGATCGGTTTGCCCCGGTACTCCCGTTTACCGGTATTAAAGTTAAAGGTAGGCAACTCGACTACCTCACCCCGGACTAGGCGCAGTAGATGCTCGTTAAAAAGCGGGAGATCGATCGCCTCGATATGTTCGAAATCCGGATTGTTCGACTCATCCAGGGGTGTTTGATCGCGATCGACAAAATAATCATCGACCGATATGGGCAGGGCGCGTAGCCCGTTGACCAGGAGCTGTATTCGTAGCCGCTGGGCAAAGGTAGTCTTCCCCGAAGAGGAGGGGCCGGCAATGAGAATAACCTTGATCTTGTCACCACGGGCGCTAATCATATCGGCGATCTGGGCAATCTTTTTCTCATGAAGGGCCTCTGCTACACGCACCACCTCTGGTCCCTGCCCCTCTTCAATCAGCCGGTTCATTGCATCCAGGGTTTCGAAGCCTAGGATAGAGCCCCAGCTTTCCGCCTCCCGAAAGATACCAAACAGCTTTTTCTGTTCTACAAAGGGAGCCACCCGGGAGGGATCCCGTTCGTCGGGAAATTTTAAAATTAGGCCCGGTTGATAGTACTTTAACCCGAACCGGTCCAGTATCCCGGTGCGGGGGACCAGGTAACCGTGCAAGGTATCCTCCATCTTATTGATCCGGTAAAGACTAAGGTAATCCTTGGGCCAGTATTTAATGAGAGCCACCTTGTCCAAGAAGCCCTGGCGGTTAAAAACCTGTTTTGCCTCGGCCAGGGAGACCTTTCTCTTCCTGATTGGGCGGTCTGCCGTTACTATCTGCCGCATTTTTTCTTCGATAACCGGTATATCAGCCGCGCTTAACGGCGTCTCTTTTTTAATTTCGCAGTAAAGGCCTTTACCCAAGGAGTGCTCGATCGTAATTGTTGCTTTTGGAAACAGCTCATGGACGGCGTCAATCAACAGAAAAATTAGACTACGCCGGTAGATACGGCGCCCCTCCTTCGCGGTTAGGTCCAAAAATTGGACTACTGCTGGGGGCTCCAGGGTAGCGGTAAGTTCATAGAGTTCATTATTCACCAGGGCGGCGACAATGGGGGTAGCATAGCGATGTTGGACCACCTTGCTAATCTCCAGCAGTCTCCGCCGGCCGGCAAAGGGCAGGGTCTCCCCGCCGGGTAATTGAACATGAATGTGCTCCTGTTTCGGTCTCTCTGCCATCTTATCCCTCTTTAATCGGATTTAGTAACTTGCAATTAATAATATATGAAAAGCAAGGTATATTCAACCGGCCGGGTCATGGGGTACAATAGAGTAGGTTAATTTAATTGATCGAAGGGAGACAGGGGGATAGCAGATGAAGGTACTAACTGCGGCGGCCATGAGAGAGGCAGATCGCCGGGTGAGCGCAGAGTTGGGATTGCCCGGGGCGGTATTAATGGAGAATGCAGGGTTGCGGGTGACCGAGGCAGTGGCGGCAATTAACACGCAGCGCCAAAAGGTAGTAATTGTCGCCGGCCCGGGAAATAATGGCGGTGACGGGGTAGTGGCAGCCCGCCTGTTAAGCCAGGCCGGGTTCACGGTTTCCCTATGGTCGACCAGCCGGCCGGGTCAAAACCCGGGAGATGCCGATAATAATCTTAAATTTTTAAGTAATAGTGGGGTCGACTGGCTGCATATACTGGAAACTGGGGAGTTGCCCGCCTTCCGGGCCGATCTTAAAAAGGCCGGCCTGGTGATAGACGCCCTGCTGGGGACGGGAGTAAGCCGTCCGGTAGAGGGCCTCTTTGCAGCTATCATTCAGGCGATTAATGAGCAGGAGGCGCCGGTGTTGGCGGTAGATATCCCTTCCGGGGTTGGGGCCGATAGCGGGCAGGTGATGGGGACTGCAGTTAAAGCACGGTGGACAGTAACCCTGGCTTACCCCAAGCAGGGCCTCTTCCTCTACCCGGGGGCTGAACTGGCGGGGGAAATTTCCATCGGGTCTATTCATATCCCTCCCTTCCTGGTAGAATCGGCCCCGACTGGGCTGATTACAGCGGGACAGGTACGGCAATGGCTACTGCCCCGTCCCCAAAATGCCCATAAGGGTAGCTTCGGGCGGGTCTTGTTGTGGGCCGGCTCGATCGGGATGACCGGAGCGGCAACCCTGGCGGGCAAGGCTGCTTTACGGGGGGGGGCGGGCCTGGTCT
>JAAZLS010000092.1 GCA_012799185.1 Bacillota bacterium | reverse complement strand
CGACCAGTTCAATTACCATGATCCCGATCTGGAACCGGGATCCACCTATAATTATCGTCTCTTTGCCATAATCAATAGCGCTACCTCCCGGCCGGCCGAAATTACCATCTCCCTTGGGAGAGAGGATTAACCCGGCTAGATTGAACTAATTTATTGGTCCGGTCTCCAGGCTTACTATCGTCACCCCGTCCCCGCCTTCAGGGCGGGTTCCCGGCCGGTATTTCCCCACCAGGCGATGGGCGCTTAAGTACCGGCGCAGCCCCCGTCTTAACCGGCCTGTCCCCATACCATGGATGAGATCTATCCGCCTCAACCCTGCCCACAGGGCATCATCAAGGGCTTTCTCCACTTTCATCAGGGCCTCTTCCAGGCGCATCCCCCTCAAATCAACCTGAGTGCGAACAATACCCGATTTTTGCACGGTATAGCCAGGACCCGTTTCCTCCCCCGCAGGCTCCTTCTCTTCCCCCGCCCGCCCCAGATCGGAAAGGGTAACATGAACCTTCATCTTCCCAACCTGGATCACCGCCTCCTGGCCGGAGAGAGAGATAATCTCCCCAACCTGCTGTAGGCTTATTACCTTTACCTTCCGGCCGACCGCCAGCTCTTCTTTTTTTAACCGGGGTTCATCGGGCCCCGGCTCCTCCCGAGCTACCTCCCGCTGTAGCTCCTTCAACTCTTTACGAACCTGTTCGGCAGCCAAGGGAAGGGACCCGGCTTTACCCTCGTCGCGAAGCCGGTGCAGATCCCGGATTAAATTTTCCGTAATCATTCTGGTCCGGCGAATAACCCCCCGGGCCTCCTCGCGGGCCTGCCGTATAATTTCCCGGCGCTGGGAACGGAGTTCCTCCCGTTCCCGCTCCAACTGTTGCCGTAACAACGCCACCCGGGCCCGCTCCTGCGAGGCGATGCGGCTATCCTGCGATAGTTGACGTTGATCCTTTACAAGTCCGGCGATTACCAATTCTAACTCGCTGTGGTCACGCCGAAGAAAACCACGGGCCTCCTCCATTATCGCAGGCGGCAGCCCCAACCTTTCGGCTATCACCAGGGCATTACTCTGGCCGGGCACCCCCTGCAGGAGACGATAGGTGGGAGCGAGGGTCTCCTGATCAAATTCCATGGAGGCATTCTCCATTCCCTCCTGCTGATGGGCAAATATTTTTAATTCGTTAATATGGGTGGTAGCCACCGTTAAGGCACCGCTAGCGGCCAGGGAGGCCAGTACCGCTTTCGCTAGGGCAGCCCCCTCGGAGGGATCGGTCCCGGCACCCAGTTCGTCTAGCAGCACCAGGGTCTGGGAATCGGCATCATCCATGATCGCGATGATGTTTTTAAGGTGACCGGAAAAGGTGCTTAAACTTTGCACAATATCCTGTTCATCCCCGATATCGGTCCGGATGGATGAAAAAACCGGCAGCCGGCTCCCCCGAGAAGCAGGGATATGTAGTCCACTTTGAAGCATGGCCGCCAGCAACCCCATAGTTTTTAAGGCCACCGTCTTCCCCCCCGTATTTGGGCCTGTAATCACCAGGCTCCGGGTAGGATCGCCCAGATTTACCGTAAGCGGCACCACCTCCCCCTCTATTAAGGGATGGCGGGCCTCTACCAGGATGAATTGATCATGCTTATTCCCGGGAACCAGCTCTGGCTTTACCGCCGACTGGTGCAGGCTAAGCCTCCCCCGGGCCATGATTAAATCCAACTCACCGTAAAGCTCCCGGTTCCGGCCCAGCGCGACCGCCTGCCCGGCAACCCGGGCAGTTAACCCCCTCAAAATACGCTTTATCTCCTCTTCCTCCTGATGAACAAAGGCCGCCAGCTGATTTTGGAGTTCCACCACCGGCAGCGGTTCAATAAAAAAGGTGGCCCCGCTGGAAGACTGGTCATGCACTACCCCGGGAATCCGGCCCTGGTATTCCTGTTTAACCGGCAGTACATAACGACCGCCACGAATAGTCACCAGGGATTCCTGTAGGTACCGGTTCCAGGCGGGAGAGCGAAGGTACGATTCCAACCGCTGGCGTATTCTCTCCTCGGCCGCCCCCCGTCGGCGCCGCAGTGATTGTAACTCGGAGGAGGCGCTATCGAGTACCCGTCCCTCCGCATCTAAGGATTGCTCTAGGCTACGGGCCAGATCGCGTAAAGGATCCAATTCATCTACCCAACCGGCCAGGGCGGGATAATCTTCCCGGTGGGAGGGGTTTTTAAAGAGATGTCGCCAGCGGTTAACACCCTTTAAAAAATCAGCAATACCGGCCAATTCGAGCCCGTTTAACTGCCCCCCTTTTTCAACCCGTTCCAGGTAGCCATGAATATCCACCACCGCCGGAGGACTAAAATCGCTCCTCCCGGCCAGCAACCGGGCTTCGCTAGTTTGAGCCAAGTCCTGGCTCACCCCGTGATAATCGGCGGAGGGCATCAGTTTAAACGCCTTCCGCCGGGCCATGGGGGTCACAGTAAGACTGGCCAACAGGCGGCGAATCTCCTGGAATCCTAAATTTTTTATCTCCCGTTCGGTTAATACCTGTTTCATCGCCGGCTCCCCCTGTCCCTCTCTCTAAGTACTACCCGGTTCCCGATCCCTAAACCGGGATACATACCGGTTATCCTTTAAATAAAACCGCAAAAGTTTCTCCGTCCCCTTACTAATACCGATCCGGGGGCTGGAAATAATCGATTGGGGTTCCGGCCGTCTTGATGTGCCGCGCCCAATCCATAACGGCAGCCCCTGCAGGGGCTGCCGGTTCAGAGCGCCGGTTATCCCTAAGGCCTGGCAGAGCTTGCCCGGACCATTGGTAAGCGCAATTTCTTGCGGTGGATTACCCCGCCGGCGAGACATCAGCTCTAACCCCACCAGCGGTTCCAAGGCCCGGATAAGTACTGCCTCCCCCACCCCCGGTAGGCCGGTAACCGCATTAAAACAGTAATGATTACCATAAATAAAATAGATGTAGGCTATCCCGGCCGGCCCAAACATAGCCGCATTTCGCGCAGTTTTACCCCGGGCGGCGTGGCAGGCCGGATCCCCATGGCTTAAGTATGCTTCGG
>JAAZLS010000014.1 GCA_012799185.1 Bacillota bacterium | reverse complement strand
GGGTGGCCCGGCTCACCTGGCCGTGACGATCCAACTCCTCCAGGATCTCTCCATACTGGGAGGGATCAACAGCCACGGTAACGTAGGCAAAGTTTTTAGCCGCCGCCCGGATCATTGCCGGGCCGCCGATATCAATATTCTCGATCGCCTCTTCCAGAGTCACCCCTTCGCGGATAGTGACCTGCGCAAAGGGGTACAGATTTACCACGACCAGTTCCAGGGGATGGATACCGTGCTCCTTCATCTGGCGACAATGGTCCTCCCGATCGGGCCGGGCCAGGATCGCTCCATGGATCCGGGGATGGAGGGTCTTTACTCTTCCCTCTAGGATCTCGGGAAAACCGGTGACCTGTTGTACCTCCTCCACCCCCACCCCCGCCCGCTGCAAAGTACGGGCGGTTCCGCCGGTGGATAGGATCTCCCACCCCCGTTTTCTTAACCCCCGGGCCAGGTCGACTACCCCCGTTTTATCCGAAACGCTGATTAAAGCCCGCCTTCTACCTTTCACCAAGATAGCACCTTCTCCCCTTAACTGTTAATTTGTCTCGACTAAAGAGATCGATTGCCCGCGGATAGAGCCGGTGTTCTACGGCATGAATCCGCTGATGGAGGGTCTCAATCGTATCTATCTCTAGTATCGGCACCGCCTGCTGCAAGATAATCGGCCCCGTATCGAGACCCTCATCAACGAAGTGAACCGTGCAGCCGGTCACCTTTACCCCATGGTCCAGGGCCTGTTCAACTGCATTTAAACCGGGAAAGGCGGGCAAGAGGGAAGGGTGTATATTCATTATGCGCAGGTAAAACTCCTTTACCAACACCGGTGAAAGCAGCCTCATAAAACCGGCCAGCACGACCAGATCCACCGATTCCTGCTGCAGGATCTCCAGCAGGGCGCAATCATATTCCTCCCGGGTCGCAAAGGGGCGGGGATCGAGAAAACGGGCCTTAACCTCCCGCCGCCGGGCCCGGCCCAGCGCCGGGGCCGTCGGGCGGTCGCTGATAACCAGGCCAACTTCTGCCGCCACCTCTTCCCTTTCAATTGCCTCGAAAATAGCCTCCAGGTTGGTTCCCTCTCCCGAAGCTAAAACGGCTAATCTTTTCATTGCTCTTCCCCTCTTTCCCTAGTCCGGCTTCTCGCCAATGGTTAATCCTTGAATACAAGGGCCGATTCCCCGGCGGTTACCCTCCCGATGGGCCAGGCCTCCACCCCCGCCGCCGATAGATCATCTATAACCGCCGGCGCCTGGTCCGGCGGGAGGATTAGGGCAAACCCGATCCCCATATTAAAGACCCGGTACATCTCCTCTCTCTTCACCGGCCCCGCCTCCCGGATCAACTCAAATACCGGCGGGATCGGCCAGGAGCCCTTCTCAAGCACGATCTGTAACCCCGGCCCCAGGATGCGGGGCAGGTTACCCACCAGCCCCCCCCCGGTAATATGGGCCGCCCCGTGAATGGTGTATTGTTCAAACAGGGGCTTTACCGCCGCCACGTAGATCCGGGTCGGCCGCAGCAGCTCCTCGCCCAGCGAGCGTTCCCACCCGGCGGGGACCTGTTCCAGCCTCCCCGGGCCGCTATCACCCGATCCCAATAATACCCGGCGGGCCAGGGAATAACCGTTGCTATGGAGACCGCTGGAGGCCAGGCCGATGACCGTATCCCCGGCAGTGATCGAGGAACCGTCAACCAGTCGCTCCCTCTCCGCTATCCCCACGGTAAACCCGGCCAGGTCGTACTCCCCCGGTGGATAGAACCCTGGCATTTCCGCCGTCTCGCCGCCCAATAGGGTACAGCCGGCCCGGCGGCAACCGTCGGCCACCCCCGCCACTATCTGCTCTACCTGCGCCGGGAGCAGCCTCCCCACCGCCAGGTAATCCAAGAAAAAGAGCGGCTCCGCCCCCTGGACCAGGACGTCGTTTACACACATGGCCACCAGGTCCCGACCCACCGTATCGTGTTGATCAAGGGCAAAGGCAATCTTTAGCTTGGTCCCGACTCCATCACAGCCAGCGACCAATACCGGGGAACGGTAACCCTCCAGGTCCAACGCAAAAAGTCCCCCGAAGCCGCCCGGTCCCTTAAGAACCTCGCGACGGAAGGTGGAGGCGGCCAGCTCTTTAATCCGCTCGACCGCCCTATCCCCGGCCTCAATATCGACCCCCGCCTGTCGGTAACTAATCTCTGAATTCAAAGTGTACCCTCCTTAGGTACCTGCTCCTAGCCCGATCCCGCCCCGCTGCTTAAAAGAAAAGGGGCGCAAAGACCAGGGCGACGATACTCATTAATTTGATCAGGATGTTTAAAGAGGGACCCGAGGTATCCTTGAAGGGGTCACCGACCGTATCGCCGACGACGGCCGCCTTATGGGGCTCGCTCCCCTTCCCTCCGTGGGCGCCCCCCTCTATATATTTCTTGGCATTATCCCAGGCCCCGCCGGCATTGGCCATGTAGATCGCCTGCAAGACCCCGGTCACCAGGGCGCCGGCTAGTAGACCGCCCAGGGCCTCTTTGCCCAGAAAGGGAATCAAGCCTACCGCCAGAGGGACCACTACCGCCAGCACCCCCGGAATAACCATCTCCCTTAAAGCCGCCCGGGTACTGATATCGACGCAGCGGGCATATTCGGGCCGGGCGGTCCCCTCCATTAGGCCGGGGATCTCCTTAAACTGGCGCCGGATCTCTCCGATCAGCTCAAAGGCCGCATTTCCTACCGCATCCATGGTTCGGGCGCTAAAGAAGAAGATTAGAACTCCGCCGATAAAGATCCCGGCGATTACCCGGGCATCGATTATATTAATTATCTCCAGCCCCACCACCTGCGAGTAGGCCGTAAAGAGGGCCAAGGCGGTCAGGGCCGCCGAACCGATGGCGAAACCCTTGCCGATAGCGGCGGTGGTATTCCCCACCGAGTCCAGCTGGTCAGTAATTTCCCGCACCTCCGGTTCCAGTTCGGCCATCTCGGCAATTCCGCCGGCATTATCGGCTACCGGCCCGTAGGCATCGACTGCAACTGTCATCCCGACGGTAGAAAGCATACCGACGGCGGCGATGGCGATCCCGTATACCCCGGCCAGCTGGTGCGATACCAGGATCGCGACCACAATGGCCAACATGGGGATGAGGGTGCTCTCCATCCCCACCGAGAGACCGCTAATTATATTGGTGGCCGGGCCGGTCTGGGAGGCCTTGGCAATCCCCTGTACCGGCTTAAAATCAGGGGAGGTATAGTACTCAGTGATTTTACCGATCACTACTCCCGTCGCCAGGCCGGCTACTACTGCAAAGAACGGCCCCGTCTCATGAAGAACGCTCTTGGTGATCCCGTAGGAGGCGATTACCACTATAATCGCACTCACGGTAATCCCCCGTTCCAGGACCGCCCCCAGGCGGGCCCCCTCTTTGGCCCGAACAAAAAAGAAAGCCAAGATAGAGGCAACAATCCCCACCGAAGCTACCAGCAACGGTAGAAGAACCCCGCTGGCCCCGTAGACCAGGACCCCGACCGTCATGGCGGCAATTAAAGAACCTACGTACGACTCGAAGAGATCCGCCCCCATCCCGGCCACATCGCCCACGTTATCCCCCACGTTATCGGCGATGACCCCGGCGTTGCGGGGGTCATCCTCGGGGATACCGGCCTCGATCTTGCCCACCAGGTCCGAACCGACATCGGCCGCCTTGGTAAATATACCGCCTCCAACCCGGGCAAAGAGAGCAATGGAGCTAGCCCCCAGGGCGTAGCCGTTCACGATAGCCGGATCACGAATAAAGATATAGAGGATCCCCAGGCCCAGTAACCCCAACCCGGCTACCATCATCCCCATGATCGTTCCACTAGAGAACGCCAGGGTTAACGCTCGGCCGACCCCCTTCCGCGCTGCCTGGGCGGTGCGGACATTGGCCTCCGTCGCCACCTTCATCCCGATGTAGCCGGCCGCCGCCGAAAGCAGGGCGCCGACAAGAAAACTTAACGCCGTTAACAGGTTGATGGTGAAGGCTAGGACCACCCCGAGGACAACGACAAAGAGCGCCAGGTAGGAGTACTCCCGTTTAAGGAAAGCCATCGCCCCCTCCTGGATCGCCCCGGCAATCTCCACCATTTTAGGGCTACCCATTCCGGCGGTTTTTACTTTAACCCATAACCAGAGAGCAAATAATAGGGCCAAGATGGCGCTTATAGGCGCCCAGTAAAGCAGAATCATTTTACCAACCAACCTCCTCGTTATTAGACAGATAGAAGATGTTCGCTACCGATCGGAACTATTTGTATGACGATCGGCGCCGCCCTGATCGGGCCGGCCCGCTGGGTAGTCCCCGTTAAAACAGGACCAGCACAACCGGTCCTCCGGCAGGCCGACAGCTGCAGCCACCCCCGCCATGCTTAGAAAGGCGACCGAATCGGCCCCGGTATAGCGGGCCACCTGGTCGGCGGTGCGATTAAATAAGATGAGTTCTTCATCGGCGGGCATATCGATTCCATAGTAGCAGGAGGCGATTACCGGGGGGGCACTGATCCGTAGATGGACCTCTTTCGCCCCGGCCCGCAGCATTAACTGGACCAGCTTCAGGCTGGTTGTCCCCCGGACGATAGAGTCATCGATCAGCACCACCCGCTTATCACGGACAATCTTCTCCACTGCATTAAGCTTGATATCGGCACCCTGCTCCCGCATCTCCCGGGTCGGGGTAATAAAGACCCGGCCGATATACCGGTTTTTAACCAGGGCCATCTCGTTGGGCAAACCGCTCTCTTCGGCGTAGCCCGATGCCGCCGAAATACTGGAATCGGGAACCCCGGAGACCAGGTCCGCCTCCACCGGCTGCTCCCGGGCCAGCCGGCGGCCCAGCTCCCGGCGCACCAGGTGAACATTTTTCCCCAATAGGTTACTGTCGGGACGGGCAAAATAGATATATTCAAAGACACAGAAGGCGGAACGATCCCTCTGCACCAGCTGTCGCGAGCGGATTCCCGTAGAATCCAGGAGGATCATCTCCCCCGGCTTAACATCTCGCAGGAACTTTGCCCCGATACTATCGAAGGCACAGGTCTCCGAGGCTAAATAGTAGCCGCCGCCTTTAAGGGTCGCCAGGGATAGGGGGCGCAGGCCGTAACCGTCCCGCAGGCCAATTACCCTCCGCCCATCGGTCACGATAAAGCTAAACCCCCCTTTAAGCCGGGGGACAACCGCGGCTAGGGCCTCCTCCAGGTCGGGGGCACCCTGCCGGGCTACCAGGTGAGCCAACAGCTCGCTGTCGGTCCGGGTCTGAAAGATCGCCCCCTCCGCCTCCAGCTCGGCCCTTAGCCCGGGGCCGTTAATCAGCCGCCCATTATGCCCGATGGCCAGCTCCCCATAGCGGTACCGTAAAACCACCGGCTGGCTGCTCCCCAGGCAGCCCTCCTCCTGCTGGTAAGGATAACGAACATGTCCCACCGCGATCCGGCAGGGGATCTCTTTTAAATCGTTAGTCCGCGGGAAGACCTCCGAGACCAGGCCCAGCCCGCGGCGATGCCAGAGGCGCCCCCCCCGGCCGTCCCCGGCTACGATCCCGGCACTCTCCTGGCCGCGGTGCTGCAAGGCGTAGAGGGCCAACCCGGTAAGGTAGGCCAGCGGCTGTCCCGCGGCAAAACCACCGCAGACCCCGCAGGCTTCGTTTAACTTGGAACAGACTAGCGCATCCGGCACCCGATTACCTCCCTATAGATTCGACCCATCTCCTCCACCGGCTGGTCGATCACTACTTCCTCTCCCTTTTTGATCAGGAGCCGGTCACCGCCCACCTGCCCCAATTTTGCTAGGGGCACGGCGTACTCGGCAGCCAGGGCCTGCAGCCTTGCCTCCTGTTCTACCGGCACCGCTACCAGCACCCGGGAGGGCCCCTCTCCAAAGAGGGCCTCCCGGGGAGCTTGAACCCCGGTGAGGACTACAGCGGCCCCCCAGTTACCCTCCAGGCAGCACTCCGCCAGCGCTACCGCCAGCCCCCCCTCGGAGAGATCGTGGGCCGAGTTTAAAATTTGCTCCCCGATAGCCCGGCAAAGCATCTCCTGGAGCCGTCCCTCCAGCTCCAGGTCGATCGCTGCCGGTGAGCCAGCCACCCGGCCATGGCAAAGTTCCAGGTAGAGACTTCCCCCCAGGGAGACCCGGTCCGGCCCCAACAGGTAAATTATATCTGAACCGTGATTAAATGCAATTTGGCAGCTTATCTCCGGATCCTCCATCAGCCCCACCGCCCCGATGATCGGGGTGGGGTAGATAGCCTCCCCCTCCACCTCGTTATAGAAGCTGACATTACCACCGACCACCGGTACCTGCAGCACCCGGCAGGCCTTAGCTATCCCCTCGACAGCCCGCCGGAACTGCCAGTAGATCTCCGGCCGTTCCGGGTTCCCAAAGTTAAGACCGTCGGTGATCCCCAGGGGCCGGGCCCCCACGCAGGCCAGGTTGCGGGTCGCCTCGGCGACGGCCAGCATACCGCCCCGGTAGGGATCCAGGTAGACCAGCCGGCTGTTACCATCCAGGGCAACGGCAATCCCCTGGCCGGTCTCCGGGACACGGATAATTGCCGCCTCCTCCCCCGGCCCCTTTACCACCGGAGAATTGACAGTATACTTAAACTGTTTCCAGATCCATTCCCGGCCGGCCGCCTCCTCCGAACCTAATATTTTTAGAAGAACCCGGTTAAGGTCTCCCTCTGCCGGGAGCCGCTCCCCTTTAAAGCTGCCCAGCTCCCGGTAATATTCCGGTTCCTCCAGGGGCGGACTATAGGCGGGAGCCCCTTCGGCCACCGCAGCCGCCGGCACCCGGGCTACCACCCGGCCCCGGTGTTTAATCTGTACCAGCCCGTCGGCGGTAACCCGGCCGATAATATTGAAATGCAGCCCCCGCTCCTGGAAAACCTGGCGCACCGCCTCCTCTTGGGGCGGGTCGAGGACCATCAGCATTCGCTCCTGGGACTCGGAGATGGCGATCTCGTAGGCCGCCATATCTTCCTCCCTTAAGGGCACTAGATCGAGGGAGATCTCCATCCCCGCCCCTCCCCGGGCGGCCATCTCCGTGACGGCACAGGTGAGGCCGGCCCCGCCTAGATCCTGCATCCCCGCGATTAATTTCCGCCGGGCCAGCTCCAGGCAGGCCTCCATAAGTAACTTTCCGGCGGCGGGATCGCCGATATGAACCGCCGCCTCCGCCTTCTCCTCCAGCTCCTCGGAGGCAAAGGTAACCCCGTGAATACCATCCCGGCCGGTGGGAGCCCCGGCCAGGGCTACCAGCTGACCCGGCCGGGTCGCCCTCCCCCGGATCAGCTGCTCGACCGGGACCACGCCCAGGGCCATGGCATTCACCAGGGGATTGCCCTCGTAACAGCGGTCAAAGCCTGTCTCTCCCGCCACCACCGGCAACCCCAGGCCGTTCCCGTAGGCGGCTACCCCGGCGACGATCCCCTTAAATAGATGCCGACTACGTTCGCTGCTTAAAGGGCCTAGCCGTAGGGAGTTGGCCAGGGCTAACGGCCGCGCCCCCATGGTAAAGATATCCCTTACGATACCGCCTACCCCGGTGGCCGCTCCCTGGTAGGGATCTACCGCCGAAGGATGGTTATGACTTTCAATCTTAAAGACCACCGCCCAACCGCCACCCAGATCAATCACCCCGGCATTCTCGCCGGGCCCCTGGAGAACCCGCTCCCCGGTGGTAGGAAGGAGGCGCAGGGAGGACCGGGAATATTTATAGCTACAGTGTTCCGACCACATTACACTAAACATGTTTAGCTCACAAATATTTGGCTCCCGCCCCATCTCCCGGCAGATTAACCGGTACTCCTCGCCGGTCAAACCCATCTCCAACCATTGTTTATTTTTATTATCCAATTGCCGCTACCTCCTTCACCCGATTCCGCCCCCTCTATTTAAACAGCCCGGTTGCCTATCACCGCCGGCCTGCTAACGATCCCTCAACCGCCGGTCCTTCTCCTCCACTCCCGCCGCCAGCCGTTGCCGGTAAGCCGCCAGCTTTTCCCGCAACCCCTCTTTCTCCAGGGCCAGGATCTGGACCGCCAATAGCCCGGCATTAAAGGCCCCGTTAATCCCCACCGTGGCCACGGGGATCCCCCGCGGCATCTGGACAATAGAATAGAGGGAGTCGGCCCCGCCTAGATAAGCTCCGGCCACCGGCACACCGATTACCGGGAGGGTGGTCAGGGCGGCGATCACCCCGGGAAGATGGGCAGCCCCTCCCGCCCCGGCGATGATGACCTTGATCCCCGCCTCCGCCGCTGCCCGGGCATAACGGGCCACCTTCTCCGGATGCCGGTGGGCGCTGGCGATCACCATTTCATGGTCGACCCCAAACTCATCTAGGGCCGCCGCGCTCTCTTTCATCACGGAAAGATCAGAATCGCTGCCCATTACTATTCCTACTTCCATCACTCTTCCCCCTTAACCCCTATTATTTTAGCATACCCAACCTCCATTACCTACCGCCGGAACAGTTTTCGTCAATTTTTTCTAAAAACCTTCTTCCCGGGAAATAGCCAAAAAAAAGCAGGCTGCTGCAAACAACAGCCTGCCTACCGACTAAAGGAAAGGCTACATCATGGGCATATCGCCCGGTCCAGGCATCGGTGGTGTCGCTTCCTTCTCCGGAAGATCGGTCACGATGCTCTCGGTGGTTAGAAGCATGGCGGCGATACTGGCCGCGTTCTGGATCGCCGAACGGGCCACCTTGGCCGGGTCTACAATACCGGAATCGATCATTTTCTCAAATTGACCGTTAAGGGCATTATAACCCATCCCTTTCTCCATGTTTTTAACCTTCTCTACCACGACCGAGCCTTCCGCCCCGGCGTTCTCTGCAATTACCCGCAGGGGTGCTAGGAGTGCCCGCCGGACAATATCCATGCCGGTATATTCATCCCCGGTCAGCTCTTTTTCCAGGCCCTCCAGAGCGAAGGTAACATCCAGATAGGCGATACCGCCACCGGGAACGATCCCTTCCTCCACGGCGGCCCGGGTAGCCGAGAGGGCATCTTCGATCCGGAGCTTCTTCTCCTTAAGCTCGGTCTCGGTAGCCGCCCCTACCTCGATTACCGCCACCCCGCCGGCTAGCTTGGCCAGGCGCTCTTGGAGCTTCTCCCGATCAAACTCCGAGGTAGCCTCTTCAATCTGTACCCGGATCTGCCCGATCCGCTTCTTAATATTTTCGCCTTCGCCGGCACCGTCGACAATAATTGTCTCTTCCTTGCCTACCCGCACCTGGCGCGCCTTACCCAGCATGGAAAGATCCACGTTCTTCATATCGATACCGAGATCCTCTGATACCACCTGTCCCCCGGTTAGTACGGCAATATCCTCCAGCATCGCCTTCCGGCGGTCCCCAAACCCGGGAGCCTTCACCGCCACGCAGGTAAAGGTACCCCGCAGTTTATTCACGACCAGGGTAGCCAGAGCCTCCCCTTCCACGTCTTCGGCTACCAGTAGTAGCTGTTTTCCTTGCTGTACAATTTTCTCCAGCAGGGGCAAGAGATCATGGATGTTGCTTAACTTGCGATCGGTAAGCAGTATGTAAGGATCTTCTAGGACCGCCTCCATCTTCTCCGCATCGGTCACCAAGTAAGGAGAGATATAGCCGCGATCAAACTGCATCCCCTCGACCACCTTTAAATCGGTGGTAAACCCTTTCGATTCCTCAACGGTAATGACCCCGTCTTTACCCACCTTATCCATCGCTTCGGCGATTAGCTTGCCTACACTATCATCATCGGCGGAGATGGAGGCTACCTGGGTAATATCCTCCTTGGTCTCCACGGTTTTACTTAGCTTCTCCAGTTCCTCCACGGCTACCTGGACCGCTTTCTCGATCCCCTTCTTTACAATCATGGGGTTGGCCCCGGCGGCTACGTTCTTCAACCCTTCCCGAATAATTGACTGGGCCAGCAAGGTAGCGGTAGTCGTACCGTCACCGGCTACATCCTGGGTCTTGGTGGCCACCTCTTTTACCAGCTGGGCACCCATATTTTCAAAAGGCTCTTCTAATTCAATTTCCCGGGCAATTGTAACCCCGTCGTTGGTAATCTGGGGGGCACCAAACTTTTTATCTAGAACCACGTTGCGTCCCTTGGGACCCAGGGTTACCGTTACCGTATTGGCCAGGGTATTGACTCCCTTTTCCAGGGCCCGGCGGGCCTCTTCTTTAAACAACAACTGTTTTGCCATTTATTCCTACCTCCTTTTTCCTAAAGTTGAGTTACTTTACCAGGGCTAAAATATCATCCTGCCTGAGAATTAAGTAGTCTTCACCCTTAACCTTGATCTCGGTCCCGGCATAGCGGGAAAATATGATCTTATCCCCCACCTGGACCTCCATTTCCATCCGGTTGCCGTTATCGAGAACCTTACCGGTCCCTACGGCCATAACCTCACCCTCCTGGGGTTTTTCCTTAGCCTTGTCCGGAAGAACAATACCGCTGGCTGTTTTCTCTTCTGCCTCTAAAACCTTTACCACTACCCGGTCTCCTAAAGGCTTAAGGTTCATAACTCTAGACCTCCTTTTGCTTTGCGTTTTTTTGTTTAGCAGCACTCTGTATGACTGAGTGCTAATAATTACATTAAAAAGTTTATCTAACTATCCCTGCCCGGGCAACCATTGGGGGAGACACTTATAAGAAGTATCCCGGTATAATGGCTGGTTACCGCAACTTATTAGTACCATTCTCCCTTTTTCTCCTTATTTCACCAGATCTATTATTTACCGTAAATAATAATATATACAGCCCCCGCCCCGGGCCGGCGACAATTATAATACCTGCTCTCCCTCCTCCGTTAGCAACAGGGAGGGATAGTACCGCTCCACATTCCCCTTGATATCAGCCATCATGGAACTTAATTTTTCCCCCCAGGGTAGGCCGTGGCGCTTCAGGGAACAGCCGAGGATCAAAGCCACGATCTCCTGGTAACTTAACCCCAGGTGCCCGGCACTCCGGTAAAGGGAACTGCCGGTTCCCAGGGAGGGGGTACCGTTAACATCGATCACATATTTTTCCCCCTGGCTATTCTCCTTGATATCGACCCGGATTACATCCGCGGCCTTCAGCGCTTCAAAAGATTTTATGGCCAGGTCGGCCAGCTCATAAAAAGGATGATCCCGGCAGTCGACCAGGGAGGCCCCGGCGACCCCCTCCTGCTTGATCTGGGTACTCCGGACCTGGTTGGATTGAAAACTAAGCGGTGGTAAAACAATTAAAGGATTGTTCCCGATCACTGCGACCGTATATTCGGCCCCGGGTAGGTACTCTTCCACCAGGAGGCCGGTTCCGCCGAGCAGGTGCTCCAGGTAGTTGACCCGGGCCTCCAGCCGGGAGAAGCTCTCCACGACCGAGCCTTCGTCGATACCCAGGCTGTTACCCCCGCTTAACGGCTTTACGAATAGGGGGAATTTTAAAGCCGGTAGGTTATCGAGACCGGCCCGATCATAGATTACAAACCCGTTGGGGGTCGGTATCCCAGCCCGTCTCAACGCTAAATTAGTCATCTGCTTGTTTCGGCATTTAATCATGGTCCGGGGGCCGGAGTGGCTAACCGGTATATTTAATTGATTAAAGTAGTCCTTTACGGCAAAGGGGCCGGAACCGTCATACATGGTACGCGGGATATGCAAAAAACCTTCGGCTATATTAAAAACAAAATCAATCGGCGGTAAACGCCTTAAACAACTCTTAAGATCCTCCGGAGAGAGGAGGTTTAATTTAAATACGGTATTTCCCGTATTTTGTAAAGCTTGGGCAATGCGATCAACGGTATCGGTACTGGAACATTCTACCAGGCGCGGATTTTCTCCCCCGGAGGGATCCACGTTGTAAGTAAATAAGATGTTGTACTTCATTTCCCACCCCCAAAAAATTAAAGATTAGATAATCTCCCTTAGTATTAGCTTGTCTCCCTTTATAAAATTGTAACATATTTTATTGGATCGGCGCCAGCAATAAAACAGGCGGCCCTCGTCAATCATGGAAAAGAGCGGCCAATTCTACTATACTATAGAAAAGCAGTACCGATGGAAAGGGGGGAACCCTTGGGTAACAAAATTTCCTTTCTAAGACTACTCTTAACCTTTTTAAAGATCGGTGCCTTTACCTTTGGCGGCGGTTACGCCATCCTCCCGATCATCCAGGAGGAGATCGTCCACCGGCAAAAATGGGTCGATACCGATGACTTTATGGATATACTGGTAATAACCCAGAGCCTACCCGGCCCCCTGGCCCTGAACTGTTCCCTGATCATCGGCCAGCGGCTGCGGGGCACCACGGGGGGCCTGGTCGCTGCCCTGGGAATTATCCTCCCCTCGTTTCTCATCATCCTTCTCCTGGCGGCCTTTCTATTACCGCTAATCCGGGATAGCCGGCTGGTCCAGGCTATCTTTTACGGTCTCCGCCCGGCGGTAGTGGCCCTGGTGGTAACGGCGGCCTGGAGCCTGGGTCAAGAATTTTTAAAAGACCGGTTTGCCCTGGCCCTCTTCCTGGTCCTGGTAACCGGCTCCCTGCTCTTCCGCCTGCACCCGGTACTGCTTTTGGCCCTGGGAGGGCTAGCAGGGCTTCTTTGGTCAAAGAAGGGATAGGAGACAACCGGGAGGGAACATTTAATGAACCTACCATTGCTTTTAACGCTGTTCTGGTCCTTCTTTAAGGTGGGCCTCTTTAGTTTCGGCGGGGGGTATGCCATGATCCCCCTCATGGAGTCGGAGATCATTACTCGCTATAGCTGGCTCTCCCCCTCCGAATTTATCGATATCATCGCCATCGCCGAGACCACCCCCGGCCCGATCGCGATCAACTCGGCCACCTACGTCGGTTATCAGATAGCCGGGCTTACCGGCTCTGCCGCCGCCACCATCGGCGTAGTCGCCCCCTCCCTGCTCATCTTGCTAGCGCTGGGTACCTTCCTGGTGAAGGCTGTCCAGCACCCCCGGATCGAGCCCGCCCTAAGGGGGCTCCGCCCGGCGATAATTGCCCTGATCCTCCTGGCCGCCATCTCTTTAGGCAAAACCGCCCTGGTAGACCGGGCTACTGTCGCCATCGCCGCCCTCCTCTTCCTCCTAGCGATCCGCTTTAGGGCCAACCCCTTCTACCTGATCATCGCCGGGGCGATCCTGGGCCTTATTTTTTATCCCCGTTAGGGCCGGCCGCCTCCCCCACCATCGCCTTCACCAGGCTTTCCAGGAAACCCCACCAAGCCGGCGAAAGCAAGAGCGCCAGGCGGGGGTCGGGGAGCGGCTGGGAGGGCCGCTCCTGCCGG
>JAAZLS010000091.1 GCA_012799185.1 Bacillota bacterium | reverse complement strand
CAAACGGCTATCTTACACCGGCGGAATATTATAACAGGTACCAGGCAGCAGCATAAAAACTAGGTGTTTTATAAAAACCAGAGCTATCTTGGGTTTTAGCTGTCTAAGAAACGGGGTACAGCGCAACAACGCGGCAAATGGGCCGTTATAACCCCGATCTGAAGCTTAGCAAACAGACCGTTGCCATCTGTGTAAAAGAATTCAAAGCCAAGGTAGATATGGGGCCCAAAGAGAAAAGAAAAGTGGCGGAGCTCTTCATTGAAGCGGATGAGGATCATATCAAAGTAAAAGGACGTAAAGGGGTCCAGGCCCGATTAATTTATGTTCATGAAGGTGTTGTTGAACACCCCCGGCGCCATTTAAAAAACCCCCGTTATTTTACTACTGTAGGGAAGGGGCCGGAAGATTTCTGGCTGGAGGTCTGTGATTACATAGCAGCCCATTACGATCTACTCAGCATCAAAGCGATCTATCTTTCCGGTGACGGCGCCAACTGGATACGGGCTGGCAGGGAGTACCTACCCGGGGCTATATTTGTTTTGGATAAATTTCACCTCTCCAAATATATTTTAAGAGCAACTGCCCATGCGCCGGGTTTAAAGGCTCCGATCTACAGGGCAATACACCGGTTGGATAAACAGGCTGTGTTAACCAAGCTCGATGAAGCATTGGTTCTGGCCGACGAACCGGCACGGAAAAAAAGAATACGGGATACGGCAAGGTACGTTAAAAACAATTGGGACGGTATTGAGGCACAGGTAAAGCATCCCCATGTAAGTTGCAGCGCCGAAGGTCACGTTAGCCATGTTTTATCTGCCAGATTAAGCAGCCGTCCAATGGCCTGGAGCCTTAAGGGTGCAGACAATATGGCCCGTATTCGTGCAATTAAAGCAAACGGTGAACAGGTGCGGGAACACTGCATAGCTTCATTTAAGACGCCACCAGCAATTAAACTTGATCAAGAGGTAGAAAAGGAACTCGTAAGGGTAAAGGAAAAAATGTTGAGCAAGGAAGATTTCAATAATCTTCCCCTGCTTAGGGGGAAATGCAGTTTGACCCGCATTGCTTTAAAAGGATTACAGGAGAAAATGATCGTTTAGTTGCTTAGTGAGGTTCTTTAAAAACCTACAGTGTCTTGACACCATCACATTTAATTATTATGTCGAAACTATTTCCCATATCTGCTAAGATAAGGGGCAAGCCAACTTTTGAAAGGTTATACCGATCTTCACCTTCATATCATTCCTGGAATTGACGGGGATAGGATGAAGAGGCGAAGAAAGCCTTTTACTAGTGTAGCCGTCCTTATAACTATTTTACTTCTAATTGGAATAGGCTTATTTAGGATGGGTAGTTTCCTGGTGGTGGAGGAGGACCTGGAGGACAGCGATATCGCTGTCATCTTGATGGGTAGCGATCCCGACCGGATGATGGGGGCGGTGGAACTATACCAGGTTGGGTGTCGATCCTATGATGATTTTAACGAGAGGTACTGGGAGCGGGAGCGGGAAGCGGGTATTTTATGAGTGTGTAAAGCTGTTTAACTTCTATCTACAGGAACAGTTTGAACTGTAAAGCAGGATAACAATTAGATGGGATTCATCCTAAAATTAACTAATTATATCTCAATCGAGCTCACGGTCCTGCTGACCGCGGCTTTGCCGGTGGTGGAACTGCGGGGGGCGATTCCGGTGGGCATCTCCTTGGGGCTCTCTCCGCTTCATGCCGCTGTGCTTGGGTTTATCGGGAGCATGATCCCGGTGCCCATTATTTTGTTTGCTGCCAGACCTGTCTTTAACTATCTTCGCCAAACCCGGCTCTTTAGGAAACTGGTCGGGCGGTTGACCGATAACTCCCGGCGGAATAGAGACAAGATTCAGAAATACGGGGTCTGGGGACTGATCGTGTTGGTCGCTATTCCCCTCCCGGGCACCGGGGTCTGGAGCGGGAGCCTGGCGGCGGCCTTGCTGGATATGCGGTTCAAGCTGGCCTTCCCGGCTATATTGGTGGGGAACCTGATTGCCGGTATTATTATCATGGCTCTAAGCGGCGAGGTCTTTAAATTAGTTTAAGATTGGAACCTCCCCCGATGGGCCAAATATTCAGCTTGTTATTATGGTTCGTTGTTTAATTCCACCTCACGGGTCATTTGTTGAAAACATTTTCGGCAAAATTGTTTTCCGCGGTATGACATGGTGTTGTCAGCACTTCCGCAAAAAATGCAGGAAATTTGGTGTTTTCTTAATATAATTTTATCTAGGTCAATGAATATTTCAAGTGAGTCTTTGGGCTTGAGGCCATGAGTTTTACGAATTTCAGAGGGGATAACCACCCTTCCGAGAGGATCCATCTGGCGAACAATTCCTGTAGATTTCATATCTACACCTCCTATAACAGGTATTTTGTGACAACATTATACCATATTTTGTAACGATAGGGCTGTTGTTAAATATTTTGATGGGGGGAATTACGCTCACAATATGCTACAATAGCGAACAGGGAGCTATTGTTCGTTAAAAAATGCTAAAAATGGTAGGAGGGGATTTGGTGTCTAATTCTAATTTTTTGGAAAAAATGTTTAAACTGAAGGCCCATGGCACTAATGTCAGGACGGAGATTATAGCCGGTATTACCACCTTCATGACCATGGCTTACATCATCATCGTCAACCCCAACATTCTTGAGGGGGCGGGCATGGATTTCGGGGCGGTGCTTACCGCCACCTGCCTGGCCGCCGGGCTGACCACTATTTTAATGGCCCTGTATGCCAATTACCCCTTTGGCCTGGCGCCGGGGATGGGCCTTAACGCTTTCTTTGCGGTAGTCGTGGTTAGCATGGGCTATAGTTGGCAGGTCGCTTTAACCGCGATTTTTGTAGAAGGTATAATTTTTATTCTGTTATCATTCCTCAAGGTTCGCGAAGCAATTATGGATTCCATCCCCATGAATTTAAAATATGCGGTCAGTGTGGGGATCGGTCTTTTTATTGCTTTTATTGGTTTTGCCAATGCAGGGATAGTCGAGGCAGGGGGAGCGATCCTGCAGTTGGGGGATATGACTAGCCCGACCGCGATCCTGGTGGTCATCGGCCTGATTATTACCGGCGTTCTGCTTCACAAAAAGGTTAAAGGGGCCCTGTTTATCGGTATTTTACTCTCAACAGTAATTGGGATTTTTATGAGGGTAGCCGAGCTTCCCACCAGTATTGTGCAACTCCCCTTATCGATGAAACCCACCTTTTTAGCTGCCTTCACCATCGATTGGGACACGCTTTTAAGCCTCGATTTCTTGGTGATTGTCTTTACCTTCCTTTTTGTAGACATTTTCGATACGGTGGGGACAGTGATCGGCGTCGCCTCCAAGGCTAAAATGCTCGATGAAAAGGGGCAGCTTCCCCGGGCCAACCGGGTGCTTCTGACCGATGCCATCGGCACGGTCATGGGTTCCCTTTTCGGTACCAGCACCGTTACCACCTACGTGGAGAGTGCCTCCGGGGTCGCTGAAGGGGGCAGGACCGGCCTCACCGCCCTTACTACCGGTGTTCTGTTTTTACTGGCCCTCTTCTTCTCCCCTATTTTTTTGATTATCCCCAGTGCGGCTACCGCCCCGGCCCTGATTTTGGTAGGCCTGTTCATGATGGAGCCGATCTTTAAGATTGACCTTAAGGATTATACGGAGGCCATACCGGCTTTCCTAACTATCCTGATGATGCCCATCGCCTACAGTATTGCCGAGGGGATTGTCTTCGGAATGCTTTCCTATACCTTGCTTAAACTCTTTACCGGGAGGGTAAAGGAGATCCCAATTATCATGTACGTGCTCTCGGCGATCTTTGTGCTCCGGTTCTTTATCTAGTCCGGCTACCCGTAGCCGGGGTTGCCCTAGGGAGGCATCTTAGAGAAGCAGGGGGGAGTTTTTTGCGAAGTCAAATTACATCATTGGTCGCTGTAGCCGCCGGGAGGAAGAAGGCGGAGCTGGTCTTTAAAAATGCCCGGGTTGTCAATGTATTTACTGGGGAGATCTATGAGACGGATGTGGCTGTGCAGGGGGGATACGTGGCGGGCCTGGGTAGCTATGCCGGTGAAAAAGAGCTGGATCTGGGGGGTAAATATCTCTCTCCCGGCTTTATAGATGCCCATCTCCACCTGGAGTCGGCGATGGTCCGGCCGGGGGAGCTGGCGAAGGGGGTTGCCGTCCGGGGGACCACCGGGCTGATCGCCGATCCCCATGAGATCGCTAACGTCATCGGGGTGGCTGGACTAAAGTATATCCTGGAGGCTACTGAGGGGTTACCCTTGGATATCTACCTGATGCTCCCCTCCTGCGTGCCGGCTACCCCCTTTGAAAGTGCGGGTGCTCGCCTAGCGGCTGAGGATCTAGCCCCGCTGATGAAACACCCCCGGGTGCTGGGCCTGGGGGAGCTGATGGATTTTGAAAGTGTTATCGCTTCCGGCGAGGAGACCCTGGAAAAGATTGTTCTCTGCCGGGAGGCGGAAAAACTGATCGATGGTCACGGCCCGGGGCTGGCGGGGAAAAGATTGAACGCTTACCTGGCGGCCGGTGTGCGCACCGATCATGAAACGGTAAGCCCTGAAGAGGCCCGGGAAAAGCTGCGGCTGGGGGCCTACCTTCTTCTCCGGGAGGGTACGGCCGCCAAGAACCTGGCCGGGCTGCTGCCGGCGCTGACCCCTGCTAGTAGAGGTAGATGCCTTTTCTGTACCGATGATCGCCACCCCCAGGATATCTTAACCGAAGGACATATCGATAATAATATTCGGGTAGCTATTAGGAACGGCCTGGAGGCGGTAACGGCGATCCAGATGGCCACAATCAACGTGGCTAACTGTTACCGGTTGGAGCGGGTGGGAGGGATCGCGCCCGGCTACGCAGCAGACCTGGTGGTGCTGGGAGACCTGGAAAACGTGGAGGTGCTCCAGGTTTACAAACGGGGGAGGCTGATCGCAAAGGAGGGGCGGGCGCTCTTTGAAGCGGCGCTGGTAGATGAGAAGAGCCTGCGCAATACGATCAATTTCAAAGAGTTAACCCTGGAGAATTTTCAGCTTAAAACCGGGGATAATCCGCTGAGGATAATCGGCCTTCTGCCCAACTCCTTGGTGACCGAGGCCCGGATCAGCCCTGTTGAGATCAGGGACGGCCGCTACTATACCCGGGATGGCGAGGCGTTACTAAAAATAGCGGTAATTGAGAGGCACCGAGCTACTGGAAACCGGGGGCTAGGTCTGGTAGCCGGGCTGGGGCTAGAAGGAGGCGCCCTCGCCTCATCGGTGGCCCATGATTCCCACAATATCGTGGTGGTGGGCGATGGGGACGAAGATATGCTGCTGGCGGTGGAGAGACTGCGGGACCTGGGGGGCGGGGTTGTCCTGGTCTCCCGGGGGGAGGTAAAAAGGGAGGTCCGACTGCCCCTGGCCGGTCTGATTAGCGATCGGCCCCTGGGGGAGGTGCAGAAAGAGCTGGCGAGTTTAATCGATGCCTGCCGTGAAATGGGTGTCCCGGATCCCTTCGATCCCTTTATGGTCCTCTCTTTTCTCGCCCTGCCGGTGATCCCTGAGCTGAAGATAACGGATAAGGGGCTCTTTGATGTAAACAGTTTTCGGAGAGTGGATATTAACTACCGGGGTAATTGAGGGCGTCGCGAACATATTTATTACTTCCGGAGTAGGCGGGTGTTCCCGCCTTCCTTGTTTTTATCTGTCTCTTTTTGCTCATAAAGTTCCGGAGGTGAGATGCTTTGCCGATAGTTGATTTTTTAATGGCAGCTTTCTCCTTGCTTCTGATGGTTACCGTGGCGACGGGGATCGCCCGGCTTTTCCTGGCCCGGGGGGATCGCTCCGTTTTAAACTGGGCTCTCCTGATCATTATTTATGGCCTCTTTGGTTATTATACTGCCGCCTTTTTACTGCCGGAAGCCTTCCTGGCCAACCTAAGGCTTTCTTTTACCGTCAGCCAACTGCTACTGCTTCTACTTAACGGAGCCTCCTTCTGGCTGGTGTCACGGGTTAATAATAGTTTTCGGTATACTGGCTCTGGAGACAAAATATATGTCGGGATTATTGCAGCCCTTTGATGAAGGAATCCTGATCAAAAAGGGGAATGCGCCCCAGGGGACATCGGTTAAGACGGAGGGGGATCCTCGCCGGCAGGCCATCTACAATGGCGGGAAGCTGGCGGAGATGTTGGCCCTGCCGGTTCAGCCGGTAGTGGTTCTCAGTCATCCCCAGGGGTCCTGGGAGGCCGATGGGGAGGAGGGCTGCCCGGTATTGCATCTTACCGATCTTTTGCAATATATCCTGCTGGAACTGCCCCGGACGATGAAAAGTAGGGAGAAGATCACCTCCGTGGCCGAGAAGGTTTTCGCCATCGATCAGGCGGCGGCGGGGTAGAGAGATAAAAAGCCCGTTTTCAATAACGGGCTTTTCTGGTGTCGGGGATGGGAGTTGAACCCACACGGTGTATACCACACGCCCCTCAAGCGTGCGCGTCTGCCTGTTCCGCCACCCCGACAGGCCGGTCTCTGGCTAGATTATAAAATAGCAACCGGCCCCTGTCAAGGTGATTCGCGGGGCGGCGGGGAGGTAGTCAGGGTTAATTTTACTGGTGTTCCTCCGGTCGATGGTCCGTCTCTTCTCCGCCTTCGTCGGTGGATTCCGGCTGGCTAAGGATCTCACCTTTGAGCATGGGGGATTCCCGGACATAACGATAATAGAACCATTCGGCGACACCGATCACCGCGGCGGTGGAGAAGACGGCCCCGGCGGTTAGCGATTGGCGGATAAAGGATCCGGCCAGGCTGATGACGAGGGCAGCCAGGACAAAGTTGGCGATGGAAGCGGTGAGCGCCCCGTATTGGGGTAAGATGAACCGGTCTCCAATGTAATATAAAACCAGGGTTATTACTGCAGCCATGACCAGGGTGGAGAGCAGGGGTACCGATGGGACGAGCAAAAAGGTGAGGAAGATCAAGGATATGGCGGCGATGTAAATAAATTTGATGACAAGCGGTCTAATCTGGTCCATTAAGGTTCCCTCCTTTGATCTTTAATTTTCCCTGAATAATCCTTCTTATTCCCGGTCAGAAAAAATAATTGTAAACCAAGACAGGATCTATTAAGAGATTACAGAATAAGGCTAATATTAAAAGGTGATTGGAGGTGAAGTGGTGGAGGAAGAGAAGATCGGGGTGGTAACCCACTATTATGGCAAAATTTCGGTGGCGGTGGTTGAGCTCTCCGGTGAGATGGTCCAGGGCGATAGGGTTAAAATTCGGGGCAAGGAGACCGACTTTATCCAGGGGATCCGGTCGATGCAGGTGGAGCACCGGAAGATAGACCGGGCCCGGCCGGGAGATATGGTGGGAATAAAGGTCGATCGGAAGGTCAGGGAAGGTGATGGTCTCTTTAAAATCACGGGATAACTCCGGCCGGGAGCAGGAAAAATATATTCCAGCATAGAAACAGACTATATATGCCATATATAATCGATAAGGAGATGGATACGATGGATAAGCCACTGGCTGGAATAAAGGTAGTCGATTTAAGCAGGTTTATTGCCGGCCCTTACTGTACCATGAGGCTGGGCGATATGGGGGCCGAGGTGATCAAGGTGGAGACCCCCGGTAAGGGGGACGACTCCCGGGCCCTGGGGCCTCCCTTTATCAACGAAGAATCGGCTTACTTTTTATCTTTTAACCGCAACAAGAAAAGTATCACCCTCAATCTCCGCCAGGAGCCGGCCCGGGAGGTACTACGGGAGCTACTTAAAGATGCAGATATTATTGTTGAGAACTTCCGGATAGGGGTTACCGCCAAGATGGGGATGACCTACGAGGAAGTTAAGAAGATTAAGGAAGATATTATCTATTGTTCCATAACCGGCTATGGGCATAATAGTCCGTACAAGGAGAAGCCCAGCTTTGATGTGATGATCCAGGGGGAGGCGGGGCTGATGAGCATTACCGGGTTCCCCGATGGACCGCCCCAGCGGCTGGGTGTAGCGATCGCCGATATACTAGCCGGCCATAATGCCTTTGAAGGGATTCTACTAGCGCTGCTGGTGCACCAGAAGACCGGACGGGGCCAATTTGTCGATGTCTCCCTGATGGATTCCATCATCTCGATCTTAACTTACCAGGCCGGGCATTTCCTAGCTACCGGGGAGGCGCCCCAGCGGGTCGGTAACCGCCACCCGATGATTACCCCGTACGAAATCTTTGAGACCAAGGACGGTTATGTTATCTTTGCCGTTGGCAACCAGCGCCTCTGGGAAAGGTTTGTCCAGGTCCTGGGACGGCCGGAGCTAAACGAGGATCCCCGTTTCGCGACTATGAACGATCGCAACCGTTATCCGGCGGAGCTAAAGCAGATTATCGAGGAGATCACCCGGGCGGAGACTACCGCTGCGTGGGTGGAAAAGATGGGCGAGGCCGGTGTTCCCTGCGGACGGATCCGCACCCTGGACCAGGTTTTAACCGATGATCATGCGGCGGCCCGGGAGATGGTGTTGGAGCGGGAACATCCCACCGCCGGTAAGATAAAGCTACTCGGTATCCCCATCAAACTATCCGATACCCCGGGGGAGGTCGTGCTGCCTCCGCCCGCATTAGGCCAGCATACGGAGGAGATTTTAACCGACCTGGGGTACAGTCAGGAAAAAATTGCCGGGCTGCGTGAAGAGGGGATTATCTAGATTGTAGAGCGGGGAGGGTGGAGGCGGGGGAACCCCATCCCCGGAGAGGGGCTAGGCTTGAAACAGAGAGGCAAGGTCTATCACTGCATCAAGGCCCAGCAGTTTAGCCGAGAGTTTATTGATGAAATATGCGGCCTTGCGGATAGGATCCGGGAGATTGCCCGGACCAAGGCTGGCATGGAGTTTTTAGAGTCGACCTTGCATCATAAGCGGGCCATGCTTTACTTTGTCCAGCCCTCCACCCGAACCTTTCTTTCCTTCTATAGTGCCTGCCAGATCCTGGGCCTAAAATGTGCCGAGGTGCGGGATCCGAAAACCTCCTCCGAGGTCAAAGGGGAGTCGGAGGAGGATACGGTCCGCATATTTTCCTCCTACTTTGATCTAATTATCATGCGCCACTTCAAGGCGAACTTTGCCGAGGCTATCGCCGGGATGCTCGATGGGACCGAGCGGCCGGTGCCGGTGATTAATGCCGGTTCGGGGAAAGATCAGCACCCGACCCAGGCCCTCCTCGATCTCTATACCTTGAAACGAAGCTTTAAGAACCGGGGAGGGATCGAGCAGAAGCAGATTGCCTTTGTCGGCGATCTGCTGCGGGGGCGGACAATCCGTTCCCTGGCCAACCTGCTGACCCGGTACCGGGGGGTTAAACAGTATTTTGTAGCCCCGGCGGAATTTCAAATCGGTGCCGATCTCCGCTCCTTCCTGGATAAGGCCCGGGTCTCCTACGAGGTTACCGAGGATTTTAAAAGTGTTATTCCCCTGGTGGATGCTATCTATATGACCCGGCTCCAAGATGAGTGGGACCCGGTGGACGGTACGGAGCAGAAGGTGGACCTGGAGCGCTACTCGATCACCGGCCGGCAGCTTTCCCAGTTGAAGCCGGGGGCGATTATCATGCATCCCCTGCCCCGGCGGGGGGAGATAGCCCGGGAGGTGGACGGGGATCCCCGGGCCGCCTATTGGAACCAGGTCCGGAACGGGATGTGGATCCGGGCCGCCCTGGTGGCGATGATTTTTAGCCGGGAGCGCAATATTTACGATTATTATTTAAACCACAACTTATAGCTTCTTAGGACCGGATGAGATGAATAGATATAAAGATAACCCGATTGTTGCCCGGTGGTTTGCCGGGGATCTGACCGACTATCACGGGACCTATACCCTGCGGGTGTTATCGGCCCACCAGCAGGTAATAAACCTGGCTGTTGACGGATGGGGGCACCTGCTGGCCCTGGCTAGCCCGGCTTTATATAAGGGACCGGCGGCGATCTGCCTGGAGGAGGAGGATTTTTCAAAGTGTAGTAAGCAGCTGGTCCCCCCGGCGACGGGCCGGTTCCAGCCCGGCAGGCTCGAGCTGATGGGGAGGGAGGGGCGGATCGCTATCGATTGGACCGGCCGCCCGACCTACACCTTTGGGCCGCCCCCTCTTCCGGCGGTAGATCCGTTGAAGCTTAGCCGGATGCTGGGGCTGGTCTACTCCTATCTTTCCCTCTCCGAAAAGGTACCGGCCAGCGGGATCCTGCTGGGGTTGGAGGGCGGTGAGAGCTATTTTCGAAAAAGGCTGATAGGGGATTTTCCGCTCCTGGTTCAATCCCTGGCTAACGGTCAAGGGGAGCAGTTTGCCCTAAGCTGCCGCCGTCTGTGCGGGCTGGGGCGGGGGGCCACCCCTACCGGTGACGACCTAATTCATGGCGCCCTGGTGGCCGGCCGTTACTATTTTCACTCCCGGCGTCTTTCCTGGACCGCCCCCGCTTACCCTCCGGGGCTCCACCGGGATACCACCCGCTTGGGGGGCCACATGCTGGAGATGGCCCGCCGGGGGCTAACCATGGAACCGGTACGCAATCTACTCACGGCCCTGTTCACCGCCAGGCTCCACCGCTGGCACCTTAACTGCATGTTGGAGATCGGCTCCAGCACCGGCTTTGACCTAACAGTAGCCATCTGTTATACATTAAGACATTTACTTCATATTGGCCATACTATTCAGCTAAGATAAACAAAAGGATCCTGCTTATTTTATGAAAATATTCTAAAGGGTTAACCGGCTCGAGCATGGAATTATTTTTAGTGATGTCAAAATATTTAGCTTTCAAGTAGTTTGCTGGATAATCGTAATTGTTTGGATCCCTGGATTATGGATAGGGGAGGTGGTAGAAGGTAGCGCGGGATGTAGTTTTCCTGGTAGGTGAAGGAAGTAGCGCGGAGATAACAATATGCTAAGGAGGGTGATAATACCATGACCGTTTTAGATGCAGAAAAGATGATATATACGGTAGATGATATCCCCAAGCCGTTCGCAAAGACCGTGGCCCTGGCCCTGCAGCACATGCTGACCATGTTTGGTGCCACGGTGGCGGTACCCTTGCTGTTAGCCGCAACTATGGACATGGATCCTTACCAGACCTCGGTGATGGTGGCCTGTGCTATGTTTGCTTCCGGGTTCGCCACGCTTTTGCAGGTTAACTTCGGGACCCGGTTGCCGATCATCCAGGGTGTCTCGTTTGCATTTTTAGGGCCGTTCTTCGGCATTATCGCGGCGGTGGCCGCTACCGGAGGCGACGGGCCGGTAACCATGACTTATATCAATGGGGCTATTATCCTGGGTGCCCTGGTAGAGGCAGCGATTGGTTTTACTGGAATTATTGGTAGGTTACAAAGGGTGGTCACCCCGGTGGTGATCGGACCCGTTATCTGCTTAATCGGGTTGGCGCTCTATAGTACGGGTGCTCCTTGGGCAGGGGGGAACTGGCCCCTGGCCATCCTGGTAATGGCCTTAACCTTTATATTCACACTGATTCTTGGTCCTAAGAAGCCTTTCTTTGCTCTCTTCCCCGTCCTCTTGGCGGTAGTGATCGGTTACCTGGTGGCAGTGTTCTGTTCTCTTACCGGTATTTTCGGTCCCGAGAATGCCGGTTTTGTTAACTTTGAGGCAGTTCGGGTAGCCGATTGGATCCGCTGGAAGGTTATCTTCCCCTGGGGCGTGCCGAAATTCAGTTTTACCTTCTTCTTGGTAATTCTGGCCGGCTTCCTGGGCTCGATTATTGAATCCTATGGTGACTACCATGCGATCGCGGCGGCGGCCGGTGTCGGCAAGCCGACCCCGAAGATGATTAACCGCGGGATCGGGTTTGAAGGGGTAGCCTGTGTTCTAACCGGTATCTTCGGCGGCTTTGCCAGTACCAGTTATACTGAAAATATCGGGTTGATCGGACTGACCAAGGTGGCCAGCCGTTACGTGGTGAGTGTAGCAGCGGTCATCTTTATTATCCTGGGCGTATTCGGCAAGTTCGGGGGCGTAGTGGCGACCATCCCCGAGCCGATTGTCGGGGCCCTCTACTGTACTCTGTTCGGCCTGATCTCGGCAGTGGGGCTCAGTAATACGGCCAAGGCCGATATGACCTCCATGCGCAATATGATGAT
>JAAZLS010000105.1 GCA_012799185.1 Bacillota bacterium | reverse complement strand
TTCTACTAATTTTGTTATTACAAGTGGAAGTGATGTTTCAAGACCTGATATGCCAAAATCAGCATAATCATATTCTACATCTTTATCTTCTATTGCGTGTGGAGCATGGTCTGTAACTATTGCATCTATTGTGCCATCTTTTAGACCTTGTCTTATTGCTTCTACATCTTCAGCTGTGCGAAGTGGTGGATTTACTTTTGTATTTGTATCAAAGGTTTTAGTTGCTTCATCTGTAAGTGTAAAATGATGTGGTGTTGCTTCAGCTGTTACATTTATACCTTTGCTTTTTGCCTGTCTTACAAGTTCTACACTGCCCTTTGTGCTTACATGGGCAATATGAAGCTTGCCACCGGTGAATTCTGCTATACGTATATCTCTCTCTACCATTATTTCTTCTGCGGCAGGTGGAATACCTTTAAGTCCGAGGATAGTTGAAGTCAATCCTTCATTTATAACCCCTTCATTTGACATTGGTATATCTTCACAGTGTGATATTACTGGCAAATCAAACATACTTGAATATTCTAATGCCCTTCTCATTAAGTTGGAGTTCATTACCGGATTTCCATCATCAGATATTCCCACTATACCTGAGTATTTCATATCTCCTATTTCCGAAAGTTCTTCACCTTCTAATCCTTTGGAAATTGCTCCTATAGGATAGACATTTGTAAGTCCGACTTTTTCTGCTCTTTCGATTATGAATTCTACTATTGATTTGCTATCTACAGCTGGGTTAGTATTTGGCATACATGCTACTGATGTAAATCCGCCTGCAGCTGCACTCATTGAACCTGTTTTTATGTCTTCTTTTGCCTCAAAACCGGGTTCTCTAAAATGCACATGTATATCTATAAGACCGGGGGTTACAATCTTGCCTGTTGCATCTATGATTTCCACATCATCTTTTCTGATATTCTCCTCAATTGCTTTTATTTTCCCTTTTTCTATGAGAATATCTAGTATTTTGTCAATACCTTGTGATGGGTCTATTACTCTACCACCTTTAATCAACTTGTCCACCGGTTTTTCCTCCTCCCATAAGCAGGTAAAGTAGTGCCATTCTTATGGCTACACCATTTGCTACCTGTTCTTTAATTGATGATCTTTCACTATCAGCTACTTCTGAACTGATTTCTATACCGCGGTTTAATGGGCCTGGGTGAAGAATAAGAACATCTTCTTTTGCATATTTGAGTTTCTCTGAATTTATGCCAAATATAATTGCATATTCTCGTAATGATGGGAATAATGCTTTTTTCTGTCTTTCTAATTGGATTCTCAGGATATTTACTACATCGGCATTATCTAAAGCATCTTCTACTCGTGTATATACCTTTACTCCTAGCTCTTCCAAAAATGGGGGCAAAAGTGTTTTAGGGCCTGCAGTAACAACTTCTGCTCCCATTTTCTTTAGCCCCCAGATATTTGAGCGCGCTACTCTACTATGAAGGATATCTCCGATTATAGCGACTTTTAATCCGCGGATATTTCCTTTTTTCTGTTTTATTGTGAAAAGGTCAAGAAGTCCTTGTGTTGGGTGTTCATGGGCACCATCTCCTGCATTTATAACTGGTGTATCTAAATGCTTTGCAAGCATATTTGGTGCACCTGCAACAGGATGGCGTATTATGACTGTTCCGACTCCCATCATTTCAATAGTTTTGGCTGTATCTTTAAGTGTTTCTCCTTTGTTGACACTACTTGTAGCTTTGGAGAAATTGATTACATCTGCACTCATGTATTTACCTGCAAGCTCAAAGGAGTTTCTTGTTCTTGTGCTTGGCTCATAAAAAAGGGTTACTATTGATTTACCTCTTAGGGTGGGAACTTTTTTAATGTCTCTTTCCAGGATTTGCTTAAATGATTCGGCTGTTTTAAGGATTGTAGCTATATCGCCTGTTTTCATGTATTCAAGCCCTAAGATATCCTTGCTTTCAAGCGGCATTTGTACTCCCCCTCATACTGTTATTTACAACTTGTCTAACAAAAGTATTCCCTGTTTAGTTCAAATTAAAAATCTTTTCAATTTATCCCGTGAGTACATACAGAAAACCTTCCAACTGTCAGACATACAGCAGGAAGGTTTATGTACAGTATTTGCACATGTTTCCGTTCCTTACCAGCCTCACAGGACTAGTTTAAAGGAATTCCTTATCTCAATAAGAATATAGCAAAGTAATAGATTTGTCAACCTTTTTGGCGAATTATTTTTAGCCTTT
>JAAZLS010000090.1 GCA_012799185.1 Bacillota bacterium | reverse complement strand
GGCTTGTCCACGGGGAGGGAAAATAGTTTCTTTCGCGAAGTTCATGATAAGTGGCAATTGGGTCAATTGAGGGGAAATAGCTCTCTAAGGGCGGTTAATATTTTTTAATAACTGCCGAAGAATTATATACGGCAGGAAATAGTAGGCCTTATGATTGCATCTGAATATACATTAAAAGGGGGAGGTTGGGATCAAGGGCAAGGATTTAGAAACGCTGGCAACCATGTACCGGTTATTGACCGAGGGTGAATCCAAGATCCGATCCTATGTTAAAGAGCTTTATATGATCATTAACCTATGCGGTGCTTTTTCGGTAACTACAAACAAAGTAATTGTCTCCGAGATGGAGGAGTTTGATCAATCTTTGGATAAGGCCCGGAAAGAGGTTAACGAGGTTTTACAACATGCGGATCATATTATTACCGAATCCTCCAAGCTGGTCAAGATTGTAGAGCTGACTACATCCAAGACCAGCGATAGTATAGCCACGGTAGAAGAGGTGGTGGAGTCTATTGACGATATGGAGGGCTCTTTCCAACAGGTTAACACCCTCTTTGCCGAGCTACAAACCGCCACCCGGCAGGTGGTAGAAGGGGTATCTAATATCGATAAGATTGCTTCGCAAACCAACCTGCTATCGCTTAATGCTGCGATTGAGGCGGCCAAGGCCGGGGAGCATGGGCGGGGATTTGCCGTGGTGGCGGAGGAGATTAAATCACTGGCCGATGCTAGCATCAAGATCACCCGCCAGATCGGTTCCCTCATGGAAAACTTAGATCAGCGGATGGAGCAGGCGGCCGGGGCGATCGTTGATTTCCAGGGGAAGAAAGATATAGCGGCCGCCAAAATTACCGAGGAAGAGAAGGATCTTCGGCAGAGCATGGAGGAACTGGTGGGAGCCAACCAGGCTTTAAATGAGATCGCCGACCTGGTGGAGAGGCAATCCCTATCAACAAAGCAGCTACTGGATTATGTCTCCGAGGCGGCTGGGCGGGTAGACTCGGTGATCCGTCAATCCAAGGGGATCGATGTGGGTCTAGATCGGGTAACCGAATGTACACAGCTGGCCAGCGATTACTGCGATAAACAGTTCGCCGAAGTAATGAAGCTGCAGAAATCTCCCCAGATAAGGAAAATATCGCGCCAGGATAAGGTTATCCTGGTGGCCCATGATGACTCCCACGCGCCCTGGGGCTATGTTGAGGGCGGTGAATCCCGGGGGATCAGTGTCGATATATTTAAAGCGGTTGCCGATAGACTGGAGCTCCCCTATAAGCTTATCGGTGCCACCTGGGCCAATATTTTTCCCCTGCTGGCCCAGGGCCAAATTCAGTTAATCTTAAATGCCGGCTGGCCCAACCGGTATTTTGATAACTTTCCAGTTATTGCCTGCAAGCCTTACGCCCGGTTTAAAACCTGTCTCTTCACCAAGGAGGCGGGCAAGAGGCTCCGGTTGGCCGAGCTGAGAGGGAAGAAGGTAGGTGTTCAGCGGGCGGGGCTGGGGGTAGGCGAGCTACAGCGGGCCGGAGCACTGGTTGAGGAGTTCGACAATGACTCCCTTAGCTTCATGGCCCATTACTGGGGGAGGACAGCGGCGGCGGCGGCAGAGATTGCGGTCGGCCAGAACCTGAGCCATAACTATTTCCAGGGGAACCTTCACGTGGCCAGCGGGATCATTAATGAGAAAAAGGTGGTCTTCTTGGCCCATAAAGAGAATCAGGCTTTAATCGACAAGATTGACTCCGCCATAACGGCGCTACTGTCATCTCCGGTAATAGATAATATTCAGGCCGGTTACATGGAGGGGGAGGGGCGGGAAAGGGCCCTGGAGGTCACCCAATAGCTATTTACGGCCCGAAGGTAGGAGCGGGAGTAGCGGAGAGGGGGCTATCCCCGGAGGTCCACCGGAGATAGCCCTTGCTTCTATTACTATTCAATCTCAATCGTATCCATATTTTTAACTACGGTTATCTTGCCACTCTCCACATCGTCAGCCAGCGCCATAAGCTGGGTATTAATCTCTTCGGAGACATGATTGATCGGAAACTGGGTGTACCGGGCCTCCTCTTTCCCATACTTCAGGTCCAGAGTCCCGCCCTTTTCGCCGGCAATTACCTTGCCGACGATATCCCTCAGGGGGACGTCGAAATCAAAAAGGTCGGTGGTCAAGTAATTATCCGGAGCATGTTCGGTCTTATCGCTATACTTAGTAGTCAAGTAGACCCGGCTGTCGGCCTTCTCAACGGCGGTGAAGAGGCCGTAGTTGCCCAGGTTAACGGAGCTGATTAAAATATCGCATCCAGCCCCGATCAGGCTCTCAGCGGTAGTTCTCGACTTCACCGGGTCGTTTAAATCCCCTACAAATGAATAGTGGATCTTGGCGGTTGAGCCTAAATCATCCAGCGCCTGTTGCATCGCATTAAGCTCACCCCGGGTAAAGGGTAGCCCCAGCCCGCCTACGTAACCGATTTTATTGGTCTCGGTGGTTAGACCGGCCACCGCCCCCAGCATATAGAAACCGGTGTAAAAATTCCGGTCCATATACCAGAAGTTGGGTTTAAGGTCGTCGCGAGTAACATCTACCTCGATGATAAAACTCACATCAGGAAACTCATCCCCGATCTCCAGGGCTGTTCCGTTAAATTGGCTTCCATGGACCCAGATCATGTTATAGCCGGCATCAATATATTCCCGCATTACCCGTTCTACGTCCGGTACCGCAATCTGCTCCGAGTAGGCGATCTCTATCCCGTACTCTTCCCCGATATTTTCAAGGGCTACATAACCCAGGGTATTGTAATCGGCATCCTGGATCGAACCGGGGAAAAGAGCAGCCAGCTTATGTTCTCCTTCTTTACCGGGGGTCTCCCCCGGTTCACATCCTACCAGGAAAAGGAGGAAGATCATCCCGATAACCATGCAAATTGTTACTAATTTTAAAGATTTTTTCACGGGTCTCACTCCTTAAATAATATAATATTTAAATATTTAGGGGACTGGTAGATTTAGGTGGCTGCAGGTATTCGCCTCCCTTTAGGCACCCCGCACGTTAGATTGATGCAAGCGCAATCTAACGTGCGAGAACCCGGTTCTTTAAAATTATTCCCTGCTATAGGGTTTACCCAGCGAGGCAGGGAACTCAACCTGTTTTCTAAAAATAGCCATTACGATCAGGACCGATACAAAGGGCAGCATCAGGAAGAACTGGTACGGTATGCCGGTATGCATCCTCTGCATAATGAACGAGGCCACTTCGATTCCGGCGAAGAGAAGGGCACCCAGGAGTGCCCGTTGGGGTTTCCAGCTAGCAAAGATAGCGATCCCAATGGCCATATATCCCCTTCCGGCGGCCATGCCGGTCGAGTAGGTCCCGGTAATGGCGATCGGCAGGTAGGCCCCCGAGATACCCATTAGCATAGAGCCGGCAATCGTTGCCAGGTAGCGCACCCGGACCACATTTATCCCCGACACATCGGCAGCCTTCGGATTCTCTCCAATAGAGCGGATCTCCAGCCCGATCCGGGTGCGATAGTAGAACCAGAAACAGAAAGCTATCGCCAGGTACATGAAATAGACTATGGCATCCTGGCGGAGAAAACCCATAACGATCGGGATACGGGAGAGTACCGGCAAGATAATAGTCGGTATAGAGGGAGCCTTAGGTGCGACCAGGGTTACCCCGATAGCGGCATTATAGATCAGGTCGGAGAGGCCGGTGCCGAGGATGATCAGGCTAATGCCCAAAATAAACTGGTTTACCTTAAAAGTTTCATGAAGATAAGCCAGCAAGAGCCCAAACGCG
>JAAZLS010000096.1 GCA_012799185.1 Bacillota bacterium | reverse complement strand
GGAGCCCAACCGCGGCGTTAACCCGGATGAGGTGGTTGCCATGGGCGCTGCGATCCAGGCGGGAGTGCTTGCCGGAGACGTGAAGGATATTGTGCTCCTTGACGTGACCCCCTTGACCCTGGGCATTGAGACCCTTGGTGGGGTAATGACGCCCATCATTGAACGCAATACAACCATTCCTGTGAGGAAGAGCCAGGTTTTCACGACCGCGGCTGACTTCCAGCCTCAGGTTGAGATACACGTGCTCCAAGGTGAACGTCCCATGGCACGTGACAACAGGACGCTGGGCAGGTTCACCCTTTCGGGTATTCCGCCTGCTCCAAGAGGCGTACCCCAGATCGAGGTGTCTTTCGACATTGACGCCAATGGAATACTGAATGTTTCAGCCAAAGACAAAGGCACAGGCAAAGAGCAGAAGATTACCATAAAGGCGTCAACCCAGCTTCCCAGGGAAGAAGTTGACAGGCTTGTGGCAGAAGCTGAGAAGCATGCTGAAGAAGACAGGCAGCAACGGGAGCGGATTGAGGCCAGAAACCAACTGGACCAGCTGATCTACTCGGTTGAGAAGAGTCTGAAAGATGTAGGCGACAAGATATCATCGGGTGACAAGCACAAGGTAGAAGAGGCATTGTCCAAAGCCAGAGAAGTGCTGAAGGGCGAGGACATTGATGCCATGAAGAAAGCTTCTGATGAGCTCAGGGACGCTGCGGCGAAACTGGCGGAAGAGCTCTACAAGCAAGCAGCTCAAGAAGGTGGGGCCTCCGGTCAGGAGACCGATGCAGCTTCTTCCGGCAGCGGTGACAAGAAAGATGTGTACGATGCCGAGTTCAAGGAAAAAACCAACGATAAGGAAAGCGGGTCTTAAGACAGATGGATAAGAACAAGAGAGATCCCAATACAGCAGAAGTTAACCCTGAGCCAGACCTATGTGGTGCAGAAGAAAAGCGCTGCCTGTCTGGAGATGAGCGCGGGCAAGCTGCCACGAGCCCTGACACTGCCGGTGGACCTTGTGCTCAAGAGGAGGCTTCATCTGGGGCCGAAACCGAAGCTCCTGGTGAGGGATCTGAGGTTTCAGGCGAAGCGGTAAATGAGACGATCCAGGCGCTTATCGTTGAACGGGATGAATGGAAGTCCAAGGCCGGGGACTATTGGGACAGGTACCTCAGGGCCGTGTCGGAGATGGAGAATTTCAGGAAACGCACTGAAAGGGATATCCATAGCAGGGTAAACAGGGGCAAGTCTGAACTCATACTGCCCTTGCTGGATGTATTGGACAATTTCGACAGGGCCTTGGCCGCAGGAGAAAAAGGTGCAAACGAGGATAAGGACGGTGGGTTCAAGGCATTTTACGACGGCGTGGCCCTGATACAGCGCCAAATCCTGGATGTGCTCGCCAGGGAAGGTGTGGAGCCAATCGAAGATCCTGTAGGAAAGGCCTTCGATCCCAGGTACCACGAAGCTGTGGCTGCGCAAGAAGGCGGCGGGGAGCACGGTACCATAATCCAAGAGCTCCAGAAAGGATACATGTATCAGGGTGAGGTTCTCAGGCCAAGCAGGGTAAAGGTGATAAGGTAAGTATGGCCGGCCTGCCCAAAACCTACGGGGCAGGCCGGTCTTGTATCACACCCCGGGAATATCTATCTCCCCGAGAGTGGCGATTGCCTTAGCTCTTATCTCGCCTTTGGCGGGCAAGCCTCTCTTCTCAAGCCCCATGAGGTAAGCGCCTCCTGCAGGTTCAAGTTCAGGTGTCTTGAACCTGGCAAAGGGCACGAACCTGTGGCAAGACAGTACGAACGAGTCTCTGAGGAGCGGGTTTGCGCCTTTGGTGAACAGACTTCCCACCATCACAACGTCCTGAGGCACTTGCCACGAACCAAGGGACATGATCATTCTTCCGATGATGTCTCCCATAACCTGGCCCAGGTTCATGAGTATGTCCATGCAAACCTCATCGCCCTCATTAGCCAGCTGGAACACGGCGGGCACTATCGCTTCCGCCTTCATGTAGATCCTGGAGAATTTGCCCTGGACTTCGTACATGTAGAGCGATAAATCATCGTAAGACGGAAAATCAAGCAGTGAAAGCACAACCTCAGCCAAACGTGTCTTAGGGCCGGTGCCGTCATTGGACCTGAATGAGT
>JAAZLS010000099.1 GCA_012799185.1 Bacillota bacterium | reverse complement strand
TTGTCTTTAGCATCAGAATTGGTTTTTGCTTTAATTGCTAGTTTACGCTGTTCTTTATCGGATAATGGATCCCTAAACTCAATAGTTATTACCCCCTGTCCACCCCTTACCATCCGTTGTAAAGGCCCGTGTATCGGCCTACCTGGTTAATCAGCCTCCTTTTCATCCGGTAGTAAGTCCGTTCACTTATGTCCATAGCAATAATAACCTTGCCATTGGGCAGCCCTTCCCGGTACTGGTAATGGAATAGTTCCTTGTATCGTTCACCTAGCATGGTCAATACCTTGTTTATAGCATATACAGCAGATTCAGCCTTTTTATAATAAGCAGTATTCTTTGTTTCCGATTCTTCAATGGCCCGGCATCTCTTGTCATAGTTAGATAACTCAAATTCAATATAGTTAGATACAGCTTTATCCATTGTCGCCCCCTTGTAACGCTACATATGTCTGTTATTGCCTTTCTGCTTTAAGTGCTGCCTTAGCTTTCCTTGCCCAATAATCTTCTTGATGCTTGCGAATCTTTTCAGGATTCTTCTTGCGGTATTCCCGGTAGTATTCCCTTCTCAATTCCTTAGCCTTTTCAATAATCTTCTGTTCCATTTTGTCACCCCCTTTTTCCCTGGTTCCTGTTCCGGCTTGCGGATACAGTATGTTATTATTTCAACCCCCCGTATCAGCTGCAGCAGATCATACTTTTTTGTGTACCACTAAAAGCCCCGCCCCTGTAGACCTATAGTTAGGTAGATATAAGCTATATAAAAAGATACAGTAAATAACTATGTTATTTATTAGTGTGCATTTTCTGGAATTAATGGCTACGTAAACCCGCATGGTTTCGCACTTTCCACCCTTATAATTAGGTGTGCATTTTCTGGAATTAATAACTTATTTAATCCCCAAATCAAGCCCCGCATGGCCTGTTTAGCCCTCCTGTACTTCCCATCTATACCAGTAGGGTAATAACTAGCTTTTCAGCCCCATTAGACAGGGTATAATCTCGCTTGATATAATCTTTTTTGTCTAAAATCTGCAACTGCCTTGAAATAACAGATCTATTAATGCCCAACTCTTTACCTAGTGTGAAAGTTGAGGGAAAACAATACCCCTTGCGATAAGCATATTTAAGTAATAAAACATACAACCTAAATGCTGCTGGTGTTATTCGCCCATCTATAGCCCCATTTATGGCCCCATTCGTTATAAGGGTATATCCTGTACCATACGTTCCCTGTGGTATGGCTTTATGTAGATTCTCTCTTCCTGCCCGCCTGTTACCCTTTATAACCTCAATAAAGCCCTTGGCCTTTAGTGTTTTAATACAATTTATTCTAGTTTCTTTATTCATACATGGTTTATCTTTACTGGTTAGCTTGTCCACTAATAGGCTAGTTGTTAGCCCTTCTTTATGCCTCACAAGTAAGCCATAAATGATTAAATCGTTGCCTGTAAGGCTTGATAAGTCATTCAAAAGCCTGTTGTTATATTTAACCGCATTTTCTAATTTAATATGGTCTATTGATCCAGTAAAGCTACATTCCGGCCTTCTGCAATACTTATTAAGTAACTGCTGCAATTCCGGCTTATTTATCCTACAGCCCAATAGCTTATAATCCCCATACCAATAGGCATTAAAATCTTTCATTAGCTTGCCTTCATTTTCCGGTGGATCATTAAGCCTGTTCCATTGCAGGATCGTCTTGGTCGCCTTATCCTTGGTATAGCCTTTGATTTGCAACCACTTTGTTAATCTGCCTAATGCAAAGTTTCTTTCACCTTCCGGAACGCCTTTTAATATGCCCCCTATACATGGCCTATCAGCTTGTATGTTTAGGCTTATACGTTTTTCCACTATGGGTTCTGTTGCCTTTACGCCTAATAAATCCTCAAATAAGCCTATAGGATAACGCCTATAATTGCCTCCAATCTCTTTGCAGGGTACAGGATCACCCTTTACGTTCATGGTGTTAGGCAGCCTCATCACCCTTGCCCTGTCCGTTGCCCCGGCATCAGCCCCTGTCCTTTCTGCAATGGCCCTTAGAAGGCTTGTAACACCTTTTGTGGTGCGTTCAACTAACAACCAATATGTATGTATCCCATGCCCGCTGTTGACGATTATAGAAGGTTCTGGCAACCCTGCTTTATCCAATAGGCCTACAACCTCATCAATGCCCATAGCATCATAATCAGCCCATAATGCGCCTGTAGATATGCAGCCCGATGCTTTACCGTTGCCCTTCTTCCTGTCATATACACCCATATAAACATTCTTATTGTTTGGTGGTATATAGGCCTTAATCTGTTCCGGTTTAAAGAATAACGCCTTATTATTTTTACCATCATTCGTTATTTCTCTAATCTCTATAAATGCCCTTGATCTTTGGAATAGTTCCCTTGCTAGTTTCAATTTTGTAGGCTGCCCCCTTATCTGAGGCAATAAAAAAAGGGTACTGGCTTTATCAGCTGCACCCACTTTGGTATTTTCTTTAATAAAAGTAATGCTTTATTGAAGAAATGCACCTTTATTTGCAATTTTTATAGCTTTTTCCCTTATTTTAGGGCTTGATACTATTTTCCGTTTGTGTTACACTTCTAGTACCATTAAGGCTATAAAAACGCTTGTGTGGGCGTTTAGCTTTAGTCCCTGCCTTGTCGGTGTTACCGCACCTATGACAAGGCTCTTTTATTGCCTAAAATCAATATTCATTTATTGCCATCATTTTACCATGATAGCCATTGTATGTAAACCTTCGTTACACCCTTATTATTCTTTTCGTTATCTAAGTATAACACATAAAGTACTCGCCATATTGCCACTTTACTGCCAATTT
>JAAZLS010000013.1 GCA_012799185.1 Bacillota bacterium | reverse complement strand
CTTTCATTTGAAAGTTCTTTTTTCTTTGGAGCGGATGACGAGATTCGAACTCGCGACCCTCGCCTTGGCAAGGCGATGCTCTACCACTGAGCCACTTCCGCATGCCTGGTGCCGAGACCCAGAATCGAACTGGGGACACGCGGATTTTCAGTCCACTGCTCTACCGACTGAGCTATCTCGGCAAAAATGGCGGAGCTGACGGGAATCGAACCCGCGATCTCCGGCGTGACAGGCCGGCATGTTAACCGCTACACCACAGCTCCGCGTGAACCTAGTATACACAAAGGAAACAAAAAAGTCAACGGGGTTAGCCGTTTCTATTTCCCCGGGGTGGCGTAGTAAATCAGGCTCTGCAGCTCGGTAGTTAAATCTGCGTTATGAATATGAACATCCTCCGGAACCTGCAGCTGGGCCGGGGCAAAGTTTAATATGGCCTTGACCCCACAGCCGGTTACCTGGTTAACCACCTGTTGGGCGGCTTCGGCGGGAACGGTTATAATGGCCACCCTTACGCAGTAACGCTTAACAAATTCAGGAATTTTAAGCAGGTGCAGGATTTTTAAGGACCCGATGCGGCTTCCTACCGTGCCCGGATCGGTATCGAATACACCTACGATATTCACATAAGGGTTATTGATCGCATTATAGCGGGTTAGGGCCTTGCCTAGGTGACCCGCCCCGACCACGATAATGTTGGTCGGCCTATCCAGGCCAATTATTTGGATGATCTTGTCGCGTAAAAAAGTAGTGTTGTAACCGGTACCGCGGGTTCCAAAGGCTCCGAAATGGGCCAAATCCTTGCGAATCTGTTCGGCGGTAAAACCGGAGGCCGCACTTAGCTCCCGAGAAGAGACCACCTTAATCCCCCGCCGCACCAGGTCGTCTAGGATACGCAGGTAAACCGGTAAACGCTTGATTACTTGTTTAGGTGCAGCAAGACGGCGGGGCACCGCGAACCCTCCTCCTATGAATACTGTTTCCTACTGCCCGGGCCCGGGGCGGAAGCGGATCGCCAGCAGCTCCGGGGGGTGATGGGCCTGGTTGATAAAATTTGTATGCATTACTGTATATTGCTGTTGGTCTAGCCGGAGGCAATAATCGACCACTGCCTCTCGCTCTTCCTCTGCTCCCCGGTGCCCACTATAAACCACAATTGTAACCAGGCCTCCCGGTTCCAGCAGGTTCAATGCCTCTCCGATGCCGGGCCGGGTCGTTTCGGCGGTAGTCATAATCTGCCGGTCCGGGCTACCCGGGAGGTACCCCAGGTTGAACATTACTGCCGCCAGTTTACCATCGATATGCCTGCCCATATTTTCATGACCGTCAAGAACTAAGGTTACTCTCTCGGCCATCCCCTCCCGGGCCAACAGCTCCCGGGTTCGGCACAAGGCCTTTTCCTGGATGTCAAATGCATAGACCCGCCCTCCCGGCCCGACTAGGCGGGCCAGCATTAAGGTATCGTGGCCGTTTCCGGCGGTTGCATCGGCTACTAGGGCCCCCGGGTGCACCCGCCGGGAGATCAGGTGATGGGCCAGGTCCAGCGCCCGTTCAAACATATTTATCCTAAGCCACCTTCGATAAAAATTTATTTCTCGGCAAGGGGACTGTCCCTAGTAGGTATCGGCCGAGTAGTTGATTACCTCAAGTTGACCGTCCTGTTCAATAAAATTAATGATCTTCTGGACGATTTCATCGGTGCCGTTAAAACTATGGCATACTGCGGCCAGGCCTATCTCTGCCCGTTGCCAGTAATCCTGGTATCCGGTTTCAGCAATAGAGATATTATACCGGTTCTGTAGGCGTTGAAGGAGGCTTTTCAAAACACGGCGTTTTTTTTTAAGGAGTGAACGCCGGGAATATGGATTTCGAGCTTACATACCACTACCAGCAGTTTAGATCACCATCGAATCTTTAATGTAAATGGGGGCCGCCCTCGTCCGGCTCGCCGAACCCGGGGCTATCTTTTTCCTGTTCCTCTAAAAGATCTTTAATGGAGACCGTGTAGGTTGCCACATTTTTAGTGATATAGATGGGGCACCCGACAGTCAGGGCCAGCGCTACTGCATCGCTAGGCCGGGCATCGACTACTACCTCTTCCTGGGCGGAATTGGTCAGATGAATCTCGGCATAAAAGGTGCTTTTCCGGATATCATTAATAATTACCTTTTTAACCGATGCCCCCAGGTGGCTGCAAAGAGCCTTAAATAGATCATGGGTTAGCGGCCGGGGAGGAACATGCCCCTGGAGCTTTAATACGATCGCCTGGGCCTCCCAAAACCCGATGCCGATTGGTAGAACCATCGATTCCTCTATATCTACCAACAGCAGCAGTGGATTTTGCACCTGGTCCAGCACCACTTCTCTAACCTTTACAGGAATCAATTTAAACACCCTCCCCTTAAAAAGCTTAACCTGCCCTGGATGTAGGATACAGCCCGGGAGCTAAAAGGGGTCTTCCTCGCTACCGGGTAAGAAATGCTTAATTTTATCCCAAAGTTCCCGGGGCCGGAAGGGCTTGGTCATATAGTAATCGGCTCCTAGGGCCAGTGCCCGCTCCTGATCTTCCCGGCTAACCTTGGCTGTCAAGACAATCACCGGGATATCCCGGGTGGAATCCTTCTCTTTTATTTTCTTTAACACCTCGAATCCATCGATCTTGGGCAGCATTAGATCCAGAAGCACTAGGTCTGGCCTCCGGGTTTTAAGGTATTTCAGTGCCTCTTCTCCGTCCTCTACGACATGGGCGCGGTAACCGACTGCGTCCAGGCAAGTTCTAACTCCTAAGATAATGTTTTTTTCATCTTCTACCAATAAAACCTCAGGATCCATCGGTATTGCCTCCTTTACTCTCTCTTAACCCCGGCTGCAGCACAGGCAGGGTAAAGGTAAAAGTACTTCCCTTTCCTTCTTCACTTTCGACCCAGATCTCTCCACCCAGGGAGGTAACGATATCCCGGGCGATCGACAGCCCCAGGCCGGCACCACCGCGTTTACTACTTCCCTGGCCCCGGACCTGCACATACTTGGTAAATATTTTTTCTTGGTAAGATTTTGGTATGCCACAGCCGGTATCACGGACCGATAGAAAAAGGTAATCCCCCTTTTCCTGTAGCCTTACGGTAATAGTACCCCCGGGGTCGGTGTAGCGGAGTGCGTTGCCGATCAAGTTGGTAAGCACCCACACCGATTTATTAAAATCAGTCTCTACCGGCGGCGGGTCGGGGGGCAGCTCTACCAGCAACTCCACCTCTTTATCCCGGGCCTGGATTTTCAGAGGACGTACCGCCTCTTGGACCAGGTTGGTAACATCAACCGGTTCGGCCTCAATTAAGATTGCTCCCGCCTCGACCCGGGATAGCTGCAACAGGTTGTCGATAAGGCGGGAGAGCCGCTGGCAATCTCCCTCAATTGCCTCCAGGATCTCCTTGCCCCGCGGAGTCAGGTTCCCGAGCATCCCCTCCAACAGCATTTCAACCCCAACGATGATCGTGGTCAGGGGGGTCCGAAATTCATGGGAGACGATCGATACAAAATCGCTCTTTATCTTCTCCATCTCCTGAAAACGGGTAACATCGGTAAAGAGCACTATCGCACCCTGTAAGCGGTTGTAGTTGGCGGGGATGATCGCAATTCGGAAGAAATAATGTTTTTCTTGCCGCTTAATTTTAACCGTTGTATCCTCGAAAGAGAATTCCAGGGGTGAACCGCTTTGCAAGACCTGGCCGGCCAGGCGCTCAATTTTTTCAATGCCGGTAACACCGGCTAGGGTTTCGTTACCGCCAGTATCGGAGCCAAATATATCCCCGGCCTGCCGGTTGGACCAGAGGACCTGCTGCCCTTGATCGATAATAAATAAGGGATCGGGCAAAAAATTTAAAATCGCTACGGCTTCTTCAGAAAACAGACCCGAAATAATTATCCCTCCCCCGAACCACAATTTTCTGTTTCCCGTTTTTATAAATCGGCTACATTATACCATCTTATCGGTCGGTTTTAAAGAAAATAGTCTCCGGCCGGATTGGGAACCGGCCGTTTGCCGCGAAGACCCAGCGAAAAAAAACCGCCTGGCGGCGGCCGTGTAGACCCGGAAAATATTATAATTGCTTTAAAAGGTACCAGCGGCGGTCTTTTTTAGTTACCCGGTAGGTGGCCTGCATCGCTTTTTTCCGGTTGTAGATCACCAGGTTAAGGGTGGTCTTAACCTCCGCCTCTTCCGCCGAGAGGTGAAATACCTCATCAACCTGAAAATCTTCAATCTCGATCACGGTAGCTAGCTCTAATAGAAATTCCTCTTCCTCCGGGTTTAACTGCCCATTTAAAAAGAGACCGGCCATGGTCTCCGGCTTTTTTTCCTGGAAGGCGGCTATAAATGCCTCGACCACCCTTTCCGGGGTAGACTGTTCACCGCTACCACCGGGGCCGTAGTTACAGCCGCCGCCGGCTGCCGCACCTAAAATAAGGAGGCCGGTGATCAAGGATAATATCAGAGGGGTCGGTTTCAACTCTTTTTCGCTCCCCGTGTACTGTTAATTATATCTATGCCCCGGGGAGCCCGGTTATTTCCGATTTATCCCCCGGCCGGCGGGCATTGCCGCTGTTCTAAACCCTGGTGGTCCAACACCCGGTTTTCTAAAAATAGCCCCGGTGCTACCCGGCAATCTTGCCCCACTATACAGTCAATCAGCCGGCTTCTTTTTCCCACCTGCACCCGTTCCCAGAAAACACCTCGCTTGATTACCGCTCCCTCACCGATTACAGTCTCCTCTCCCAGGACTACCGGTCCGTAGATCCGGGCCTCTCTTTCAATTCGACACCGGTCTCCAATTACCGCCGGCCCAACGATCCGGGTAGAGGGATCGATATCTGGCTGCCGGCCCAGCCAGATGTTAGAACCAAAGCGTTTCCCGGGGATCTTTACCTTAACCAGCCCGTTTAGCATGTCGTAATGAGCCTCCCGGTAGACCTCCAGGTTGCCGATATCGCACCAGTAACCAGACATGGTATAGCCGGCTATCTTTTCCCCCTTCTTTAAGAGCAGAGGGAAGAGGTCCCTTCCGAAATCAAAAAAGGAACCTGCCGGAATATAGTTAAAGATAGCAGGTTCAAAGAGATAGATACCCGTATTGGCCAGGTTGCTGATCGCCTCCTCCCGGGAGGGTTTTTCCTGAAAAGCTGTGATGAGGCCGTTATCGTCGGTAGTGACTACGCCATAGCGGGTTGGATCGGCTACCTCTTTTAGGGCTAGGGTAGCCGGGGCCCCCTTTTCCCGGTGGTAACGGTAAAATTGTTCCAGGTTAATATCGGTCAGGGCATCACCGCTGATGATTAAGAGCGATTCGCCGCCAAAATATCGCTCCACCTTTTTAACTCCGCCGGCGGTGCCTAAAAGTTCCTCCTCATAGGAGTAGCGGATCGATAACCCGAATTTTTCTCCGGGGCCAAAATAGTTGCGGATCATCTCTGGTTTGTAATGGAGGTTGACAATTAAATCTTTGAAATCATATTGACGGAGGAGGCGAACGATATGTTCCAGGCAGGGACGCCCTGCCAGCCGGACCATCGGTTTAGAGACATGGTTAGTTAAGGGCCGAAGCCGGCTACCCAGCCCAGCGGCTAGGACCATCGCTTTCATTTTTCGATTTTCCCCCCGGTCTATAATTATTGATCCTTATTATACCATAAACCTATGGGCGGTGGACCGGTTTTGCCCGGTCCGCCGCCCATAGGTTGGGGGGATTAGCCGTCGTTTGCGGGGGAGAGGGAGGGGCGTTTATCAGCCCAGGGCCGGGCAGTCTCAAAGGCGGCTGCCGCTCGCAGCACGGAGGCCTCATCGTAAGCCTTGCCAACTATTTGTAGCCCTACCGGCAGGCCCTTCTTGGTCCAGCCGCAGGGGATGGTAATAGCCGGTACGCCGATCACGGAGAAGACATAGGTGAGCATAATCCAGTCGGCGTAGTTCTCCATCTCGATCCCGTTGATCTCGGTTGGATAGTGGGTTTCGGCCGCGAATGGAGGGATCGGCAGGGTCGGAGTTAGTAAAAGATCGTACTCTTCAAAGAAGCGGGCGGTCCTCCTCCAGAGGGTCGACCGGTTCCGTTCGGCCCGGGCTACCTCCCGGCCGGTTAATTCCAACCCCTGCCGGGTGTTATTGATGATACTCGGGTCGGTTACCTTAAGAAATTCCTCTTTTTCAATCAGGTGCAGGTAGAGGCCGGCGTAGCGGATCCCCCGCAGGGTTAGTGCCGTCTCCCGGGCCCCGGTTAGATCGGGGGCATCCTCTTCTACCTGGCAACCCAGGTCGAGGAAGGTCTTAGTGGCGGACCGGCATATCTCCAGGATTTCATCGTCTACCGGGATTAAATTTAAATTATCACTCCAGGCGATGCGCAGGCCCTTAAGATCTGGCCCTGCCTTCTCCAGGAGTTCCAGGAAATCGGCCTGATCATTATAGATGGTAAGGGGGCTCCGGGAATCGGGACCGCTAAGTACGCTTAGCAATAAGGCCAAATCTTTCACCGTCCGGGCCATCGGACCCTCCATGGCTACGCTGTCCCAGTAGAGAAAGTTAGGATGGGTGGGCACTCGGCCCGGGGAGGGCCTCAATCCGACTACCCCACAAAAACTGGCCGGTATCCGCAGGCTGCCGCCCACATCGTTACCCTGAGCCAGCGGCCCCAACCCGGCAGCCACCGCCGCCGCCGCCCCGCCGCTGGAACCCCCGCTATTGCAGCTTAGATCCCAGGGGTTGCGGGTTATACCGAACAGCTTATTATATGTAGAACCACCGGCGGCAAATTCCGGTGTATTGGTCTTGCCCAGTATGACCGCTCCCGCCTTCTTAACCCGTTCCACTACGGCGGAATCGACCTGGGGCACATAATCTTCAAAGTACTTGGAGGCAAAGGTGGTACGGATCCCCTTGGTATAGGTAACATCTTTAATCGATACCGGCAGACCATGAAGGGGACCGATATCCCGGCCGGCTAGCAGGCTATCCTCCGCCTCCCGGGCGCTCTTTAGGGCGTAATCGGGGACGAGGGTGCAGTATGCATTTACCAAGGGATTAATCTCCTCAATGCGCTGCAAAAATTTTTTAGTTAGCTCTACCGGGGATATCTCTTTCTTGCGGATTAGCCCGGCCAGCTCTACTGCAGGGGTGTAGCATAGATCTTCATCGGTTCGTTTGACCATTTTAAAAACCTCCTCTAATTTAACTGCTATTTTTGGTTAACTGACAACCTTGAGCCTACCACTCCAGTAATTTCCCAAGAAGGGGAAAAGGGGCGATAATAGAACTTTTCACCGGTTTAAAAAAATTATATCATATCCCCGGTAAGGTTTGAAGGAGTTATCCCAGAAGGTTCCCGGGCCATAAGCAGGGTTAGCAAAAAAAATGAAGAATATTAACATTTGTTGGGGTTTGTTACTATTTTTATGAATTGGAACGGGTGCCGGCCCCTGGCTGGCTGCTTAAATACAGGTGAAAGAGGGGATCCTATGTTAAGAAAAAGGGTAGTTGCCGGGATGATTATTCTCTTGTTATTGCTTCCGCTCGCCGGCTGTACTAATGGGGAGGAGGGGGAGGGGAGGCAGTTCTTAAATATAAATTTGGGGGAAAATCCGCCGGATCTGGATCCACAGCGATCTACCGATTCGATTTCAGCTGATCTCTTGAATGCTATCTTCGAGGGTTTGATGAGAGCCGACCAGGAGGGGGTCCTGCAGCCCGGTCTAGCCGCCGACTTCCCTGAAATTTCGGAGGACCGGTTAACCTATACCTTTACCCTTCGGGAGGGGCTGACCTGGAGCGATGGAGAGCCCCTGACCGCGGCCGATTTTGAATTTGCTTGGAAACGGGCCATGAGCCCGCTTACAGCCTCCGAATATAGTTACCTGTTTGATTGCATTGCCCGGGCCGAAGATTTAATCTACTTTGACGAGCTGCCCCTCCCCGACCGGGAAGAGCTTTCCGCCGAAGAGTATGAGGAGGCGATGCTTCGGTTCAAGGGCGAACTGGAGCCGTACGAGGAGGCGGTCGGGGTGAAGGCTCTTGATAGACGGACCCTCCAGGTTGAGCTGGTGCAACCTACACCCCATTTCCTGGATCTCTGCAGCTTCTTGACCTACCTGCCGGCACCGAGGCATTTGGTGGAGCGTTATGGTGAGGATTTTGCCACCGCCGCCGATAAAATTGCCGCCAGCGGTCCATTCAAGATGGAGTCCTGGGAGCCCGATGCAAAGATTGTCCTGGTCAAGAATGAGCGTTATTGGGATAGGGCAAATGTGAGCCTGGAAAAAATTAACCTGTTCATGTTGAAAGAGATCTCTACCGAGATCAATATGTATGAGACCGGCGAGCTTGACTCCATTATCGTCCCCGGCGATTACCTGGAAGAGTACCGGGACGATCCCGGCTTCGGCAGCATTCCCGAGGCGGTCTGTCGCTACCTGCTTCTAAACCATGAAGATCCGGTGATGGCCAACCACAACTTCCGCCGGGCCCTCTCCTACGGGTTTGACCGGGGGAAATTTATAGAGAAGGTGCTCCAGGATCCTTCGCTGCCGGCCACCGCTTTTACCCCACCCACGATAAAGGATCAGGAGGGCAACTCTTTTAATAAAACCTGGGTTAAGGATAAGTTGCTACCGGAGGGGGCCCAGCTTGATCTGGCCCGGGAATACCTGAAAAGAGCCCTGGAGGAGCTGGGCCTGGACGAAGTAGGAGAGCTGGCGGTGACCCTGCTCTGCGGTGACAGCGAGAGCCATAAGAAATATGCGGAGGGGGTCCAGGGCCTCTATCGGGAGAGTCTGGGCTTAAAGATAAAGGTGGAGAGCGTCGATTTTGCTACCTTCCTTGAACGGATTCGCAACCGGCAGTTTAGCCTGATGTACCTTGGATGGAATGCCGACTTTAACGATCCATCAGCCTTTATGGATCTGTGGATTACCGATGGTCCCTATAACGATGCCGGCTATAGCAACGAAATTTACGATACCGCCATTGAGATCGCCCGGTCTGGTACCGATAATAAAACCCGGATGGAGGCACTGGCGGAGGCGGAACGGATTCTCTGCGAAGATTTGCCGATCATTCCACTCTATTGGCCTACCCGTAACTATATTACCCGGCCCTATGTCAAGGACTGGGTCCGCCGGATTACCGGTGCCGACAACGAGTGGAAATATTGTCGGCTCCTCCCCGCGGAAAAATAAACCGGTTTAACCCGGGTTCAACGGCAAAGGAGGGGATCCGGGTGGCGCGCTATCTTATCCGCCGGCTAGCTTTTACATTGATCGCCTTTTTACTAATAGTGACCTTAACCTTTGTGATCATGAAATTATTGCCGGGGGAGCCATTCCTAAACCCTAAGCTTCCCGCCGCCACCCGGCAGATGTTACGGCATTACTACGGGTTGGACAAACCGTTATTCATGCAATACCTGCATTACCTTAAAAACCTCTGCACCGGCAACCTGGGCCGGTCCCTGTACGAGCGGGGACAGGAGGTCTCCGGCATTATTCTAAGTCGCTTCCCGGTCTCTGCTACCCTGGGGCTAGTTGCGCTTGGTTTTGCCCTGATCACCGGTCTGGGCCTGGGGATATTGGCGGCACTGAAGCATAATCGGGGCTGGGATTACTTGGCCATGACCGTGGCTGTAATCGGGATCGGTGTACCCAACTTTGTCTTTGCCACCCTTATGCAGTATCTGATCGGGGTCAAGCTGCGCTGGTTGCCCGTTGCCCTGTGGGGTTCGCCCCGGCAGATAGTTATGCCCGCCCTGGCCCTAGCCATGGGTACCCTTGCCCTGATGGCCCGCCTGGTGCGTACCAGCATGTTGGAGGTACTGCGGCAGGACTACATTACCACCGCCAGAAGCAAGGGGCTTTCTTCCCGCCGGATTATCTGGTCCCATGCGCTGCGCAACGCCCTTTTACCGGTCTTGACGATCCTGGGACCGCTGGTTGCCTCCATTATTACCGGGACCTTTATCATCGAACATATTTTTGCCATACCTGGCCTAGGTAAATATTTTGTCGTCTCAATCTACAATCGCGACTATCCTTTAATCATGGGTACCACCATCTTCTATGCGGGGATACTGCTGACAATAAATTTTGCAATTGACCTGCTCTACGGGTTAATCGATCCCCGGATCCGACTGGCCGGGGGGGAGGAGTAGGATGGGGTTGTTATCCCGGGATAGCTTGGAATTTAACCGGTTTTCCCCCCCTTACCGCTACGATTTCTGGCGTCGCTTTCGGGCAAACAGGTTGGCGGTAACCGGGCTGGTGCTCCTGGCTCTCTTCTTCCTGATGGCTTTCCTAGTAAGCCCGCTGCTGGCCGCCCTCCAGGGGCATAGCTACTATCACCAGGATTGGGATAATATCAATCTCCGGCCCAACGGGGAGTACTGGTTTGGAACCGATACGCTGGGGCGTTGTATCTTCACCCGTCTCTGGTACGGGATGCGGATCTCCCTGGTGATCGGTATTAGCGCTGCCTTGATTGACCTGGTAATAGGGGGATTTTACGGTGGCCTCTCCGGATTAAGGGGCGGCCTAGTAGATGAACTCATGATGCGCTTTGTCGATATTTTATATGCGATCCCTTACCTGCTGGTAGTTCTCCTGTTGCGTATCTGGCTGGAAGGGGGGATAGGGCAGCTAATCCTGGCCCTCTCCCTTACCGGTTGGGTAGGGATGGCGCGCCTGGTGCGAGGCCAAGTACTACAGCTCAAGGAACAGGGCTATATCCTGGCGGCCCGGGCGCTGGGCGCCGGTACCGCCCGCATTATTGGCCGGCACCTTTTTCCCAACCTGCTGGGGGTAGTTTTGGTCCAGTTGACACTGACGATCCCGACGGCTATCTTTGCGGAGGCTTTTCTAAGTTTTCTCGGCCTGGGCCTGCCGATGCCCCAGGCCAGCCTAGGAGCTATGATTAACGATTCCTATGCCCTGATCCGCCTCTATCCGTATCAGCTGTTCTTTCCCGCCCTGGCTATCTCCCTGCTCATGCTCGCCTTTAATTTCCTAGGTGACGGGTTGCGGGATGCCTTCGATCCGCGGCTTTAGAGCGGCCGTGGGAGGTAGGGGCGGTTAAAATTAAGGTTTCTCTCTGCCTGCCAGCTCAACGGCCGCCGGCAACCCGCCGGCCCCCCGGGCCTGGCGCACGGCGCGAAGGATAGCCTCGGCCATCGCCTGGGCAGCTAGGCTGCCAACCTGGTTCAGGTCGGCCGTGACTTGGCCGGTGGCCAGGCAGAAGGTAGTATCGCCATCGAGCATGGTATGGACCGGGCGGATCGCCCGGGCGTAGCCGTCCTGGGCCTGCTGGGCAACTTTTGCCGCCCCCGTCTTCTCCAGGCGGGCGTTGGTGGCCACCACCCCGATGGTGGTATTGCCTGGGTTTCGCGGCGGGGTGTACGGATTTTCCCGCAGGTATTTTTCCGTATCGATAAAAGTGTTTCCCGGGCCCAGTGCCCCGGCCAGGATCTTCCCAGTAGCCGGATCGACCACATCGCCCCAGGCGTTTACCGCTACCAGGGCGCCTACGATTAGATCGCCGACCCGGAGGCTGGTAGTTCCCAGGCCGCTCTTCATTGATCCTTGCGGGTTCAGCAGCTTGCCTACGGTCGCGCCGGTGCCGGCACCCACATTGCCCTCTTCCACGGGGCCCTCCCCGGCGGCCGCCGCCGCCTGGTAACCCATGGCTCCGTCCGGCCGGACCCGGGGATTGCCGATGCCTAAATCAAAGAGGACCGCCGCCGCCACAATCGGCACCCGGGTTACCCCTACATCGTAGCCAATCCCTTTCCCTTCCAGGTATTCCATCACTCCGCCGGCGGCATCGAGGCCGAAAGCGCTCCCCCCGGTCAGGACTACGGCGTGGATTTTCTCTACCAGGTTCAGCGGATCCAGGGCATCGGTCTCCCGGGTCCCTGGTGCGCTGCCTCGGACATCGACCCCGGCCACCGCTCCCTGGGGAGAGATAATAACCGTGCAGCCGGTTAGGGCCTCCCGGTCGCTAACCTGGCCGACCCGGATCCCGCTTACATCGGTAATTGCCTTAAACATAGGTGTACTCCCTTCAGTCCCGGTCATGGTTTAGCTTCTTGTAACTACCTGGATGATGGCGATTATTACCCCAGCGACACCTTCTCCCCCCAGGAAACCGGAGGAGATTAACTGGGCCCGGGGGTTAAAGGCCGGCCATTTCCGGTCGATGATCACCCGGAACAGGCCACCCAGCCCGGCGGCGGCAGAGATCACCATGGGTAGATAGATACCGATACCGATAGTCATACCGGGAATATTTAAAAGGTAAAGGGCTATACCCAGTACCAATCCGACTATAAATGCTGGCGGGTTGGGGAGACCGCTAACCATGGTGGAGACGGCGTAAGCCTGGGGGGCTACCAATTCTGTCCCCGGCCCCATGGCTCCGTAAGCCTGGTGGAGAATAAAGATAACTACCACCGCCACCACCGCTCCGACTACCCCCCCGATCAGCTCGGCATAGACCTGTGCTTGGGGCATGGTTTTCAAGATGTGCCCGGCCTTAAAATCTTGCAGGATATCACCGGCTAATCCACAGGCTACTGCTACCACCGCCGCGACAAAGAAAGCGGTCTGGGGAGCCGGTGTGGAGACCAGCTTTACCGCTAGCAGGACCAGGATGCCGAAGATCTCCATCGGATCGATCCCGGTCTGGCCGGCTAGGGTGGCGGCCATGGCGGTGGTTACCCAGACCCCGATCACAGTAACCAGGGTTGCTATGAAGCCGAGGCCGCCGAGGGTGGCTAAAACAAGGACGATCATTGCCAGTAAAAAAGGTGCCCTTTTCAGGTTGATATCCCCTGCACCGGTGAGAAACGGACTAAAAATCTCTTTTGCCTTCGGCAGTACCCCTTTTAAAAGGACCCCTACCCCGGAACCGACAATCATCCCGATACCGAAGCTATCTTTAATGGCGGTTGCCGCCTCTAGGCTCAGGTAGCCCTGGTTTACCGCCAGCGGGATGAAGAGAAAATAGCTGAGTGCTGCACCTAAAAACCAGGTACCGGTAAAAAGGGGGCCGATAATATAACCGATCCCGAGGGCCATCGGTGATAGCCAGACCCCGAATTGGATATTACGGGCCAAGAGCTGCGGCGGGGCCCAGGCATCGGGGATTAAACTCCACTTATCGCGCAGGGCGGTAAATATCGCGGCAACGCCCAGGGAGCCGAAAAGCCAGCGGGCCTTTTCGCCGCCCTCATCGCCGGCCAGCACCGTTTCTGCGGCGGCGATGCCCATGGGGAAGGGGAGCCTCTCTACCTCTATAAAATGCCGGCGGGTTACCGCCACGAAAATTACCCCCAGCAGGACCCCGGCAAGGGTAACTACCAGCAGGGGTAAAAAATCTACTCGGGCCGTCGGGTTTAGCATCCAGATACCGGGGATAGTAAAAGCTAGCCCGCCAGCAACCATGGCGCCAGCCGACATGGCGGTATGGGTGACGTTAACCTCGTTGAGGTTGGTCTTGCCGAGGGCTTTCAAAAGGGTTAATGAGAGGATGGCGACGAAAATCGTCGGCCAAGGGAGGGCCCCCATTTTTAGGGCGACGTACATGGAGCTGGTGCTGATGATCACTGACCCTAGGGCTCCAAAAAGAACTGCTCGCCAGGTGAACTGTTCACCGAACGAAGATGCATACTGGGCGGTGGATTTTACCTTCACTACCTTACCTCCTACATTTTATCGAATAACCGGTGTGTTACCGACCCCCATTAGGGGGTGTTCGGCCCGATCATTTTTTTAAAAAAAATAGGTTTAAAACAGAGATAAATACGGAAATTGCCAGGGCATGCCCAAAACCCGGTATATGTAACCCCCCGATCAGGGCACCGGTAATCAGGACCATCAGGGTATTAATTACCAGGGTAAAGAGGCCGAAAGTTAAAAGATTGATGGGTAGCGTTAAAATAACCAGGATCGGTCGGACCAGGATATTGACCAGCCCCAGCATCAGCCCGGCCCAAAGCAGTACCGCGGGGCGATCGTAAGTAATCCGGGGGAAGAAAAAGGAAGCCAGGTAAAAACCGCCGGCGTTTGTCAATAACTTTAAAATTGCAACCTTCAAGGGCCCACCTCCCGGGATCTTCCATCTATTCTGGAGATAAATATACCCGAATTAATAGAAATAAGCAAATCAAACTGGTCAGCTAAATGCCTGCAAAGGTAGGAACCCTTGCGGACAGAGAATCCCGGCCTGAAGGTCCATCGCCATCGGATTTGATGTAACCGGTCGATAAACCTATTAATAAGGGGCTCACCCTTCCTTGATAGGCACAATTTTCTATAGTATAATTATATTATCAATTTTGTCGGTTAAAAATATACATACTCCCTTCGAATACACTGGCGAAATAACAGGCGGGGGGTGAGAATGAGCGGGCCGGCCCCAATTCGGTTTTTAATAAAATGATAATGGAGGGAATATATTGAACCAGGTAAAACTTAAGGTGAACGGCGTATTACACCAGGTGGTAGTCGATTCCCGGATGACTTTGCTCGATTTTCTCCGGGATCGGTTGCATTTAACCGGACCTAAGCAGTCCTGTGACCAGGCGGGCCAATGCGGTGCCTGCACGGTAATTGTTGACGGCAAGGCGGTTCGATCCTGCCTGGTCCGGGTCGCGCGGTTAGATGGCGCCGATGTTCTTACCGTGGAGGGGCTGGGCACACCGGAAAATCCCCACCTGGTCCAGGAGGCTTTTGTATTGGCCGGTGCCATCCAGTGCGGGTTTTGCACGCCGGGTATGATCATGGCTACCAAGGCTTTGCTGGATGAAAACAGCAATCCTACTAACGCCGAGATCAAACAGGCCCTGCGTCACAACCTCTGCCGCTGTACCGGCTATGTGAAGATTATTGAGGCGGTTAAGTTGGCCGGCCGCTTCTTAAGGGGTGAAACTACTCCGGAGGAGATTCGCCCTGATCCGAAGGGACCCAAGATCGGCGTCTCCCACCCCCGCCCTACGGCGATGGCCATGGCCTGCGGTGTTGCCAAGTATACGGAGGACATTCTTATCCCCGGGGCCCTGGAGCTGGCCGTAGTGCGCAGTCCCCACCCCCATGCCTTAATTAAAAATATCGATTACACGGAGGCGGAGAAGATGCCGGGCGTGGCCGGCGTGATCACCGCCAAGGATATAAAGGGCTCCAACTGCATCATGGGTGATCGCCCTGTTATTTGTGATACCAAGGTGCGCTGTATCGGCGACCCGGTAGCGGCGGTGGCGGCGGAGACCCGGGAGCAGGCTCTGGCGGCGGCGCGGGCGGTGAAGGTGGATTACGAGCTGTTGCCGAACCTAGATTCGCCGCAGAAAGCGATGACCGAGGGGGCGGAGCAGGTCCATGCAGGGCAGGCAAACCTTTGCTACTCCATGCCGCTGGTGAGGGGAGATGCGGCAGGAGCATTGGAGCAGGCGGCCGGGGTTGTTGAGAGCCGTTTTACCACCCAGATTAATCACCAGGCCTCCATGGAGAGGGAGGCCGGTTTAGCCTACCTAGAGGGGGAAGGGGAGGAGGCCCAGCTGGTAGTAATTGGGCGTAGTATTAATATCCACCTTCATGCCATGTTCCTAAAGGAAGCTCTGGGCTGGGAGAATATACGCTATGAAGAGGCCCAGTCGGGGGGGCAGTTTGGGATCAAGCTGGAGATTACCTCCGAATCGTTGGCCGGGGCCGCGGCCCTGCATTTTAAACGGGCGGTCCGCTATATGCCTAGTTTAAGCGAATCCCTGCTCATGACCTCCAAGCGGCACCCCTATGAGATGCAGGTTAGGATGGGTGCGGATCAGGATGGTCATATTACCGCCCTAGAAATGGATATGTTGATCGATAACGGTGCCTACAACTCAATCGGTGATATGTGTCTCCGGCG
>JAAZLS010000089.1 GCA_012799185.1 Bacillota bacterium | reverse complement strand
TTCTATTCGCTGTTGGGGACCATGGATACGGGGCCGGCCGGGCTGTAAATCGGAGACTCCTCCTTCTGAACGGGTAAAATCGGCCTTTTGAGATGCTCCGGGGGAGAGGTTCCAATAGCATGATAAACATTTACCAGGTGTTGGCGAAAGAGGATTTCAAAGGGGGAAGCCAGATGGTAGGGCATGCTATCGATCCACCAGGGGTAATCACTGCCCTCGGCGATATAGATATTGCGCAGGGCCCGCTCCAGCTTCTTCTGATCATGGTCAGGTTCCTGGGAATAACTTTCTACCATTTCCCGGGCCTGTAGCAGGTAGTTCCAGAGGCGGTTCTTGTTTTCCGTACCGATCCAGCGGGTCAAGCTATGATCGACCCAAGAGCCGGTAAAAAGTTCATTGATCTGCCTCCGGGGGGGATTTTTCGCTAGGTAATCACTAACAGTAACTGTTTCTAACACCCGATCTTCGGAGAGTCGTCGATAAAGGTCGGTTAAAAAGGGCCCCTTATCGCCCGTGTACCACTCCCAGGCATTCTCCCCGTCCAGCGAGATCGTAACCAGATGCTCCTCTCCCGACCAGTCAAGGTTTTCAGCAATCTTGTGCAGGCGATGAACCAGGTCAGCGGCAGCATCTTCCGGGCGAAAGTGCTGGTATTCAAAACCAATCCGGTTAGACAGGTAGTGATCCCGGAACACCATAACCATCTCCTGCCCCGCCCCTTTTACCAGGTACGGCCGGTAGAGGGTATCACCGTTAAGCACATGACCATAACCATCCCGGTTAATTTCCTGTTTAAGCGACCGGGCTAGGATCTGCTCATCGGAGACAGTCCAGTGAAATCCCTGTTCTGTAAAGATAGGGATTGATTCCGGACTGACCGCCTGTTCGGAGGGCCAGATCCCCCGGGGGGGACAATTAAATAGCCGCCGGTACTGGTGTACAGAGAGTTCCGTTTGTATGGAGGCATCCGCCGGCCACTGAAAGCGCTGCGGCAGCGGCAACTCGGGGCAGGCCCGCAGGGCACTGTGGTTATCGATAATCAGCGGTAGAATAGGGTGATAGAAGGGGGTAGTTATTACCTCTACCTGTCCCTTTTCCTGGAGGCTACGGTGAACCGGCACTATCCGCCGTAAAATATCCAGCTGCTCTGCAAGCAACCGGCGACAATCTTCCGGGCTAAAATCTTCCCCCTTCTCCTCCAGTTCCTGCAAATAAGGATTTTCCCGCCGGATCAGGGGATCAATCCAACATAGATTAAACCATACCATTAGGTCCTGGTAATCCCGGGCTTTAAAGCGCCGGGTGGCCGCCTCGATCTCCCCCGGTTCCCGGACCCGTCCCTGGAGCTCCAACAGCTCCCGATAGCGTGGGTATAAGCCGATAACCTTCTCCCAGTGAATATCGAAATAATGATGGAGCAGGAACCGCTTTTCGACCGAAGAAAGTTGTTCCGCCGGCTTTAGCACCTGTTGGTAATAGTCCCGGCTGCCGGAGAGGTAATGTTCGATCTGTTCCAACAGGGAGGGAGTCAAATTAAAGGTTTGTCGAATAGCGGGGAAAGATTCCAGGAGGGCAACCATGGAGTAATAGTCTTTAATGGCATGCAAACGCGCCCAGGGCATGATATATTCTTCCCTCTCCGTATCCTGGTAGAACGGCTGATGCTGGTTCCAGATAAAAGCAATCGCTAACTTTTTCATACGCCCACCTTTTCTTCTAACTGCCCTCTTTCTCCTTTTGCTACGGGTGAAAAAAGATTAATTTTAAGGCTTACCAGCCACCTGTCTTCGGGCAAGAGTTCAATCTTCCAGCAGGGAAGAAGCATCGACTGTTGGTATGCCTGCTCTAGGCCGCCTTCGGAGAGGGAGATTGTCTTCACCGGTGCCCGCCAGAGCCGGGCCGGCCGGCCTAATTGCAGGGTAACCCCAAAATTTCTATAGCTATCATGTAGCGATACCTCCTCCACCCCCTCTTCACTCCCGCTAGAGGCCGGGTGGCGCTCTGCCAGCTCCCGCCCCGGTATTTCAAACCAACGCCCCCGATCATATCCCCCCAGCATGGCCAGGTTAAACTCTACCCCGAACCAGTACTCTATTGGCTCGCTCCCGCGGTTATGGAGGCAGTAGTCGAGATCGATCCTGTCCCGGCCGGCACAAACCGTTATCGCCTTCTCCATTATTAGCGGCCCCCTCCCCTCCAGCATGGCGGAGCGGCGAAAAACTATCTTTATCCCCCGCCCCCCGGGGCTGCCCCCATCCCCATCCCCATTCCCCCCATCGCCCGGCAAGGGGTAAAACCCGGCAATGGCGGGCTGCATTAAAAAATCGCCCGGTTCCCGGTAATCACCGGTTATAAACTCCTCCAGCCCCACCGCGGCAGATAGGAAATGCTCTACCAGGGCAACTCGGGGATAGCCATCGTAATGCAGATGCTCAACCAATTTTTTATCTTTCACCTTTTTTTGGTGGTGAATCGAGACCACCCCCTCCTCGGAGGGCTCCGGGTCGGGGCCCTCTTCGGTTAACTCCCGGTGGTAGGGCTCAGGGCGCCGGGTTAAGGTATCAAGCAGGTTTACCCCCACCGGTTTCCAGGAGAGTTCCCACAGGCTGCCGCCCCGATGGGGGGCGAGTAATAGGGTAAAACGATCGCTCCTTATCCGAATCTCCTTCTCGCCGCCATAGTTTTGATCTACCGCCTCCACTTTTAAGAAGGGACCGGGTTGCAGCCTGGAGTCGATAAGCCGTTCCGCCCGCAACAATCTTCCCCAGATCGCTGCCCGTAAGAAATTGAGGTAGAGCCCCCCGAATACCCCATGCCAGTAAGCACAGTTACATTGACCGGCCCAGATTAGTTTTTGCGCCTCCCGCCGTGGCTCCCCCGGTGGCAACAGTTCCAGGCGGTGGCGCACCGCAAGCATTTTTTTATGCAGCCGATTGCTTTCCGGGTACCGGGTTAAAAAGTTACGCCAGAAGCCGCCCGACCACTCTTTCATCTCCCGGTAGGAGGCCGCGGGCAGGTAGAGCGGGCCCCGGGGGGGATACATCTGCCGGTAACGGTTGAAAGTTACTACTTTAAGCCAGTGTCGGTTTTCCTCCAGCAAGCCGAAGAATTCCTCCAACCACCCCCCTTCATAAACTGTTTCATAGGTACCGGGCCACCCGCCAAATTTTTCTCCGTCATCGGCCAGCACCAACAGGGGGTGTTTACCGTCATCCCGACGCTCCTTAAAAAAAACAATCGTCTCCCCCGGAGGCTTAAAGGGGATTAAATAGCGCAGCTCCTCGCTGATGGGGAAGACATCCAGCGGCCATCCCCCTTCTTCGGTACGAAAATAACCGGTTAACTCCTCTACACCAACCTCTAGAAAATGGGCATCATCCAACGCCAGGTATTCCAGCCCCGCCTCCCGGATCGGCCGCGCCAGATGCGGCTCCCAAACCCGTTCCGCCAGCCACATCCCCCGGGGGGTAACCCCAAACAGCTCCTGCAATCGACTCGACATGTAGCGAACCTGGCCGACCTTATCCTCCTCCGGGATAACCGGTAGAATCGGCTCATAGTAAGCCCCCCCCAAAAGTTCAACCTGCCCCCGCTCCACCAGCTCCCGCAGGCGCCGGATAAAACCCGGCTCGTTTTCCTCCAACCATTCTAGGAGACTCCCAGAATAGTGCAGCCCGATACTAACCCCGGGGTACCGCTCCAACACAGAGATAAAAGGTTCATAGGCCTCTTCGAAGTTTTTCTGAAAAACCTCGGGTAGGTTCCCCACCGGCTGGTGGTTGTGAACAGCCAGGATAAAGTAAATGTTTTGATCAGATGCCAACCGCGATCTCTCCTTTTTCCCTTAAATACCGGGCAGACTCCTCGGGAACAGTAATATTAATATAGACTCCACTCCCCATTTCAAACCCAGCCCCGGTTGCCAACCGGGGAACTATTACCAGGTGCCAATGGTAATAGGGCAACCCGGGGGATCGTAGGGGAGCACCGTGAAGATATAGATTGTAAGGGGGATCCCGCAGAACCTCCGCCAGCCGCCCCAGGACCGTCCCCATGATCGAGGCCAGCGCCGGCAGCTGCCCCCCATTTAACTCTAAAAACGAAGACTGGTGTTGATTGGGAATAATCCAGGTTTCAAAGGGAAGACGGGCGACGTAGGGAATATAGGCACTAAAAAACCGGTTTTCGGTGACCATCCTCCCCCCATAGGCCAACTCCTCCGCCAGGGTATGGCAGTAGGGGCAGCCACCGCTTTCCTCATAGTAATCCCGGGAGTGTTGAAGCTCCCCTTTTATCAGCGGGGGCACAAACGGCAGCGCTATCAACTGGGAATGGGGATGCTCAATTGATGCGCCCGCCTCTCGGCCATGGTTGCGGTAAACCTGGATATATTGCAGGTTGGGTTCCCGGGAGAGGGCCAGGCAGCGCCGGTAAATCGATTCCACCACCAATTCCATCTGTTGCTGTTCCAGCGCCCCCGGATGGCGATTATGCTCCGGCGTCTCCACCAGGACCTCGTGAACCCCGTAGCCAGTCATGGCCCTAAAAATTCCTCCCTCCGCCCCCTCCCCGGCCCCGGGCTCCCCCTGCAACTCCACCGCTGGGTACTTATTAGGAACCACCCGGATACGCCATCCCGGGGTATCGGGGAGCCCGCTATCCCTTCCCAGGGCCAACACCTCCGGTGGAGTCATGGTTTCGTTACCCATGCAAAAAGGACAATTTTCCATGTGGGGGGGCGTTGCCTCCCGCGATTCCTTCTCCTGCCTTCCAGCAATAAGAGACCCCGGGCGATCGGCCCGTTCAGCGGCAACGATTACCCATCGGCCGGATGCAAGGTCCCTCCTTAATTCAGACAAAAATGACCACCTCCGGTTGCCGGCAAAAAAATCAGGATTAGCTTGCCCCCGGCCTGGCTTTTTATTCCGCCGACCCCGGGATCAATCAATCAATATTCTAGGCTTTTACGGGCATAATATTTTTTAGCTATTTCCCAAGAGAATTACCGGAGGTGAAGCAATGGCTGCAGATCCCCAGGCACCGCCTGGCCATGAGGAGATCCTTCCTGAATACTACGAAGAGGACCGGCTGGTTCTTCTACCTCGCAACCCTTACTCCCTTTATGCCTACTGGGAGATTAGCCCCTCCACCCGCAACCGGATAGTGGAGAGCTGGGGAGAGGCAAACTGGTGCCGCTCCTCTCCGGTACTGCGTATCTGTAAACACCACCCCTCCCACCGGAAAACCATCGAAAGCCACCTCGATATTGATCTGGATCCGGACGCCAACAACTGGTACATCACGGTAGAGAGCGCAGACCGCTTCTACCATGCCGAGCTAGGGAGGCGCCGCCCGGGGGGAACTTTTTTCTCCCTGCTCAGCTCCAACCTGGTCTGTACCCCCCGGGATAGCATTAGCCACCAGGTAGACGAAAACTGGCAACTCCCGGACTGGAAATCCCGGAAATTAATCCGCCGTATAGCGGTCTACCACCTAAGTTCCCCGGAACTTATCCGGCGTTTGCCGGGACAAAAGTAACAATAACCCTGAGGAGGATCTTTTATGCCCCGCGGATTTCTAGCTTTGATACTGCATGCCCATCTTCCTTACGTCAAACACCCCGAGCATCAATACTCGCTGGAGGAAAAATGGTTCTATGAGGCGATTACTGAATGTTACATCCCCCTGCTGCAGGTAATGGAGAGGCTCCAGGAGGAAGGGGTAGAGTTTCGATTAACTTTCTCCCTCTCTCCAACCCTTTTAGCCATGATGGAAAATCAATTTTTGCAGGAGAGATTCAGTCGGTACCTGCAACGGTTACAGTACCTGGCCCGGCTGGAGGAGGAACGAACCGCTGGCGACCCGGATTTCAATCCCCTGGCCTGCCTCTATCGGAAAGAGTTTGACTCCATCGCCGACTACTTTCATCGGCGCTATCATAGACGACTAGTCCCTGCTTTCCAAAGACTAGCGGAAAAAGGCTGCTTGGAGATAATCGTTACCGCCTCTACCCATGGTTATTTACCGTTACTTGAGGTACAGCCGGAAAGCGTCTATGCCCAGATCGCCAATGCGGTTTATTACTATGCCGAACTGTTTGGCGAACCCCCCCGTGGGCTTTGGCTCCCCGAGTGCGCCTATAACCATGGGCTGGAGATGGTCCTAAACGACCTGGGAATCCAATATTTTATTACCGCCACCCACGGGGTCCTCTACGCCTCCCCGCGCCCCAAGTACGGCGTCTATAGCCCCATCCTAACCCCGGGCGGAGTGGCGGCCTTCGGCAGGGATCCCGAGTCATCTAAACAGGTGTGGAGCTCCCGGGAGGGCTATCCCGGTGACTACTGCTACCGGGAATTCTACCGGGATATCGCCTATGATCTCCCCCTGGAATATATCGGTCCCCATCTCCATCCCCCGGGCATGCGTACCGACAGCGGGATCAAGTACTACCGTATTACCGGTGATAGCCTGGCCCACAAAGAGCCGTACCGGCCGCAAGAGGCCCGGGAGAAGGCGGCTGAACATGCGGGGAACTTTATGTTTAATCGGGAACAACAGGTAAAATATTTAAGCGGTTTAATGAGCCGGCCGCCCCTAGTTGTCGCCCCCTACGATACCGAGCTGTTTGGTCACTGGTGGTTTGAAGGCCCCCGGTGGCTAGAGGCCCTCTGTCGGAAAATCGCCCATGAACAGGATCAGATCAAGCTAATCACCCCTGGCGACTACCTAGATTTAGGTTACCCTTTGCAGCTCTCCAGCCCCAGTCCATCTAGCTGGGGTGATAAAGGTTATCATGAGGTATGGTTAAATGGAAGTAACGATTGGCTCTACCGCCACCTTCACCGGGCGGCGATAGATATGGTCGAGCTGGCTACCCGGTACCGGGAGGCAGAGGGCCTCCTGGCAGAGGCCCTTACCCAGGCCTCCCGGGAATTGATGCTGGCCCAAAGCAGCGACTGGCCCTTCATTATGACCACCAAGACCATGGTCGAATATGCCCTAAAGCGGGTTACCACTCACCTGTTAAATTTCCGTAACCTGAATAAACAGATCCGCAACGGACAGATCAATCGGTCCTGGCTAAAAAAAATATCAGAGGAAAACGATCTTTTCCCCCATCTTGACTACCGTCTTTACCAGGATTTGGAGACCACTGTTCCCCGGGAGCATAACCTCTGCCCCCGTTAAAAGGCTGTCTGGAACAGTCGGTTTAAGCCCTACCTTCGCCCGAATTTATAAATGCCCCCGATCGCTAGATGGGGTATAATTTAAGAGATCCTATAATGACAACCAATTATTTAAGGAGGGATAGCGATGAAAATAGTACGATTCTCAAAACCGGATCAGGCGGGATACGGTATTTTAGAGGGAGATGAGATAATCGAAATCCTTAAGCCGGCCGGGGATTGGGATGTAGAAAGTCTAAAACCGGCCGGAAAACGTTATGACCCGGCCACGGTTAAACTGCTAGCCCCTGTCGAACCATCAAAAATAATCTGCCTCGGCTTAAACTATCGCAGCCATGCCGAAGAGGTTAAACTACCTCTGCCTAAACGGCCAATCATCTTCCTCAAACCTCCCACCGCGGTTACCGGGCCCGGAGAAACAATTCGCTACCCGGAAAAAAGTCGCCGAGTAGATTATGAAGCGGAGCTGGGCGTAGTTATTGGACGGAAGGCTTACCAGGTAGCCCCTTCACAGGCGCTCGATTACGTGCTCGGTTATACCTGCGCCAACGATATTACCGCCCGGGATCTTCAACCGGCCCGTGGTAACTGGACCTATGCTAAAAGCTTTGACACCTTTTGCCCCCTGGGGCCGGTTCTAGAGACAGCAATTAAAAACCCGGAGGGCCTACATATTAACGGTTATTTAAACGGGGAGTTAAAGCAATCGGCTCCCACCTCCCATCATATTTTTACCGTGGCCGAACTGATCTCCTTTATCTCCGACTGCATGACCCTTCTGCCCGGTGATGTAATTATTACTGGCACCCCCGCCGGGATTGGCCGTCTTAACCCCGGTGATGAGTTTGTGGTTGAGATCGAAGGTATCGGTCGTCTCAAATCCATAATGGGCAAGAAAACGGGGGAATAAAATTTAAAGGCACCGGGTAATCCGTCGGATTTATTTTTTCCGGGGAGCCTTTCCGCTATGCTCCCGCTTTAAGGACTCTTGCTGGAGCGCATTGATCCGGTTCACATAGAGATCGGTCAGGGAGGCCGAGATCTCCTCGGAATAGCCCTCCCCATAGACATGATAGCTGGGCCGCTCCGGATCCGGTAGGATCAGGGCCCACCCCTCCGGGTGGTGAATCTTCAATCCATCGATCATTTCAGTCTTATAATGGGAGCTCTCCTGGACCAGGCGGCGCATAACCCGTCCCTTTTCAGCCCAGGGACAGGGGATCTCCTGCTCCCGGATCTTGATCGCCGGTATCTCCTTTAATAGGCCCGCCAGGGTTAAGTCATGGGTAGCTAAATAATCCAGGAGGTAGATCAGGGCAGCCACCCCATCAAAACTTAAGGCCGACGGTGAATAGACCCGCTGATCCCGGTGCTGTTCCCGTTGCCCTGATTTCATTAGGCTGCGATGGGTAGCTTTAACCCGAAACACCCGCCCCCGGTAACGCGATGCCAGCTGTTCAACCGCCTGGCTTACATTAATGGGAACCGCTACCGGATCCTTTTTCCTTTCCCGGAAAGCCAATAGGGACCAGAGCGCCGTCGATAGATCCTGACCGATGGCCCGGCCGGTTTCATCAAAAAGCTGTAATCTTTCACCCTCCCGGTCAAGCATTGCCCCCAGGGAGGCATTATTATAGCGCACCAGCCGCGATACCTCCCGGGCCTGATCCCGTAATCCGCCCCGGGGCAGGTACAGGCTGTCGCCAGCCGGGGCCCGGCCCCCATCCCCCCGGTTGATATTAATAATGATACAGTGCAGGCGTTGCCAAAGGGGAGCCATTAATCTTTGCAGGTAGGGTGAAAGGTACCCCATTGCAAGCCGGAACCCGGCCCGGGCAATCGTATCAACAGAGACATTGGCCAGTATTTCCTGCAGGTAAACCTGCGCTAAATCAGGCAGGTTCAGTATCTCTCCCACCTCTTCTCCCGGCGGGCGATTAAAGTCCTCCCGGAAATAAAGCTGCTCGATCTTTCGCTCCTGGCTCCGGGCCGGCGGAAGCCCCGACTGATCCCAGAAACGGAGGCGTGCCTCCCCCTCCCCCCCGCCGGGAGAGGAGACATGAATCCCCCCCTTAACCTTTAATTGGCAGATAGCCCGGCGAAGAATGGGACTGATCAGCTCCCCTGCATCCAGTACCGCTACTCCCGAGGAGAGCAGGCCCGAAACCAGGGCCTGTTTAATCATTAGGCAGGAGGGCTGCCGTTCAGAACTAATTACGACCGCCTCCCGCCCTCCCAGGGAACCGTAGACCGCCCCCAGGCGGACGGCCATCTCCGGAGTAAGGGTGCGGTTAACCTCTCCCCGGATACCGTCCTGCCCAAAGATAGTCCGGGAGATCTTATCACCCCAGACCAGGCTATCCTGCAATACAACCCCGCTCTCGACCGACTTGGCGGGCCATACTTTAACCCCGGGTTTAATTACCGCCCCCTCCTGGATCCGGCTCCGGTCTCCGACCACCGCCTCTTCGAATACAACCGCCCGGGGGGCCAAAATACTGGAGGTACAGAGAACCCCACCCCGGAGGGCCGCCCCCGGACCTAGCCCGGCCCCTCTCCAGGTGATGCCCCGCTTAACCGTGGCCCGCTCACCAATCCGGGTATAGGACCCTAACACGCTCTCCTCCATAACCTGGGCCCCCCTTTCTATTGTACAGCCCTCACCTAAATAGATAGGGCCGGCCAGCCGGGCCAGGGGAGATACGGTTACCTCTCTCTCCGCCCAGATTCCCGGCTCCAGCTGGCAGGCCTTCAAATTTACCTTGACTCTCCCCTGGAGCACCCGGCGATGAGCCCGGCAGTACTCCCGCAAATCACCGATATCACACCAGAAGCCATCGAGGACGCAGCCCAGCAAGGGCATCTTCCGCTCCAGCATCTCCGGAAACAGATCCTTGCTGAAATCCACCTCCTTCCCCGGTGGGATCAGGTCCAGCACCTCCGGCTCCAGGATATAGATCCCGGTATTGACCGTATCGCTAAAAACTTCGCTCCACCCGGGTTTCTCTAAAAAACGCTGGATCCTCCCCTGGTCGTCCAGCAGCACCACCCCATATTCCAGGGGGTTATTCACCGCCGTCAGCACCAGGGTGGCCGCCGCCCCCTTAAGACGGTGATACTTCACCGCCCGGGTTAAATCAAAATCGGTGAGGGCATCACCGCTAATAACGATAAAGGTTTCATCTAACCTTTCCGAGGCATTTTTCACACTCCCGGCGGTGCCCAGGGGCCGTTCCTCGATAAAATAGTGGAACTTTACCCCGAACTGTTGACCGGCACCAAAATGCTCCATGATCTGTTCCGGCTGGTACTGCAAGGTAACCTTAATCTCCTGCACCCCGTGTTCCTTAAGCAGCTCCACGCTATATTCCATTAATGGCCGGTTCATCACCGGAACCATCGGCTTAGGACGGTCGCAGGTTAACGGCCGCAGCCGGGAACCGGCCCCGCCAGCCATAATTACTGCCTTCATATTAAATCACCGTCCTTTAAAATGATGTATAGCGCCCGGGGGGGTCCCCTACCGGCCCCACCGGGGTAGCCTCCCTCGGCGGGCCCGGGGGGTGCTCTGCTCCCCCCCGCCACTTTTTAGCAGCTGCGGAGAAGACCACCTCCTGGTAAACCTGCTCGGTTTTACGGCCCACCGCCTCCCATGAATATCTCCCCTCGATATCATTCATTGCCCGGGCGGAAAGCCGAGCCCCATATTCCGGATCCAACAGGATGCGACTGACCTGGCGGCTTAAATCATCGGCCCGTCCCGGCTCTACCCGCAACCCATTGACTCCATGCTCCACCGTCTCCATAAATCCGCCGCAGTTACCGACCACTACCGGTACACCTGTTGCCATCGCCTCCAGAGCGACCAACCCGAAGGGCTCATAAAGGCTGGGGAAAACCGCCACATCGGCACCGGCATAAAGCTGGTTCCGACTCTCCTCGTCGATATAACCGGTAAAGGTAACCGCCTCCTCCAGTCCCAAATGGCTGGCAAGGCGGTAGAGCTCCTCCTCGTAGGGTCCCCGGCCGGCTACTACTAGGCGCGTTCCGGGAACCTGTTCCCGGATCGTCGGCAAGGCCTCCAGAAGAAACTGCACCCCTTTTTCTCTAACTAGGCGACCGATAAAAAAGAGCAACTTCTCTTCCGCGGCGGCGTAGCGTCCCCGAAAAGCCGGATCCTTTTTCTCTACCCGGAAGGCCGATGGGCGGATCCCGTTAACAATAACCTCGATCTTGTCACCGGGCAAAGAAAAGATCTGTTCCAGCTCTTCCCGCATAAACTGGCTGCAGCAGATTACCCGCCAGGCCTCATAGGTTAGCCACCATTCTATCCCGGAGATATAGCCCTGTTCCCGGTTATGCAGGCCGTTATTCCGGCCATACTCGGTAGCATGAATGGTAGCGATTAACGGCCGACGGTAGATATGTTTTAACCCCTTCCCCGCATAGGCTACCAGCCAGTCATGGGCATGGATCAGGTCAAACTCTCCCCGGCGACAGAGGGCGGCCCCTTTCTCCAAGAGAGCAAAATTCAACTGTTGCACCCAGGAAAGGAAATTCAAGGGCTCCCCGTGATAGGGCTTGACCCGGTGAATCGTCACCCCCTCCCCCACCTCCGACTCCGGTAACCCCTCTCCCCAGGCTGTAATTACCTCCACCCGGTTCCCCTCCCGAACCAACGCCCGGGAAAGCTCGGCCACATGATGGGCCAACCCCCCGATCACCCGGGGCGGATATTCCCAGGTCAGCATCAAGATCTTCATCAAGAACACGCTCCTGCAATTTTTCTGCCTCTATTATTCCCAATACCGTTAACTTTACCAGGCAGAAGAAACTGAAGGGGCCGGTTTCTGTACCGTTTCCACCGCCAACCCTCCCCGGTTAACATCTACAATTACCGCACCATGATGATCGCTGCGAAAGATGGTAACACCGGCCCGCCGGAGGGCCTCCAGCGTAGAGGGGTGGGGATGTCCAAAAGGATTGCCGGTACCAACCTGGATTACCGCCAACTGGGGACCGACGGCCTCGATCAACCGGGGCAAGTCGGGTAAGGGGCCACCATGGTGGGGGACCAACAACACCGTGGCCTCTAGCCCGCCCCTCCGGCGACGGAGTAGATCCTGCACCGCCGCCTGTTCAATATCCCCACAGAATAAAAATTTTGCCCGGGGGTGAAGCAGCCGAAGTACAATCGAATTGTTGTTTTCATCGCTACCGGTACCGCTATGCAAGGGCGACGGCGGGGCCAGCACCTCCAGCGTTAGCCCGTAGCATGAACACTTTTGCCCCTCCTGGACCGCGGTTAACGGAATTCCCCGGGAAAGGGCCTCCGCCAGCAACTCCATATAATAGGGAGAGCTGCCGGGCTGGGGAGAGATCCAGAGCGATTTAACCGGGAGGGATTCCAGCAGGGGGCCTAGGCCGCCAAAATGATCCTCGTGGGGGTGGGTGATAACAACCAGGTCCAGGGCCCCCACTCCCCGGTAACGCAGGAAGGGGAGCAGCACCTTCTCTCCGATCATTCCCGGATCGGCACCGAAATAGGGCGGTTCCCCACCGCAATCGATCAAGATCCGCCCCCGGCCCGATTCGATCAGGGCCGCCGCCCCCTGCCCAACATCGATAAAGGTTACCGTTAGCCTCTGCTGCCAGGGAAACGATGGAAGCCTACCCCCCCAGGCCAGGACAACCGCAAAAACCAGTAGAAATACCGGCAATCCAAGGAGACGCCGGCGCCGGCAACCGGTATCCCCGGTCTGGCGGTAATAGTAAAAAAGGGCTAGGACCAGGACGGCATAATAGAGAAGTACTGTTAAGAGCCTAGGGGTACAGACCGGGAGATAAAAAGCGGCAACCCGGGAAAAACCGGTGACCGCCAAAATATATTCCAGCAGCAGGCGTACACCCAGGAACAGGGGCCCGGCTAGCATCGGAGAGAAAAGTTGAACCAGGGCCGCCGTCAACCCCAATCCTACCACCGGAGCCATCACCGGTAATAGTAACAGGTTAAATCCCAGGGCCCCCAGGGGGATATGCTGAAAATGAACGGCACAGATCGGTAGAACCCCGACCTGGGCCGCCAGCGTTACCGCCAGTAGGGAAGAGGGATACGGGGGCAGTTTCAATCGCCCCAGCAGGGCGACCAGAGGCGGGGAACCATAAATTATAGCCAGGGTAGCTGCATAAGAAAGTTGAAACCCGGCGCTAAAGAGGTGAAGGGGGTTAAAAACCAGGGTCAGCAGGGCAGCCACCGCGACAGCGGTAGGGAGATCGTTTTCCCTATCTAGGAGTAACGCCCCCGAAGCCATGGAAAACATTACCGCCGCCCGCAAGGCCGGGGGGCGCATCCCCGTTAAATAGGCGTAACCAAAAATCACCACCACTGCCACGGCCAACGGCAGGCGGCCCCTGAGCCGGATCCGGCGGCAGAACCCTAAAAATAGGGCCGCCACCAGGCCTACGTGGAGACCGGATACGGCCAACAGGTGAGAGACCCCGCTTTCTCTAAAACTCTCCTGAACCGACTCCGGCAAAAGATGCCGCTGCCCAAACAGGATCGCTGCCAGCAACTGGGCACAGGGAGCGGGGAGACCTCCCCCGATCCCTTCTACCAGCCGGGAGCGCAAGAGCAGGGCGGAGCCCTGGAGGCGGTCCGTCCCCCCGGCCTCCAACCGGTGAACCTGGTAAGGTTTTAAATACATTATCCCGCTGATGCCCCGGGTACACAGGTAAAATCGGTAATCGAATCCACCCGGGTTGCGACGGCCCCGGGCCTCCTCGATCACCCCCCGTAACCGCAGCTTTTCGCCAAACCAGTAGGGTTCCTCCTCCCCGCCATAGACCCGTACCAACAGTTTCCCCGCCATAGGAAAACGTCCCTGCCGGTTTTCCACCGTCTCCACCCGGATCTCATAGGCAGTATGATCCTCCATCTGTAGCGGTTCCTCCCCCACCACCCCTTCCACATAGAGGGGGTACCCGGAGTAATTTAAAATATTACCGGAAGGGGGGCCAGCCGAAAGAAGAAAAGAGACCGCCCCGGCGGCACCGGCAGCTATTAACAGCACCGCCGCCAATAAAGAAAGGTGCCTCCGAACAACCGCCCCCAGAGCCAACAGAACCAGGAGAGCCGCCACCCCCAGGGCCGCCAGGGACCCCCCCATCCAGGCCCCTCCCCAGGCGATCCCGACCACGTAGGATCCGGTTACTACCACCAACGGCCGAGTAAGATTTAAAAACCCATTTTCCTTCATTGTCCAAACCCGTGGCACCCTATTTACAACAATATTACATTATATGGTGGATATGTCAATCAAAACCTTTCCGCCCCCGATTAATTCCGTACCCCCTGTACCCGAAGAAGGAAATATTCCAGCCCAATAATGATGCGAAGGGGATATGCTGCCGGTTAAGATCCACCGCTTAAATTAGCCCAGTTTACCCTGGCAACCCTCTGGATCACCTACCTGGCCCCCCTGGTCTTCATCAAGCTGCGCCTGCTTTAATCTCCAGGGAGGCCAGGACTATCCCCCTAGATTAAAACTCCATCTTTTAGGTTGGCTGTAACGACGTAGGTCTCCCACCGCGGCTCGCCCTTACAAATATCGGCAACCGCCTGTTTGTATAGATCCGATTTCAGGTACCGGTCGATATCTTCTTGGGATTCCCACACTAAAAAAGCACCCTGATCCGAGTTCTCAGGGTTCATGACGAAGGTTTTTTCAATCAGCCCGGGCACCTTCTTATACTCCCCCACCAGGTTGGCCAGGTGCTTTTTAACGGCCTCCTGGTCCATCGCACTTTTTACTTCGTCCTTGAGGGCAAACACAATCATGACACCAACCATTTTATAACCCCTTTCTAGTTTGAATAGGCACTCCTCTCTTATTATACATTAAATTGGCAACCATATGAAGAGTTAGTCGCCAGCCCTTTTAAACTGCCGGGTGACCAGGTGCTCCATAAACAGCACCGCCAAGACACCGATCACAAATCCATTCCCAAGGATCGGCCTTAAAATAACGGGGAAAGTGTTGAGCAGGTTGGCGGGAAGAAAAGAGATAATAATAGCCAGCATCAGGGGCAAACCTATCACCAGCCCGGTTTGGAGGCTAAACCCCTTCTCGGAGGTTAAAACCATGGTTAACCCCACCGCCAGCTGAGAACACATAATATAGAGAAGGATAGTCCCAATAATAACCGGGGGAATAGAGCCGATGAAAGCGATCACCGGAGGCATGAAGGAGATGCCCACCAAAATAAGACCGGCCGGGATCAGGGCAAACCGGTACCCACATCCGGTTGATATGATCACCCCGGGGCTTAAGGAATAGTTGACCGGGCCGATCACCCCAAAAAGCCCGGATACAAAATTTAGGAGACCGGTTAGCGCCAGCCCCCGGGTAACTCGTTTCGACATCTGGGTCGGCTTTAGTAGGCCGCCTACCGAATAGGTTGCCCCCAGATCATTGATCGAGAGGGCGAGGAAACAGACTAGAAAAGAGATCATCACCCCCGGTTCAAAGCTAAATTGGAAATTCATATTTTTAAAGAAACCGGCAAAGAAACCGCCGCCGTTCCCCCCGGTAAGGAGATAACTTTGCCGGAAAAGTAAACTGTAAACCGTGGTCCCACCAATTAACGCCCAGACAATAAGGGTAGATTTCCAGAAACCGGTAGCGTGCCGGTTCACCACAAATAGGACGATCAGGAAGACAAGTGCAAAATAGAAGCCGAAGCGAACCGGCTCCGACCCGGCGGGAGATGTAATCAGCTCGAGGATCATCGGAACCAGGGTAAAGGGGACCAGAATTAATATAGTGGCCACCACCGGTACCGTAAAAAGCCTCTTTAAATAATCGAAGAGACCGGCTATACTTAAAAGAAAAAGGAGCAGTCCGCCCGCGGCGATAGCCGTATATACGGCGCCCATGCCGCTGGCCTGCCCGGCAACAATCCCCACCAGGAGAATGGTCGCCGGGCCGACAATTAACGGCAGCCGGTGCCCCCATAGAAGCTGAACTAAAAAGGCGATTCCGGTAATAAAAAATGTTTTTTGAATGTAAACAATCTCGGCTGCCGGATCGCTAAAATGTAAGCCGGCCGCTATCTTCCCGATAATAATGACGATCGGTACAGCGATTACAAACCATTGTAAACCGATCAAAAACAGTTCAACAAAAGGTGGTGCCTCCTCCAACCCGTACTTAAGTTTTACCTCGTCCATCGTCATCCCCCTTGTTCGGCCGGACAATTTTTCTTCCGCCGGCCCAATTATTATAACGTTTATATTTAGTACTTGTAAGGAAGCAATTATAGTTGTACAATTGAAACCAATATTCCAATTTCTTTTGGAGGTGCATTATGAAGGATACCCCGTTGTACGAAGTTCGAAAAATTCGCGATCTGCGGGACATGCTTCGACAGAGTACAGATCTGTATGGTGACCAGACAGCATTCATGATAAAAAGGATGCGGGGCGGCCCCTATGAAAATATAACCATGAGAGAGTTTGCCAACGATGTCGATGCCCTTGGAACGGCCCTCCTCCACCAGGTCAGCGCCGGCAGCCGGGTGGCGATTTTAGCTGAAACCCGCTACGAGTGGTATCTATCTTACCTCGGTGTAACCAATGGCACGGGAATCGTCGTCCCCCTGGATAAGGAGCTGCCAGGGATAGAGATCGCCAGTATGCTGAACCGGGCCGAGGTTGATCTCCTAATTTACTCGAAATCAAAGCAGGATCTAATCGATGAAATAAGGGCGGATATCCCGGGTGTTAAAAAATTCATCGCCATGGATCCCCCAAAAGAGAAGAGTACCCTTTATTTCTGGGATTTACTTAAAGAGGGCCGCCGGCTCTTGGCCGAGGGCGATCGCACTTTTTTAGATGCACCGATTGATCCGGAGGCAATGACTATCCTTCTGTTTACCAGCGGCACCACCGCCCGGGCTAAAGCAGTGATGCTTTCTCAAAGAAACATCTGTGCCAACCTGGAAGGCATGTGTTCCATGCTCTATATCGGCCCGGGGGATACATTCTTATCGGTGCTACCCCTCCATCACACCTATGAATGCACCTGCGGTTTCCTTTGCCAGGTTTACCGGGGCTGCACCATCGCTGTCTGCGAAGGGCTTCTCCAGATCACCCAGAACATTAAAGAAAGCAAACCGACCATGATCCTGGTGGTTCCCCTGATGCTGGAGATGTTCCACCGCGCCATCATGAAAAAAGCCAAGGCGACCAAGAAACTAGCCCGTAAATTTGAATTTGGCCTCAGGCTCACCCGATTTTTGCGGTTATTCGGGATCGATCTGCGCCGTAAGATTTTCGCCCCGGTCCACGAAAGTTTTGGCGGTAACCTCCGTATGCTCATCTCCGGCGGCGCCGCCATCGATCCAAGAATATTAAGGGATATGCAGGATTTGGGGATAGCCGCTGTACAGGGCTATGGATTAACCGAATGTGCCCCTATCCTGGCCCTTAACCGCGATATCTATTTCAAGGATCATGCCGCCGGCCTGCCGCTACCGGGCGTTGAAATGAAAGTGGTTGACCCGGATGAAGACGGTATCGGTGAACTGGCTGGCCGCGGCCCCAACGTGATGCTCGGATATTACAAGAATCCGGAGGCAACGGCAGAGGCGATCGACGAGGAGGGTTTCTACCATACCGGGGATCTAGGGTATATCGACGAAGATGGGTTCTGTATCATCACCGGGCGCAAGAAAAATGTAATTATCGCCAAGAATGGAAAGAATATATTCCCGGAAGAGATTGAGTTGCTACTCTCCCTCTCTCCCTATGTGGCCGAATCCCTAGTCGCAGGCAACGATGGTCGGCATGATGATGTTATCCTTACCGCGACGATCTACCCCGATAGGGAGGCGGTAGAAAAACTCCTGGGACCCGATCCGGAGCGGGAGGCGATCCAATCCCTGCTGGAGGAGGAGGTGAAAAAGGTAAATCAGAAGCTGGTTTCATATAAACGGATCCGCCGGGTGATCTACCGCGACAGGGAATTTGAGAAAACAACCTCTAGGAAGATTCGCCGGCAATATAACAAGTAGCCTCCTCCAGGGGCAGGCGTAAGGACCTGCCCCATAATTTCTACCTGGGTGGCTCCCGATCAAAGCCACCGCTTTGAAACCCCACCAGATCAAGGGTCACATGTTCAAAGCCCAGCCGTTTCAAGCCGGCGGCAACTACCTCCCGCCGGGCGAGGAGCACTACCTGCTCTTGAACCGGCACCTCGATCCGGGCCACCTTGCCAGGATAGCGCACCCTCAACTCTCCCCGGAAACCCAACCCCTTTAAGTAGCGCTCCGCCCGGGCCACCAGCCGCAACTTCTCCCGCTCCAGCCGCTCCCCGTAGGGGAAACGGGTAGCCAGGCAAGGTGAAGCCGCCCGGTCCCAGGTCGGCAGCCCCCCGGCCCGGGAAAGTCGCCGGATCTCCCTCTTGGTTAACCCCACCTCCATCAGGGGGCTCTCAACTGCCCGCTCCCGGGCGGCGGTTAAACCGGGACGATATTCCCCGGCATCATCAAGGTTAGCCCCCTCCCAGACCGTCGGCAGCCGGTATCGTGCTGCAATTTCCAACAGGCAATCGAAGAGATGACATTTACAGTAGTAACAACGCTGCCGTGTATTCAGAAGAAACTCTTCCCGATCCAGGATCTTAAAGGGCAGTATCAAATGATTTGCCCCCAAAAACCGGGCTATTTTTTTAGCCTCCGCCGCCTCCCCCGGCGCCTGAAGCGGGGAAACTGCGGTTACCGCCAGCACCGATTCAACACCCCGTGACTGTAAGGCCCGGTAAAGCAGGTAAGTACTATCCACCCCCCCAGAGAAAGCGATAACCGCCCCCCCGGACCCCTGTAGCAATCGCCCCAGTTTCTCCGCCTTCCGGAGTATCTCCGCCCCTATCTTATCCGGCCCCATCGCTACTACCTCCACTACCCGGGCCGCCCGGTGGCCCCTCCGGGCAGGCCAACTTCCCGGTAAGATCAGTGATCCGATCGATCCCCTCCCCGGCCAGGTAATCCTTTAACCCCTCGATAATCTTTAACATCAGCAGGGGCTCCTTAAAGTTAGCCGCTCCCACCGCCACCGCCTCTGCCCCGGCCAGAATGAACTCCAGGGCGTCCCGGGTACTGGCGATGCCCCCCATGCCGATTACCGGCACCGACACCCTCTGGGCTACCCGCCAGACCTGGTAAAGGGCCACGGGCTTGATCGCCGGCCCGGAGAGGCCCCCCGTTATATTGCCCAGCAGGGGCCGCCGGCGTTCCAAGTCCACCGCCATACCGGTCAGGGTATTAATCAGCGCAATCGCCTCCGCCCCCGCCTCCACTACGGCCTCGGCCACCTCAACAATATCGGTCACGTTAGGACTGAGCTTTACAATCAGCGGCAGCCTGCTATTCCTTCTAACTGCCGCCGTTACCAACGCCGCCTGCCGGGGAGAGGCACCAAAAGCCAGTCCCCCCTCCCGAACATTGGGACAGGAGATGTTCAGCTCCAGCCCGGCAATACCGTCAACCCCTTCCAGGCGGGCGGCCAGCTCCCCATACTCCCCTACCGTATAGCCGGCCAGGTTAACGATCACCGGTACCTGGAAACGACGTAAAAAAGGCAATTTATCCTGTAAGAATCGCTCCAACCCTGGATTTTGCCAGCCGATAGCATTTAACATCCCGGAGGGGGTCTCCACCACGCGAGGGGGAGGATTTCCGGCTACCGGCTTTAAAGTAACCGCTTTCACTACGATTGCCCCCAGCCGGTTTAAATCAAAAAATTGGGCATACTCCTCGCCGAATCCAAAACACCCCGCCGCCGGCATCACCGGATTTTTAAGCTTAATCCGGGCAATCTCAACCGACAGGTCAGGCACTGTCATTCCAACTCCCCCCATCCTAGATTATAACCGGGCCTAAATAACCGGCCTTATAAAGCTCCCGCCCGGCTCCCCGCAGAGGATACCGTTCTCCATCACTACCCGTCCCCGGAGGATCGTTGCCACCGGAAGACCTTTTATCCGGTAACCGTCAAAGGGGGTAACCTTTGACCGGCTATGCAACTCCTCCGCCCGGATTATCTTCTCCCTTTCCAGATCAACAATAGTAAAATCGGCGTCGGCACCTTTCGCAATTACTCCCTTACGGGGATAAAAATTGAAACGGCGGGCCGGATTCTCGGCTACCAGGGCAACCAGTTGGTTTAAAGAGAGACGCCCCTCGTTGACCGCGGTCAGCATCAGGGGAAGCAGGGTCTCCACCCCACAAAATCCGGAGGCCGCCTTCCAGATATTGTCTTTAGTTTTCTCTTCCGGAGTATGGGGGGCATGATCGGAGGCGATTATCTTTACCACCCCTTCCGAGATCGCTGCCCAGAGCGCCTCCCGGTGGGCGGCCGCTCGCAGCGGAGGGTTAACCTTAAATAGCGAACCCGATCGCCCCATCATCGCACTATCAAGCAAAAGGTAGTGGGGTGCAGTCTCGGCGGTTATATCGGCCGCTCTCGCCTTGGCCCGTTGAACCTCCTCCGCCCCCGGCCCGGAACTAAGATGACAGATATGGAGCCGCACCCCGGTTTCCCGGGCCCGATCGGCTACGCGGCGAATCGCCTCCGCCTCTACCCCGACGGGGCGACTCTCCCGGTGGGCCGGGGGATCAAGCCGCCCCTCTTTCTTAAGCCGGGCTACCCGGGCAGCAATAAGCGGGCCCTCTTCGGCATGGACCGCGCAACAGAGACCGGTCCCGGCAATAATTTTTAAGGCGGCCTTCAAAGACTCCCCCCGCGGAGGGGCTAAAAAGCCGGAAACTTCATCTAAAAACAGCTTAAAACCGGCTGCCCCCGCCGCCGCCAATCCCTCCAACGCCTTAATATTTCCAGAAGTCAGGGCCGCCATCAGGCCAAAGTCGACCCACGAACCGGCGGCAGCCTCCCCTAGTTTTCTTCTAAGGGCGCCAACCCCGGTTGTAGGCGGTATTACATTCGGCATATCGATAACGGTGGTGACACCACCGTAGACCGCCGCCCGGGAGCCGCTAGGGAAATCCTCCTTGTAAGTTAAACCAGGGGTACGAAAATGAACATGGACATCAACTAAACCTGGCAGAATATATTTCCCGGAGGCATCGATTACCCTCAAGGCGGCCGGCTTTTCGTTACCGGAGACCAGGCCGGCTACCCGTCCATCTTTAACCAGGATTCCAGCCCGGAGCGTCCCGGAGGGCCGAACCAGCCGCCCCTGCTTGATATAAAGATCAAACTCCATAGTTTACCCCCAAACTCCCTCTGCCGCCAGAAGGATGACTTGATCACAAATCATGTTATAATGTTACCGTATTGCTCACCCCCCATCAAACTAAAAGGAGAGACCGTAATTGCTATCGGACCAGGGGCTAGTAACCAACCTTATTAAGGTAGCTCCCGATTACTACGAACTGACCTTTCGCCCCCCGGGGATATTAAAAGCGGTTCCTGGGCAATTTTTACACCTAGCGGTAACCGGTAGCCATGACCCGCTACTAAGACGGCCTTTAAGTATTTTTGACCTGCTGGAGGGAGGTAAAAAATGCAGGTTGCTCTTTAAAAAATCGGGTCGGGGAACGGCACTTCTTAGCAAATTCCAGGCCGGAGAGCCCCTAGATTATATTGGCCCGCTGGGAAACGGTTTTACTATTTACCCCGGCAGCCCGTGGGAACTACTGGTAGCCGGTGGGATAGGGGTGGCCCCCCTCCACTACCTGGCCCGGGTACTAACCGAGTCTGGGATAAAAATAGTATTCCTACTGGGGGCTGCAAACAGAAAACAGCTGCTGGCCCGGTCGTCACTTAGCTCGCTGGGAGTGGAGCCTCTCCTAGCTACCGACGACGGCAGTGCCGGATATAGAGGCACCGTGGGAGAACTGCTGGTCGACTACCTGGAGAAGAACCCGGCCCCGGATCGGCTCTACTGCTGCGGTCCCCCATCGATGATAGAACAGGTGATAAACATCGCTGCCCGGTGGAAAATCCCGGTGCAGGCCTCCCACGAGGAGCGGATGGCCTGCGGAATAGGGGCCTGCATGGGCTGTGCCTTCCATCACCCGGAGGAGGACACTAACCCGACAGATTATCATTACTACCGCCGGCTATGCCGGGAGGGCCCGGTCATCAGCTACCGACATCGACGCTAAATTCTCGCTCCAGGGCCCGACAGGCCATCTCCCCGGCCAATGACGGATCCAGCTCAAATTCTACAATTTTTAGCGGCTTAAGCAGAGATGAGCTTAAAGCAACCGGAAGGCCGGGCAGCAAGCCGTGCCTCTCCCGGAGGGCAGCAATTTTCTCTTTTAGAGCCGCCCCCAGGCGGGGATGATGGCCGGCAATCTCCCGGCAGCCCTCAATTAAATTGTCCCAAGCCACCGGCTCCCGCCCCAGCCCATTGCAAAAAACCGGGGAT
>JAAZLS010000088.1 GCA_012799185.1 Bacillota bacterium | reverse complement strand
GAGCCATGTCTAGTAGAGCAGCTCTTACCTGAGCTCTACCCCCGGGAGGAGGAGTGCCGGCAGGCCGCCGGTTGGCTAGAGAAAAAGAGGAGGCAGGAAGGCGAGCCGGAGGGGCAGCGCCAGGTTGGCCGGTGGGCGGCCTTTCTACGGCGGCGGGGGTTTAGTGAGCAGGTGATCCTCGGGCTTCTTGAGGAGTTAAATTAATAGGAACCGGTAGCATTTTAACTGGTAAGGAACCATCGCTAACAATGATCTAGTACCGACCGGGTATTTATATACAAGAATGGCCGTTCCAGGATTTTAAACTATCCCCCAGGCACCGGGGGATTATTTAATTTAAACCGCCGTTAAAACGGGGGAGAGAAGGGAGGATCGGCTATTGGGCTATAGAAAACCCGTTGCCGTTCAGATCGCCCTGCTCGTCATTCTTTTTACCCTGGTGAGCTGCGGGTTGTTGGGCTGGGAGATATACCTGCGAAAATCTTGCGGGGAGGGTTACAACTGCCGCCTGCTTGAAAATGGGTCGGGGTGGGTAGATACCTTCTTTTCACCGGCTACCTTGAAGGTCCCGCCGGTAGAAATTTTGAAGGGGGTGGCAAAGAAAACCGGCCCCCTGCTGGTGATGGGATTTAGCCTGGCATTTTATATCTTAAAAATTAGTCGCATGGATGCGGGCTTTTCAGACAGGCTTTATAAGCCGGCGCGGGGAGGAGGAGAGCCGGTCCGGGAGCCGTCCGCCCCCTTCTCCCCGGGCTTCACCGGCGAAATGATCGGGGCGATGGCCCATGATATTAGGAATCCGCTGGCGGTGATCAGGGCCAGCGCCGAACTAAGCAAGGCTACCGGCAGCAGTTACAGGCAGGCTGATCTACTGGAAAATATTATAGTCTCCGGGACCGCCATCGAAAAGCTCATCGAGCACTACTTAAATCTAATCAAATCTCCCCGGGTTCTTAAGGAAGAGATTAAGCTGGGTGAGATGTTTAGATCCTTAGTGCCGGTGGTTAACTCTATGCTTGCGTTAAAAAAGATCCGGATGGAGGCGGAGGTGAGCAGGGAGATGGGGGGATTAACGATTTATGGCGATCCCATGGCTTTAATCCAGCTTTTTTTGAACCTGCTTAGTAACGCTATCGAGGCTACCCCGGAGGGGGGCCTGGTTAAAGTTAGCCTACAGCGCAAGGGAGGGCTATTGATGGCAAGTATTAGCGATACCGGTAATGGCATACCGGAGGCGATCCGCCCCCGGGTATTTGATCGCTTTTTTACTACCAAGGGGAGGAAAGGGGTAGGCCTGGGGCTCCCATTGGTGAAAAGGGTGGTGGCCGATCATGGGGGAGAAATCTGGTTTCAATCCGAAGTAGGTAAGGGGACCACCTTTTTTATCAGGCTTCCCCTGACGGAGGGGCTGTCGGTCCCCCCCTCAAGGGGGGGTTAAAGGAATTATCATCAAATTGCCGAATTTTAATGTATAACTATCTTTTTGGGAGGGCTAACCATGTTTGTTCGCGATTATATGTCCCTGGATCCCGTTACAGTAAGCCCCGGAGATACGGTCGGGTATGCCCTGCAACTGATGAAAGAGCATTCTATTCGAAGGCTGCCGGTGGTCTCTAAAGATAAAGTTGTCGGTATCGTTACCAGGCAGGATCTCCTGCGGGCCTCCCCGTCTTCGGCGACCAGCCTCTCTATCTGGGAGATCAACTACCTTTTTCCCAAGGTTAAAATTGCCGAAGTGATGACGAAAAGCGTGATCAGCATCTCCCCGGGAACCGTTCTGGAGGAGGCGGCCCTTTTAATGAAAGAAAATGGTGTCAGCGCCCTGCCGGTAGTGGAAAATAAGCGGCTGGTGGCAATTATTACCGAGAGCGATATATTTAAGGCCCTAATCGATATCTTTGCCTTCGATTATCCGGGAGCCCGGCTGATCATGGAGGTAGAGGACCGGGTCGGGGTATTGTACGACATTACTAAGATCATCAGCTCCCTTGGGGTAAATATTATTACCCTAGCCGCCCGGCGGGTGGAGGGCAACCGGGTTAAGATCATGCTGCGACTCCAGGATAACGATGTCTCCCGGGTGATCCGTTTGCTGGCTGAAAAAGGGTACCCGGTAATGGATGCCCCTTAATTTTAATCGTAATTTGCCGATAAGAAAAGAGGGATACCTAGCTTTAAACAAAGGCAGGTAGAATATATGCGCAAGGTGGCGGTATGGGCTCTCCGGCCCGGGATGGAGGTAGCCCGGCGGATTTACGATAATAAAAACCAACTCCTGTTAAATGCTGGGGTAAAATTGGAGTCCGGCTACATCCGGAATCTTAAAAAGTTAAACATTCCGGCAATCTACGTCGTCAATCCCCTGATCTCCGATATAGAGGTAAAAGATGTCCTGGGCGATGAAACCAGGTACCGGGCGGAGGTCCTGGCCCAAAAAATAATTACCGCCAGCTTAGACCGCCCCCGGGAGATGCGCCTCTCGATCCCCCGGCTCTTCTCTTTTAAGGAGGAATTAAACGAGGTGGTCGATGAGATGATCGACCAGTTGCTAACCTGCCGTGAACTGATCATTAATCTATCCGATATCCGCACCGCGGACAATTATACTTTTGCCCATTCGGCCAACGTGGCGGTTCTATCATTAATGTCCGCCACGGCCATGGGGCTCTCCCGCAGCGAACTCCGGGTAATCGGGCTGGGTTCCTTCCTCCATGACCTAGGTAAGACCATGATTGATCCGGCCCTCCTGAATAAGCGGGGCCCCCTGCTTCCCGAAGAGCGAAAACTAATCAACAAGCATCCGGCCCATGGGTACGAACTGGTCAGGCAACAGCCCTATATTGATCACCCGGCGGCTAAAATAGTTTACCAGCATCACGAGCGGATGAATGGGAAGGGTTACCCGGAGGGCCTCGCCGGTACCGATATCCATGTTTATTCAAGGATCTGTGCTATCGCCGACGTTTATGATGCCCTGGTATCGGATCGGCCTTACCGGCCGGCCTATCCCCCCCACCGAGCTCTGGAAATTTTTCGGTTGAGCCTGGGAGGGTATGATCCGGAAATATTCCAGCTGTTTTCCCAACATGTGGCCGCCTACCCCGTGGGGACCCTGGTCGGTTTAAATTGCGGGGTCATTGGAATTGTAACCGAGAACTACGCCGGCTACCCGACCCGGCCCAGGGTTC
>JAAZLS010000012.1 GCA_012799185.1 Bacillota bacterium | reverse complement strand
GGTGAAACTGCCTCCATTGTTACTCGCTTCCCACCCGGCCAATAATACTGTAAAGACCGCTGGAAGAATCACGAAGATACTCTTTTTCTAGGCGAAAATTTTTGATCTCGCCGGTACTGCGTACATGGAGGCGCGGCCCGGTACAGGGGGTTGCTAGCTCACCGATAGTAATTTTACAGTTACCGACAGGGTTTATAACTAAATCCCGGCCGATCATTTCCCGGACCAGCTCCTCTACCAGTTCCAGATCTACCGGTGGACGACGCCGATAATGAAGGATAAAACCATCACTAACATCACCGTGACCCTCCGCCGGCGGCACCCCCAGTTTTTCCAATACCAGCTGGGTAATATCTTCAGCCGAGTGGGCCATCTTGCGATGGTAAAGTGATTTAAAAACAACCGCCTTAATTTCATCGGGAAGGGGACCAAATAAACCGGGACGAGCAATGATTACCTCCTGCCCGATCCCCACCAAGACATGAGCATTCAACTCTAGAACCGGGTAAAGCAGATCAAAATGTTCCACGATCACCCGACAGCCCTCCCGCAGAGCCCTGTGCACCGCTTCTGCCAGGATATGCGGCTGGCTAAAGGCCTGCTCAAAATGCATATCGAGATGGTAGGTATGATAATCAAAATTTCCGGTTTCAAAGTGATGCAGTAGCGGCAGGGGGCGCACATTAATCCCTTCATCATCGTTGGTTAACTCCACCCCGGGGAACATTCCCCGAATTAATACCGATTTGCCGGCCCCGGCATCACCGATTACTCCAATCAGGTTATCTTCGGCGGAAAGGTAACGCCGGGCCAGGTTTGCCCCCAATTCGTGGATCCTTTTACGCCCCCGCGGTGCAAAGTAGACAGCTTTAATCAAATACTCAGGGGGCAGTGGCACCGGTATCACCCCAGGGTAAAGATATTTCCAACAGGGGGGCATGTTGTTGTGCCCCATAAATATCCGTATCCCCCATGCTACCCGATGGTACCCGCCGTTTAATCGTCGCCTTAAAGGCGGCGGCGGGATCAAAATAGGTTACGGTAAGGACATCTTCTACCGGGATAAGATAAAGGCGGGCGATAAGCGGGGCATCCAGGCTCTTTTCTTGCTTTATCCGCTCGTAAATTTCCCGTTCTTTAAAGATTATATCGATGGTTAATTCGTAGGGACCGGCATTTTTTGTCCGGATCACGGTGGCCAGCTCCACTAGCTTCTTCATGGGCGGACCTCCTCGTACGTAATTGGAAAAAGTTCCTCCGGATGCTCTACTGACATCAAGTGATAGACCGAGAAAGCATAGGCCCCCCCGACCTGAAAATCGGAGGGGGAATAGGGAAACGCCAGGTTACCGGCGGTGGCAATTCTCCCGGGGAAACCAAAATGGAGCATGGTAGAACGGGCAAAGCCCAGGACCGCCTCGGCTAGCTCACTCGTCTCGGCCAGCGCCTCGATCACGATACCTACCTCATGGGAGGCCTGGGGACGAGGCTCCTGCGGACCCATTACCCCATTGCGCCCGTACAGGTGAAAGAAAAGTTCGAAACGGCCGGCATCACCGGAAAAATTGTCGCTAGTCCGCTCTTTTACCCCACTTATAACCTGATCTAAGGAGGCGATGAAACGGGGATCGCGCGCCCCGGCAATCGTAATTACCCGGTGGCCAATGAGCCTGGCTCCCTCAACCTTAACCGTATAGGAGGGGGAGGGTAAAAAGCGACTGCCCTTAACGGCCACCCGCCGCTCTGTCACCTGCTCGAAGGAACTTTCATGTAAATCCAGGAGACCACCCGGCCCGGGCAGGCGATAAGGATCCCCCTTTTCATAGAGGGTATGGGCCGCTACCGAGTCGACGGTCGCCCGGCGTTCCCGGGAGGCCGGCTCTATCAAGAAGCGATCCTCTTCAAGGATACCGATCATACAGTCGCTACCACTGCCGGGCAGGGCAGCAATAGCGGCACACTCCAAGATCTTCCCCAAATGATAAGCTAATCCAGCCGGATAACCCTCTTTAACCGGTAGCGCAGCAAATATGGAGGGATCGTAACAGCGCCCCGCCAATATTACATCGGCGCCGCCTTCCAAGGCGGCCACCAGGGGCTCGATCCCCATTTGGGCCGCCAAATAGGTGCTCTCAGCCACAATTTCCGCCGTTAATGGGGGCACCGGACCTAGGGGTTCAACCTTCCCGGCGGCCATTTTCTTAAGTAGAAGCTCTTTGGAAATATCGGCCGGGATCACCGCCAGGCGGAAAGAGAGCCCCTCTTCCCGGGCCACGGCGAGCAAGATGTCGTGGCACCAGTCCAGATGAGGTTTCGCCCCTGAACCACCGGCAGAACCAATTAATAAAGGAATTCGGCGGGAGAGGGCGGCACGCAAAAGATAGGCCATATCCCTTTTTACCGCACCTCGGGGCACAAAAGGTTTCCCCGAACCTAGGTAGTATGGGCCGGGATCGGTAGAACCGGCATCGACTGCAATTAGATCCGGATCAAAAGAGAGGCCCCGGGTAAAAGAACTTTCCGGGAATCCGTATCCAAGGATCGCTGTCGGTGACAGAAGGACCATCGAATTTTTCATTGTGCCGTCCTACACCTGCTTTCTTTTATGTTTTAAGATACGCAATGATCGCTGCATCTCGTTATAGACAACCATCATTCCCTCGTCGACCCCCATCCCCGGTTTGGCCAGCATCTGATCGGGCCGCGCCGCCAGGGCTACATGGACCGAGACCCGGGCCGAACGATCGGTCTCATTACAGCTGCCACCCAGGTAGGCACCGGTGCCGTGCTCTTTGGCATAGAGAACCGCCTCCATACTATTTTGCAGGCCGCCCAGGTCGGGGGTTTTTACCTGGATCATATGGGCTGCACCGGCATCAACAAAATCCCTGACATCCTCAAGAGTATTACACCATTCATCGGCTACAATTTGAACCCGGCTCTCCCGTACCGTCAATTTTTCCTTAAGTGCCGCCAGGGCTTCAATCTGTCGCTCCTTCGAACCCATATCTACCGGCCCCTCCAGTCGCAACTCCAAGGGTTCGGCCGCCTGCTCAAGACGAACAAGATAGTCACTGATTTTAACAAGATCCTGTTCGAATGCCAGCCCGAGTGTCCCGTAAACATCCACATGTAAAATTGGATGATAGTTATCATCCCCCAACTCTGCAACCCGTTGTCGCAACCAGGTAATATATGCGAGCAACTTTTCCCCTTTTGGACCGAGCTTGCTTTGAACATTGTTAATTAATCCATGGGGCAGTACATCAGCCCGCTTGATTATTGCTTTATCGGCATTAAGGTAACGCCCGTCGCCGCTCTGGGCAAAGATGGAAATCGGTTCTAAAATTATAGGCAAGCCGTACTCTCGGGCCAATACCTCCCACATCAGGCAGCGTTCTTTGAGAGCGACCGCATGAAGCAGAGCCTGAGTGATACCGTAACGAAGAGCTGTATGAAGTCTTTTACCATCAGGTCCGGGAAGGGTGTCAACGGTTTGAGCCAATTCGCGGAAGGTATCAATTTTTAGACCGGTCAACCGTTCGGCCAGGTACCCCTCTACTAGGGGAATAAAATCTTCCGCCAAAAAAAGCGGATCCCGCCCGTCGGCCCCCGAATACTGTACAGCGGCACAATCGCCAAAAGCAATTTCACCGCTACTTAAAAGGAGAATAATACTTATCGATTCACCGCGCTGGCGCACCTGGCTAAACCCGGCGGTAAGCGGGCGCCCGCGATAGGCGGCGCCATCTTCTGTAGCCCCTGCCTTAATCGCCTGTTGATCATCAAAGAAAAAACCGGTTAGGCCGGGAGCGGCCAGGACTTGTTCGATTTTCATCTTTTTCGCCTCACCTTGGTTTGCCCACCAGCCGTCCCTTGCTGATGGCATAGATATCGTCAATTACCATGCGGAAGCCTGGTTCACGTTTCTCGCTGCGCCCCCTCTGCTCGACCCGGGACCGGTGAAAACCACGGGTCTCCGGGGAGAAGGGCAATCCCCCAAAGCGGAGGATACGAATAGCTCCGTCCTGATCGCGAACCGGAATGACACTGCCCCGGGTCCAGCTCGATGGCGCAAAAGGTATATCGAGCACTCCCGCCTCGAAAGAGCGCACTACCCCCCGGGCCAGATCACCCTCACCCAGCTCCAACACCCGGGAGATAATCTCCCCCACCTCCCGCTCAATGATTGCCTCTTCCTCCTCAAGCCCCTCAGCCTGGAGAGACTTTTGCGCCTCCAACATACTGATAACCTGGCGGGTGCAGAGCAGCCCAGCAATATTAGCCCGGGCCGTAGGAATTCCCAGTGCCTCGTGGGGAGTCTTTGCAATTACCTTGTTCACTCCACCCAGGGCCGCGGTAGCGGCGCCCCAGGCGATCACCCCCATGGCCCTCGCCTCGTCCTGCGGAAAGCCGCCCATCCACTGGTGAAAGACCGTGGTTAGTAGAACATCACCGAACCCGGCCCGCTCCAAATAGGTACGACCCAACCGGGCCAGGCTCCGCAGAGCAGCCGTATCTTGAACTAGGTTGCCCCCCTGCCCATAGCCGATAGTAATACTCTTTACCCCCTGCTCTGCAGCTAAAAGTGCCTCAATTATACCGATCGCATGAGAGATGCACGGCGGAACCAGGGTACCGGTAAGGGGACCGAACATCTCCCGGTTAATAATAATATCATTCTCCGCATAGGCACCGCAGAGACGATCCACATACTGCCAATGGCTAATAGAGAGATCAAGGGGTATATCCCGGGCGTAAGGGATATTATAGGAGATGCCGCCGCCTTCAAAATCGCTAAATCCTGCCGCCAGGGTGATCTCGGCTAAAAGACGGGCATCGGGGGTACCGTGACGGATCTGAACGGGAACACCGGCCGCCTCAACAATCTTGCGGCAGTTAGCCACGCCATAATTGACCGCCGGGAAACCGTTCAGGAGGGAGCGCCCGGCCAGTTTCGATTCCTTAATCCCCTTTTGGGCCTCTTCGTAACGGTTCTGGCGGGTATAAGAATCAATTGTAGTCGGTAAAAAATCGGCTCGCCCCTCTTCCTCTAATTTTGCCAGAAGAATCAAATGTTCGGAGAGCAGGGCTACCCCAGCCCGCGGTTGTAAAAATATATAATCCTTTTCATATCCCATCCGCAGCTTATGATAAGCTCTTTTGCTCTCCGGGAGGGCCCGATGAAAGGCAAAAGCATCGGCCAGGTCCACCTCCACCCCAGTCGGCCACTGGGTCAACACCGCGCCCCGTTCAGCAACAAAACGGGAGTCATCCCAGCGCCGGTTCTGCAACTCCTCTTTCGGATTCAACCCGCGATCCCCCCTAAAGGTAATAGAGTTTCTCTTAGAACAGCCCGGGCCACCTCCGGCCATTCTTCGGCCAGGAGGCCGACGGTAGCCAACAGGTAGGCCCGATCGATCAATATTTGTGGCGAACGGGGTGAAAGGACCCGAGGATCCTTCTGAGCAAGCCCCGCCTTGAGCACTAATCCGGGATTATCCCCCTGGATCAGGGCACCGCCGGTAGCAATAACTGCGGCGACCCCGGTTAAATCCTTCCCCTCTTGAACCCATAACCGCCCTTCGGGGGTATAGGTTTCAGTTAAGTAGCCGGCATGACGACGGAGAGCCTCCCGAATAGCGCAGACGGCAATGGCGCCATCATAAGCCCGCTCCCTGTTGTTACGGGGCAAAAGAGCCCGGGAGGACGCTATATTACGGACATAACCAAGTAATTCTTCGGTTTCCGCGACAAAGGGCAGTTCTTTAACCACCTCTTCGGGGGGGATAACAGTTAGTAAGGCCGAGAGGCTTACCCGCAGGCCCAGATCTCCCTCCACGCTACGCTTAACCAGTGGCTCCGGCGGACCTTTAACAATACGGCCGCCGCCGCGAGGGCGACCATCAGCAAAAGAATGGATATCGGTAGTAGCCCCGCCCAAATCGACAATGATCACCTCTTTACCGGTATCTTTCCAATAAAGCTCGCCCGCCTGCATAACCGCTAAGGGGGTGGGCATAACCAGCCCGACCTGCTGCTGGATCTTTTCCAATCCCCGGGCCCTGGTAATCTCACTAAGGTACAGTTCGCGAATAGCCTTCCGGGCCGGCTCCACCTGGAGCCGATTTACCTCCGGCATTACATTCCCGGTAACCACTACCCGCGGTACTTTCCCCTCTAAAAGTGACGCGGCCTCGTAGGCCGCCGATTTGTTACCAGCCACGATTACCGGCACCGCCAGCCTGGCATCGGCGATGCGGGCCGCATTCTCTAGAATTACCTGACGGTTCCCACCATCAGTGCCCCCAGCTAAAAGCAGTAAATCAGGTTTTAGGTTGTAAATTTCGTCAATCTCTTCCTGGTTTAAGGTATAACCATAGGCCGATAATACCCGCGCTCCCGCCCCTAGGGCCGCCTCGCGGGCTGCCTTTACCGTTAACCCGGGAACCAGGCCCACAGCTACTATTCTTAAGCCGCCGGCAGCCGAGCTGCAGGCCCTCCGGGCGGTAACACCATTAAGTTGAGCCGTAGAAAATGATTCCAGGGCCGTCTCCAACCCCTCCATTAGATCACTTTCAACCGTGGTTGGAGCCTGGGCTGTAGCCAGCAATCCAGGGGGATCCAAGGAGACCAAGGCTACCTTGGTATAGGTGCTGCCAAAATCAATCAGCAACATCTTCATGAAGATAGATCTTCCTTGAGATGGGCGATCGCCACTTCGGGCAGGGTGCCGGGAGGATAGATCCGGTCATAGCCCATCTCCTTAAATAATTTTTCCACCTCATCAAAGGTACGTTTACCTACTACCAGGTTGCCGCCCACATAAAGTAGGATCTCACCTATCCCAGCCTCCCGGCATTTTTCCCGGAGACCGCGGCAGTCAATCTCCCCGTGGCCATAGAGGGAAGAGACCCAAATTGCCCCGGCATCACTCTCCACGGCAGCATTAATAAATTCCTCCTGGGAAACCATTACCCCTAAATTAATGACCTGGAAACCGGCCTCTTTTAGGACCATTTCTAAAATTTTATTACCTACGGCGTGGACATCAGCCCCGATCACCCCTAGAACTACCCGGTTGTTCCGCAGCAATAACCCGCCTCCTTTAAAATCCGGCCCTATATACTTTTTTGTCTGATAATTAATTCGACAAGAAGGGCCGGGATTCCCCCCCCCCTATTTTTAGAATAGCGGGCCCGGGCAAACAAGGGTTGACAGCACGATTGAAATGCACTTAAGTAGAATGTATATGAACTTGTATCTAAGCAGGCTGTTGGCTGGAAAGGAAATAATATGATCTATTCGCTTTTATCAGCCCTGGGTTTCTCGATAAGTTTTATATTTATTAAGAAGGGGCTACCCGAAGATGGCTCCCGGCCATCTTTTGTAGAAGTACAGCTGATCACGTTATTGGCGACGGTAATTTTTATCGTGCTGGGTAGTTTGCTGGCGCTCCCCCTCGGTTATCATTTAGTTAATGAAATTCGCTCTTTGCCCGGAATTGCCCTGTTTTTATTGGTACTGGATGGCCTATTTGGCGCCGTGATCGGCCTATTCCTAACCAACGTCGCTATCAGTAAAATAGGGCCATCCCGTACCTCATCTTTGAGGGCCAGCAATCCTTTATTTGCCACATTATTTGCGGTGGTCTTTCTAAACGAAAAACTGGATGTAACAGGGATTATATCTATTCTTCTTCTTATTTGTGGGATTGCCTTAATTTGTTACAAAAAAAATAATTCCTCCGATGGCCAGCCTTCGGTAAAAAATAGGCATGCCGGTAGCGGTATTGCATTGCTATCGGCCCTCTCCTACTCAATTTCCCAGGTGGCCAGGGGGGGAGCCCTTAAACATGGTGCTACACCGGCTGCAACCTTAACTATCGGCTTTTTATCGGCTGCGATTATAATCGCAGCCATATACTTATACCAAAAACGGGATTTGGGTGCCATTAAAAACCTGTTAACGGTCAGCTCTAAAACCCTTTATTCTTTTGGAGCCGCCGGTATCAGTAATATGGCTGCCGGTTACCTTTTCGCTATAGCCTTAACCTCGATCCCGGTCTGGATGGCGATCTCTATTCGAAATACTCAGCCCCTGATGACCATCATCATTGGCTGGCTATTTTTAAAGGAAAGTGAAACAATCAATTACAAATTAATACTTGGAACCCTAATGGTTATGACCGGAATATGGCTAACTACCTTTTATTAAGCAAGGAAAGTATAGAGCGCTTTCGGGTTTAAATAATTTAATATAGCCTCTTTTTTAACCGCTCCAGGGTTACCACTGCAATCTGTTCAATATGGTTCCTCACTTTCTCTTTGGCCAGCTCTTCATTATTTTCTGCAAGGGCATCCAGAATCCCCCGATGCTCATCTAAGGTTGATTGGGGCCTATTTATTAACGACAGGGTCATGATACTGATGATATTCATTTTAGCCCGAATGCCAGTATAAATCTCCTGTGCAAACTTATTCCCGGCAATTTCAGCTATCGCTATATGGAAGGTATAATCCAACCGCTGCATATTCTCATAATCTCTATCCACATAAGATCGTTCATACTGGCTTAACATATCTTTAAGCCGGTCAATATCGGCTTCGCTGGCATTTTGGGCCGCTTTCCCACAGATAAACTCTTCAAAGCTAAGGGATACCTCGAAAAGCTCTTCTGCCTCCTCATAAGATAAGGTGGAGGCCACTGCCCCCCGATAGGGAATTATTTTTACCAGGCGTTCTCTCTCCAGTACTCTTAACGCCTGCCTTACCGGAGTCCGGCTAACATCCAGATTATTTGAAATCTCTTCCTCTAACAACCTATCACCGGGTCGAATCACCCCGCTGACAATAGCATTAAATAATTTTCTATATACCCTCTGACTGGCTGATTTTTTGCTATTCACAATCTTATCCCCTAATAAGTATTTCCCATAAGCCGTTATATTACCATCCTTCGCCATTATCTCATATAGTAATTTCACCAAGCATTCTATTAAATCCTTCCCCGTATATGCTTTTACTGCTATTTAAGCAGGACAAGAACGAAGAGTAGTCTAATTTTTTATAGTTAGGTCAGGCTATATGAAAAGGGTTCCCCTCACTAAATGCAGAATATAGCTATACAAAGGTAAGTGCAAAGTGTAAAACATTAAAGGAAAGGCTGGTGAAAGATAGCATGAGAGAAGATTGTATTAATGATTTGGTAGCAGCCCTCAAGGAGGGCGGGATTCGCCTAGCTTCCGGAGTACCGGATGGCTGGTTAGGTAACGTCCAGGAAAGGATAGAGCAGGACCCTGATTTGCAGTGGATTTTGGCAGGTAATGAAGGTGTGGCGTTCTCAATATGTGCCGGTGCCTGGCTCGGAGGAATGAAATCCGCAATAATTATGGAGAATTCCGGGTTAAGAGTTGCATCGGAATATATTGCCCGGTATAGTATAGGCTTTAATATACCCGTTTTGTTAATCATGAGTTACCGGGGAGATTTTGGAGATCCGGAGCCTTGGGCGGTACCCCATAGGGTGGTATGCGAACCCCAATTAAAAGCCCTAAGGATTCCCTATCTTATTGTAAGAGAGAGAAAAAACCTGAAAGAATACATAAAATGGGGGATCAAAACTGCTGACGGCTCACAATTTCCGGCAGCTGTTTTAATAGGAGGTGGATTAGTATGGTAGATAGATTCGAAAGTATAAAGTTAGTGGTAGAATCTTTGCGGGAAGAAGATATAGTCGTGGCTTCTTATATTGGGGCAACAAAATTTGAAACAGGGGCACTGAGACCGTTACCGAGCACGCTTCTATTGGGTATGCTGGGAGGCACGGTGGCCTTGGGCATGGGTATTGCTATTGCCCGCCGTAATCGCCGGGTTGTAGTTATAACCACCGATGGCGATTTACTAATGGAGCTAGGCCAGCTTTCGCCGATAGTTAAATACAACATGGATAATCTCAAAATAATAGTATTGGATAATGAATACTATGAGTCGCTCCTTACCCCTAGGCCAACCCTTACAGGTGATGGGCTCGACTTGGCGGCGATAGCCCGGGCGAGTGGCATCGCAAATTCAACAACAGCAACTACCTTAAAAGAACTTTCGACGGCTCTGGATAATTGGTTGGATAAACCCGAGAGCATGTGTGTAGTGGTAAAAACGAATCGGGGCAAATCAAATGCTCCAATTCGCCATACTGATCCGATCGAAGATAAGTTCCGGTTTATACGTTGGATCGAAGAAACGGAAAACATTAATATAATCGGTGGAGAGCAACAGGATAAAATACTGGTTAAAGATAATATCGGAAATTCCTAGCTATCGCTATCTGATCAGGGTCGGGGAATAAAACCGCCCCTGCTATTAAAATTAAG
>JAAZLS010000087.1 GCA_012799185.1 Bacillota bacterium | reverse complement strand
GAGGCGGTCAGATTGAAGGTAAGCTCCTCCCCTATTACCACCCAGCAGACCGTTACCAGGTACTGCTTTCCTTCTACATCTATTACCCGCTGGTCCAGGAGTTTAACTAGCAGCGACGGTTTTAGCTGTTCACTCTTTTCCCCGATCAATTCGGAGGTTATCTCTGCCAGGGCCTGCCTTAGGGCCAGCTCTACCAGGGTGTCGAAAGGGGAGGAGAGCTCGATGTTTACCGCCCGCACCTGGCCGGCCTCATGGGTCTGCAGCTGTTTTTCTAGCTGGCGGAGCCGGTCGGCAGTTTCAAAGAGCTCTACCTTTAGCCTCTCTTTTTCCCGGTGAAGCTCCTCCTGCCCCGGCCCGGTGACCAGGTTAAAAGCGGCCCCTCCAGCGATCAGCCCCAGCAGTAAAAAGGCGGCTCTCCGTTTCACCCTATTTATCAATCCCGATCGATAATATAATCAGGAATCCCAGGTGGGCACCAGTGAAGGCCCCCCAAAGGAGGAGTAACTGCTTAAGGATAGTTAAAAACTGCTTCTCCAGTACCCCTGTTTCGATAGATTTAAATAGGCTGAAGGTGCCCCCTAGGGCGGCAGCCACAGCCCAAATTTTTAAATCGGCGGCCAGACTGTTCATGGTACTGATCGGCGGTCGGCGGGTGAGGGCAGCCCCCAGGGCGCCCAGCAGGCTTCCCCCCAAACTCACTCCCAGGGCAACAAAAAAGGTTAGAATCAAGGTTTGTATATACCTGATTATTATTCCCCCTAAAGCCCCGTTACCGATAATTATGCCCGGCCGGTAGAGGAAATACCTGCCTCTTAGTCGAAATCCCTTTTATATCGACTACAATATTTTTTAGAGAAAGCGGATTGGTAACGGTGCTTTTTAATCAGTAGGATGGTGGCCGTCGGCCAATGAGTAAAAGTCACCGTCCCTAGAACTCAGTAGGATGGTGGCCGTCAGCCAATGAGTAAAAGTCACCGTCCCTAGAACTCATTAGAACTCAATGAGTAAAAGTCACCGTCCCTAGAACTCACGCTTAAAACAGTTAAAACGGGGTTGATTAAATGGGTTTGGATTCCGGTTTTGCCCATTTACATGTGCATACGGAATTTAGCTTATTGGATGGAGCGGCCCGGATTAAAAGCCTGGTAAAAGAGGCCCGGCGGGCGGGGATGACCGCCCTGGCTATTACCGATCACGGGGTAATGTACGGGGTGGTAGATTTTTATGAGGAGGCGATTAAACACGATCTTAAGCCGATTATCGGCTGTGAGGTCTACGTGGCCCCCCGGAGTCGGTTTCAGAAGGAGCCGGGGAAAGACGATTACCAGTATCACTTGGTCTTGCTGGCGGAGAACGATCGGGGGTATCGTAATTTAATGAGGCTGGTCTCGGCTGGCTTCCTGGAGGGATTTTATTACAGGCCCCGGGTCGACCGGGAGCTGCTGGGCCGGTATCACGAGGGGTTGATCGCCTTGAGCGGCTGCCTGGCCGGGGAGATTCCCTCTTTCCTGCTCCACCGGCAGTACGATGCCGCCCGGGAGGCGGCCCGCTTCTACCGGGATCTATTTGGCCCGGAGCGGTTTTACCTGGAGTTGCAGGATCATGGCCTGCCGGAACAGGGGGAGGTCAATCGCCACCTGGTTAAATTAAGCCGGGAGGAAGGGATCCCGTTGGTAGCGACCAACGATGTGCACTACCTGGACCGGGGGGATCGGGAGACCCACGATGTTTTGCTCTGCATCCAGACCGGGAAGACCGTCCACGATGAGAAACGCCTTAAATTTGGGTCGGGAGAGTTTTATTTGAAGAGCCCTGCGGAGATGGGGGAGCTATTTGCTGATTATCCCGAGGCCCTCGCTAATACCATGAAAATAGCCGGGCGCTGCCAGGTTGATTTCGAGTTTGGGAAACTATATCTCCCCGACTACAATCTCTCCTCCGAGATAACGGCGGAGGAGTACCTGCGTCGGCTTTGCCTGGAGGGGTTGGAGGAAAGGTATGGCCGGAGCGATGGGGAGATTAGGGAGAGACTAGATTATGAGCTGGGTGTAATCAACCAGATGGGTTATGCCAGCTATTTTCTGATTGTCTGGGATTTAATTCGTTATGCTAAAAGTAAGGAGATACCGGTGGGACCGGGAAGGGGTTCCGCCGCTGGCAGCCTGGTCGCCTATTGCCTGGGGATTACCAATATCGATCCGATACGCTATGATCTTATATTCGAGCGGTTTCTTAACCCGGAACGAATCTCGATGCCCGATATCGATATCGATTTTAGCGACGACCGCCGGGATGAAATATTACAGTATGTGGTGGAGAAATATGGGCAGGACCGGGTGTCCCAGATTATTACCTTCGGTACCATGGCTGCCCGGGCGGCGGTGCGGGACGTAGGACGGGCCCTGGCTATACCGTACGGAGAGGTGGACCGCATCGCCAAGTTAATCCCCTTTGAACCGGGGATGACGATTAACCGGGCCCTGGAACAGAGCCCCGAGTTAAAGGTAGCCTACCGGGAGGGGGGATATCGCCAGCTTCTAGATACCTCCCTGGCGGTGGAGGGGCTGCCCCGGCATGCCTCGGTGCATGCGGCGGGGGTGGTTATCTCCCGGGATCCCCTGGTGAACCTGGTCCCTCTCCAAAAGACCTCCGAGGGGGTAGTGGTCACCCAGTTTCCCATGGGGACCCTGGAAAAGTTGGGCCTTCTCAAGATGGATTTCCTGGGGCTGAAATACTTAAGTATTATCGGCGAGGCCGTGCTGATTATTAACCGCAATTTAAAATTGGACCTGGATATCGATCAGCTCCCCCTGGACGATGAGCCTACCTACCGGCTTCTCTCCGCCGGAAAAACCGCGGGTATCTTTCAGCTGGAGAGCGCGGGGATGCGGAATGTCCTTAAGGAGCTGCAACCCGGTAAATTTGAAGATATTATTGCGGTGGTGGCTCTCTATCGACCAGGGCCGATGGAACAGATCCCGGCCTTTGTCAAGAATAAGCATGCTCCCGGGGCGATCAGCTATTACCATCCGGCCCTGGAACCGATCTTGAAGGAGACCTACGGGATTATTGTGTACCAGGAGCAGATTATCGAGATCGCCTCCCGGATGGCCGGTTTTACCCTGGGCCAGGCTGATCTGCTGCGGCGGGCGATCGGGAAAAAGAAAAAGTCGATCCTGGATCAGCAGCAGGCCCTGTTTGAAAAGGGCTGCATGAAAAATGGCTACGATAAAAAATTAGCGGTAGAGATCTATAACTTAATTTTGAAATTTGCCTCCTACGGTTTTAATAAATCTCATGCTGCCGCCTACACCCTGCTGGCCTACCAGACCGCCTACCTGAAGGCAAATTACCCGGTTGAATATATGGCGGCGCTGATGACCGGTCACTGTGCGACAAGTGATAAGGTAGCCCTATATATTGCTGATTGCCGGCACCAGGGGATCGAGGTGCTTCCTCCGGATATCAATGAAAGTGAGGAGCGCTTTACGGTAGTCGGCCCCCGCCGGATTCGTTTCGGTCTAAAGGCGGTTAAGAACCTGGGCCAGGGGGCGATCGAATCGATTATCGCGGCCCGTCGTGCCCGGCCTTTTAGCTCATTGAAAGATTTTACCTCGAGGGTAGATTTAAGGTTCTGCAACCGCAAGGTGTTGGAGAGCCTAATCAAGGCCGGGGCCTTTGATTCGCTGGGCGGCAGCCGGGCTGGCTACCTGGGACACCTGGAGGAGGCCCTGGCCTGCGGCCAATCCTCCCAGCGGGAAAGGGAGAACGGCCAGATATCGCTAATTGCCTTTATGGATCGGGATAGCCGGCGGGATATGTTGGAGGATCGGCTGCCCGATCTCCCCGAGTTTAACATGGAGGAGCGCCTGAAGTTGGAGAAGGAGGTGCTGGGCCTCTATATTTCGGGCCACCCCCTGGAACGGTACCGGTTTTTGCTGGAGCAGATGTCCCATTTAACCGTCTGTGCCGAGCTGGAGGAAGTAGAGGATAAAAAGGCGGTAACGATGGGGGGTATTGTTAAGGCAGCCCGGCCCTTCTATACTAAAAAAGGGCGTAGCATGGCCTTCATTACCCTGGAGGATCTTACCGGGAGCGTGGAGGTAATTGTTTTTCCCGATCTTTATGAGCGGCAGGGGAAGCTGTTCCAGGTAGACCGCCTGCTGATTATAAACGGGAAGATCGATCAGAAGGAGGAGGAGGAGGTTAAGGTGCTGGCCGATTCGGCCGTCGCCTTGCCCAAGGAGCCGAAACAGATGTTTTTAAAGGTGAGCCCCCAGTTTGAGCTGGGTAATCTTATCGATTTAAAGCAGGTCCTCCTGGAAAAGGAGGGCAGTATCCCGGTCTACCTCTTATTCGAGAGGGAGAAGAAGATGGTGCTGCTGGAGGAGAAGTTTTGGGCGGATGAAGATCCCCGGATCCGCCGGCGCCTGGAGAGTCTACTCGGTTCAAACGCGGTGGTTATCCAGCAATTGGCTACTTGAAAATAGCCTACGGGGAGAATCTATTGGTACGAAAGAGGGTAGTTGGGTTGAAAAGGGTGGCGGTGCTAACGAGCGGGGGCGATGCCCCCGGGATGAATGCCGCCGTCAGGGCGGTAGTGCGGAAGGGGATTTACCACGGGATCCGGATCTACGGGGTGGAGCGGGGATTTGCCGGCCTTATTAACGGCTCGCCGCTGAACCCTTTATGGCTTGGTTCGGTGGCCGATATTATTCACCGGGGGGGCACTATTCTATTAACTACCCGGACGCCGGAATTTACCGCGGCGGCCAACCAGGAGAAGGCGGCCGACTATCTTAAGGCCGAGGGTATCGATGGCCTGGTTATTATCGGTGGTGGCGGCTCCCTCTGCGGTGCCCTCGCCCTGCAGCGACGGGGGATAAAGGTGGTCGGTATCCCGGCTACTATTGACAATGATATTGCGGGCACCTCCAGCTCCATCGGATTTGATACGGCGGTCAATACGATCGTTGACGCCATTAACCGCCTGCGGGATACGGCTACCTCCCATGAAAGGATCTTTGTAGTCGAGGTTATGGGGCGGGAATCGGGATTTATCGCCCTGGCTGCCGGCCTGGCCGGGGGGGCGGAGACGGTGTTGGTGCCCGAGATCGATTACCAGTTGCCCGAGATCTGCCGGCGACTGATGGCCGGCATGGAGCGGGGCAAGTTGCATAGTATAATCCTGGTGGCCGAGGGAGCGGCCAGCGGCTATCAGATCAGTGAAGAGATTAAAGAAATCACCGGGTTGGAGACTCGGGTAACCGTGTTGGGCCATCTCCAGCGGGGGGGCTCCCCTACCGCCGCCGATCGGATCCTGGCCAGCCAGATGGGGGCGGAGGCGATCGAAAGGTTGAGAAATGGGGAGAGCGGACAGATGATTGCCCTGGAAGGGGGAAAGCTGGTCGGGGTTCCCTTAAAGGATATCCTTGATGTCGGTAAGGCGTTCCCTGAGGAGAACTACCGGTTGACCCGGATCCTATCTATTTAAAAATGAAGTCATTCTAGAGGAGGTAGCCGGTGCGCAGAACTAAGATCGTGGGTACTATTGGACCCGGAAGCGAGAAGCCGGAGATCTTGGCCGGCCTGGTGGAGGGCGGGATGGAGATAGCCCGGCTGAACCTTTCCCATGGCAGCCGCGAGGATCACCTGCGCCGGGTGAGAGCAATTAAAGAGGTGTCGCGGCAGCTTCGTAAAGATGTAGCTCTCCTGGTGGACAGCCGGGGCCCGGAGGTGCGGATCGGGGAGATCGCCGGGGGGCCGGTTCAGTTGTCGGCTGGCCAGAAGTTTGTCCTGACCCCCCGCCCGGTTGTCGGTGATCAGAACGCCGTATCGATTACCTATCCCGGCCTGGCCCGCGAGATTCGGCCCGGGAGGTCGATCTTTATCGATGACGGGTTGATCGCGTTGGAGGTAACGGCGATTAGCGGGGATGATATTATCTGCCGGGTGGTGAACGGGGGGGAGCTGGGCAGCCGCAAGGGGATGAACTTTCCCGGGACCTCCCTCGGCCTTCCCGCGGTAAGCTCCGCCGACCGGGAGGATCTGCACGCTCTCCTAGAGCTGGGGATCGATTTTGTTGCCGCCTCCTTTGCCCGGAACTGGGAGGATCTGGTCGAGGTGCGCCGGGTGGTGGAGGAGTGCGGGGGAGAGGCCCGGGTAATTGCGAAAATTGAGAGCCGGGAGGGGATGAAAAACTTTAGCTCCATCCTGGAAGCCTCCGATGGGGTGATGATTGCCCGGGGTGATCTGGGGGTGGAGGTTAGCGCCGAGGAGGTCCCGCTTATCCAGAAGGATTTTATCCGGCGCTGTAACCGGGCCGGTAAGCCGGTTATTACCGCTACCCAGATGCTGGATAGCATGATCCGCAATCCGCGGCCGACCCGGGCGGAGGCCAGCGATGTGGCCAATGCCATCTTTGACGGGACCGATGCAGTGATGCTTTCGGGGGAGACGGCGGTGGGCCGTTACCCGGTCGAGGCGGTTAAGACCCTGGATCGGATTGCCCGGCGGACCGAGGGGGCGCTGGAGAACCAGCAGATCCTGCAGTTTTTTGAGACTACCATGGAGAAATCGGTTACCGATGCGATCAGCTATGCTACCTGCCATACGGCCCAAAAGTTAAATGCAGCGGCGATTATTACCGCCACCCAGTCGGGCTATACCGCCCGGATGGTCTCCAAGTACCGGCCCCAGGCGCCGATTATTGCCGTTACTCCCAACCGGAGGGTGGCCGCCAGTTTAAAGTTAACCTGGGGGGTCTACCCGGTACTCTGTCCCCCGACCCGGACTACCGATGAGATGTTTACGGCCGCCACTCGAGCCTCCCTCCGGGAGGGTTTGATCCGGGAGGGGGATCTAGTGGCTATTACCGCCGGGGTACCGGTGGGGGTTTCAGGGACGACCAACCTATTGCGGGTCGAGACTGTGGGGGAGGCCATGGTAAAAGGAACCGGTATCGGGAAAAGGGCGGTGACCGGGAGGGCGCTGGTAGTAACCGGCGATCAGCCGCCCCCGGAGATAGAGGCGGGGCGGATTTTAATTGTTAAAAATACCGATAAACGTTACCTGCCGGCTATCAGGGAGGCGGCGGCCCTGGTGACGGAGCAGGGGGGGCTCACCTCCCACGGGGCGATTGTAGCCCTGGATTTAAATAAGCCGGCGGTGGTGGGGGCGGAGCGGGCCACGGTGCAGATCAACGATGGGGATCTGATCACGGTTGATGCGATTCGGGGTTTAATTTACCGGGGAGAGGCAACCGTATTGTAAAAGTGGGGTAAAATAATATGACCAAGGATAAAATTAAGCTGCGGGTACGTTACCAGGAGACCGATCAGATGGGCGTAGTCTACCATGCCAACTATTTTGTCTGGTTCGAGGTGGGGCGGGCTGAATTTTTTCGCAAGTTAAACATGCCGTACAGCGAATTTGAAAAAAACAGCCTCTATTTACCGGTGATCAAGGCCTACTGCGAGTACAAAGCCCCTGCCCGATATGACGATGAAATTACAGTAATCACCCGGATGGATGAGCTGCAAGAGGTACGCCTTACCTTTCATTACCATCTTTTCCGAGAAAGGGAGCTGCTAGCCAAAGGGACTACCGAACATGCCTTCGTGAATCAACAGGGCCGACCGGTAGTACTACGCAAGCAGACCCCCTTCCTCTGGCGTCGGCTTCACGAAACCTTTAATAGCTCGGGAGGCTAACTTGCCTACATGCTTTGATCTAGACTGTAGATGACCAACCCGCTGGGTAGCTTGGGGAAAAAGTAGGTTGATTTTTGAGGCATCTTCTCATTCCGCCGGGCCCTCACCACCACCTCCTCCATGGGGGTAGGGGAGAGGATAAACCCGGCCTGGGCCCTCCCTGTTACTACCGCCTTCAGCAGCTCCCGCTGATCGGTAGTGTAGCTAATGACCCGTTCAGCGGTCCCCTCCGGAGTTTCTTCCAGTAGCGGTTTAACAATCAATTCCTGTAAAAGGCTAACATCCAGTCGGCCCGGGGTACCCGGGGCGTTTTTCAGGGTTAACAGGCAGGCCCGATCCGGCAGGATCAGCCCCAGGGCGGGGGGCTCCCGGCCCGGTTCCCGGAGCTCCGGAAATAGTTCACTGGAGGACTCTCCTTGGGGCAGATCCCGGAACTGGAGCTCAAAGTAGCGCGAAGCGATCTTCAGCAAGGTCCCCGCCTGCCGGGGGCTGAGCCCGTTTAAAAGGCGGTGGGTGGGCAACATCAGCAGGCCCGGGCTATGGAGGCTGGTCATGATCGTCAGGGCATAACGGTAACCCCGCCCCCTCCTGGCCCCCGCCTCCTCCGAGAAGCGAAGGGAGGTTTCATAACGGTGATGGCCGTCGGCGATAAGGAGGGAGCGGGGGGCGATATATTCCTGCAGTGCCTTCTGCCGGGCGGGGGAGGTAATGGCCCACAGGCGGTGGCTCTCTCCCTGTTGATCGGAAAATCCGGCCAACGGGGGCCGTTCCAACAGGGGGGCATAGATCCGCTCCACCTGGTTTTCCCGGTCGGGAAAAAGGGTAAAGATGGGGCTGAAGTTGGCCCGGCAGCTCCTGAACAGCTCCAGGCGATCAGCCTTAGGTTTGGTTAAGGTCTCTTCGTGGGGAAGGATTGCCCCTTTTCCGTAGGGTTCCACCTTTAGGGCGGCGATAATGCCGTCCCGTTGGTAAGAGGTGCCCCGGTAGGTAAAGGATTGCCGGTAGAGATAGAATACCGGCTGGCTTTCCCGCAGCAATATTTTTTGTTCCAGCCACCGGTTAAATGTATCCCTGGCCCGGGTGTAACGGTTATTAGCGGGGCTATCCCCGATTTCTTCCTTTCCGTACTCCAGGCGGATAATGTTGTAGGGGTCCTGGTTGTAATAAGCGTCCTGCCCCGATTGATTAATAATATCGTAGGGGGGAGCGATTACCGTCGACAGGTCGGTGATTTTTTCCATGTTATAGCGTATGCCCTTAAATGGTTCAATGGTGGCCATATTCAACCTCCTCGAATGATCTACCATATCTTATTATATAGGCCGGCTATTTTCAACCGGATAGGTATAGCCCCTCCGATCTAGGTCAAACTATCTAACTGGTGAAGGTTAGCTTTATTCATCGTTAATTTTAATAACGGAGGTTTTGCTTAGCATGCTGGTAGGGGTCCCCCGGGCGCCTTCATTTTATTATTACTATCCCCTGGTTAAAACTTTTTTCGAGGGTCTAGGCTGTCAAACCCTCCTCTCCCCGACTACTAGTGGAAAGACGATTGAAAATTTATCGATCTGTCCCACCGATGAGCCCTGCGTCTCGGTCAAGCTGGCCTTCCCCCATACCTGGCAGCTTTTGAAAACAGGGGTGGACTATATCTGCCTGCCGGTTTTAATCAGTTCCGACTGTTCCAGCTACTACTGCCCCAAGCATATCGGCTTGCCCGCCATGGTCGTAAACGGCCTGGAGGCCCCTCCGTCAAAGTTTTTAACGCCGAAGATTGATTGGCGCTCCAACCCCCGGGACGGGTTAGGCTCCTTTGTTGAGATCGGGGAGCGGCTGGG
>JAAZLS010000086.1 GCA_012799185.1 Bacillota bacterium | reverse complement strand
TGAAAAGGCCGTTTAACCGGAGATGGTTGATTCCCATTGCGGCCTGCCTGGTGTTGGTGCTGGCGGTTATTGTGCCGTTTTTAAACCGAGGTGGAGGTGAACTTGAACTCAAATTATCTGAGGGGGTCTGGGTCAGTTATGTCAACAAACCGTTGACCGGAGCTGGGCGATTAGATTTGATGCCATTAACTGAAGACGAACTATTCTCCACGCATATCTTTGGTTATGAGATAGCTGTTTTCGAAGGCACGGTAACGGGGGTCCGCAATATTGTTTATGATTTGGGTGGTAGCGCCAACTACCGCGCTATTGCCACCATCGAAACCGGCGAGGTATTGCGGGGTCCCCTGGGGAAGGGAGAGACCGTGACTCTCCTTCTGCCGGGGCCGGTGGGGAGCGCCTCGTGGGTGGAAGATACGGGTATCTCTTCGCAGGTTACTAAAGGAACCCGCGGGATCTTCATGCCGATCAAGTACGATGAGACTGCGGTCTATGAAGAGGGTGGTCAAAGGCTGGTCCTGCTCGATCTGGCCGATTACGGGCTGACCGATGGGGAACGCTGGCTTTTCATCGAAAAAGGGGAGGGGCTGATCTATTTCGAGGATGCTTATCCCTCCCTTGCGGGAGCAGAGGATCTAGGAGATGTAAAAAAGATTATCCGCTCTAGGATTATGACAAAGTAGGGTATAAGTAATGGGGACGGTGGGATTGACCCATTCGGAAAACCGACATGGGGACGTTTCCAGCGTCAGCAAAATTAGTCGATTATAGCTGGTTGAATTTTACCAAATACTTTATACTTAAAGAAACAGGCCCCGGCGGCCCCAGGGGCCTGTTTCTTTAAAAAAGGTCGGAAACGGTGAAAACCCGATCGGGTAGGTGACCAAATGAATCGGTTTCAAGCGAAGCGTATACTCTCGATTGCCGGGTTTTCTTTGCTTTCGGCCTTTTTACTATCCTTCCTTTTCGAGGGCCAGGTGCTTTACGGGCTTCTCCATTACCATGAACTGCCCGGCTCCCAGTACATCTTGGGAACTATCGTCGCTCATTTTTTAGGGCTATTTTCTTCTGGATTTTTAGTCAAGTCCTTGGCGGCGGCAAAACGGGCCATGCTGGTCGCCATGACTCTCTGTCTGGTGGCGGCGGGGCCTTTCTTTTTTACCCCTTCTCCCCTGTGGATGGCCGGGTTAATTGTTTGCGGTTATGCCAGCGGTTGGGCGATAGCTTCTTGGGGCCATTTCCTGAAAACCTTTACCCCTAAAAATCAGCGGCTTAAAATCTGTGCCGATGTTTTAATTTTTTCCAATCTACTGATGATAGTTGTTAATGTGGTGGCGGCCAATGTTTCGCCTTTGGCCGGATTTGTTTTCGCCATGCTTTGCCTGGTGCTTGGTATGGTTTTTATTGGGTTGCTGCCGGTGGCGGTGGGAGAAGAAACCGGGCCGCTAGGAGGGGAGGACGGTCCCCCGGGGGATATTAAAAAACCTCTGCTACTGCTTTGCCTTTTTGTTTTTGTTATTACCATTAATTCCGGCCTGATGTACCAGGTTATAAACCCGGCTTTTGCCCATCTTACCGGGCTGGTTAGCTGGTATTGGGCTGTTCCTTATATCGGGGCGCTGGCCCTTATCCGCAATTTGTCCCTGCAAACCAGCCGTTCCCAGTTTTTATATGTGGCTATGGCCATGATCGTGGCCTCTTTTGTCAGCTTTATGTTGCTGGGACGGGGTACCTCTGATTACCTGGTGGTCGATACCCTTATGCTTGGGGCCTGTGGTATTTTTGATCTATTTTGGTGGAGTATTTTGGCGGAAATGTTGGACTATACAAAAAACCCGGTCCTGGTGTTCGGTATTGGACTTTCCGCCAATGTTTTTGGCGTTTTGTGGGGGGATGCTTTAGGAATCGCGGTAACCTCCATCAATCTTCCCGGCGCCGAGGTGGCGGTGATCGCGCTTACCGTGGTCTGTGTGACCCTGGTGATGCTGCCTCCTTTGAACCGGCAGCTGGTTATACTGCTTAAAAATCATGCCTACCTGGCTGCTTATGATCGGTTGAGTGTAGACCGCCAGGCCCAGGTCATTCTTCAAG
>JAAZLS010000085.1 GCA_012799185.1 Bacillota bacterium | reverse complement strand
GGGTACGGTAGGTCGATGCGTTTTCCTCCAGGTTACCTCCCAGTAAAATAACAGGAATACCCAGCTGTTCCTGCAACGAGTCCAGCTCCAATTTGTAGTCCTCGTCCCACTCACCCACATCGATAATAACCTCCGGCTCACTGGCCATTAGTGCCTCCCGGTTAAAATCCCCTGCATCTCCGTAAAAACGACCATATTCGGGGAGTTCCTGATATGCGGCCGCCATATATTTTTTACTAGTCGGGGGGGGGCTGCTAGACCAGCCGACCAATACCTCCGGCTTGAGAGAATAAAGGATAATGTTAGCCAGGGGGCCGCCGCTGGCTACCCGGGTAATATGACGAGGCAGCTCCACCCGGCGCCCGGTAGAGTCAGTAAAAATAAAGGTTTCCTCCCCCTCGAACGATCCCTTGCCGTCCCCATCCTGATTACTGCAACCGGCCAGGGTAAAAACTAGGATCAGGCAAAGAATAAGGGAGAAAAGCTGTCGCCACCGCTTATTCAAAATAGATCCCTACCTTTCTGAAGTTATTATTGGCCTCCAGGGACGAAACCGGCGAGTAGAATGTAATAAACCGGCCCTCCTTTCCTAGATAGTCATCGGTACGCAGACCTTAACGGGGCGCCGACATTGTTTTAAAATAACCTTTGATAGCTGAATATCAACCCCGTACAAGGCCAAAAGAGATTCCTCGGTTAATGTTTCATCCGGGGGGCCTACAGAGAAATAGCCGTTCCGGCCCAATGCCAGCACTTTGTCAGCGCAGATGAAGGCATGGTTGGGCACATGGGTAATCATCACAATAGTGTAACCCAAAGCAGCCAGTTTTTTAACTTGCCCCAAAACCCGGGTTTCGTTTCCGTAGTCCAGATGGGTCGTCGGCTCATCCATTACCAACAGGTTAGTATTTTGGGCCAAGGCCCGGGCAATCAATACCATCTGCCGCTCGCCGCCACTTATTTCCGTATAGTCCCGCCCGGCCAGGTGCTCGATACCCATCAGCGACAGCACCTCTTCTACCGCCCGGTAGTCTTCCCGATCCGGCGAGGAAAGTTCGTGCATATTGGGGTTTCGCCCCATTACCACCACATCACGCACTGTATAGGGAAAGGGGGGGATATGGCCCTGAGGAACATAGGCGACCAGGCGGGCGAATTCCTTGGGGGTGTAGCGGCGGTAATCCTCGCCCTTCACCTTTATAGTACCACCCAAGGGTCTGAGCAGGCCAAGTATAGTCTTAAACAGCGTAGTTTTCCCAATACCGTTCGGCCCGACCAGGCAGGCAATCTCACCCTGTTTTACCTGAAAAGAAAGGGGACCGGTCACCGGCTTGCCCGGCAGATAACCACAAACCAAATTTTTAACATTCAGCATTAGATAAACCCCTTTCTAAAGCGCACTAGTAGGAAGAAAAAGAAGGGCGCACCAACAATAGCCGTAATAATACTCAGCGGGACCTCCACCGTTAGCAACATGCGGGCAACCGTGTCGACTAAAAGCATAAACGCACTGCCTATTAATAGGGAGACCGGCAAAAGCCTGCCGTAATTAGAACCAGTAACCATGCGGGCAAAATGCGGTACCACCAGCCCAATCCAACCGATGTTTCCACTAACACTAACCGAAAGAGAGGTGAGCAAAGTCGCACAGCCAATAATCAACCAGCGATAAAAGCGAACGTTAACCCCTAACATATGGGCCTCCTCATCGCCCAGGGAGAGGAGATTCACCTTCCAGCGCACCAGTATTAAAATAATAGCCGCCGGTAAAAACAGCCAGAATACATGCAGCTCTTTTAAAGTAGTCGCCGACAAGCTACCCATCAGCCAAAAGGTAATAGCGGGCAGCTTGGTATCGGTATCGGCTATAAATTTAATAAAGGAGACAAAGGCATTAAATAGGCTGGAGATAAGCATGCCACACAGGATCAAGTTAACAATGGAGCTACTGCGCTTTGAAATGACATTATTCATAAGGGCCACGATGACCACCGCAATAATGCCGCCGAGGAAGGAAAAAAACTGGATGCCCGCCGCCCGGGCACCAAGTAAGATCGCCAGCGCCGCCCCGAAGGAGGCTCCACTGGAGGCTCCTAACAGGTCGGGGGAGACAACCGGGTTTTTAAAAAGTCCTTGGTAGACGGCACCGGAGAGGGAGAGGGAGGCACCGACAATCATGGCCAGGATGTTGCGAGGCAATCGAACCCGGATTAGAGCCAGCTGGGCCGTCTCCATCGGATTACCCGTTAGCTGGGCCCACAATGCACTAAATAGAGAGTCAATGCTCACCGGGTAGCGCCCGATGGAGACAGAGATAATAAAGATTGCGATCGGTAGCAGTAAGAGAAATGTAGTTTTGCCCATACGTTTCTGCTTTGCAAGAGACATCTTAGACCTACCGTTGTGTATTTAAAAACAACTCGCTTGCTATGATTTTAACCTACCTCTAAGTAGCTGTCAACCGATAATATTTTAATGTAAATGTAGCTTTACCGGCAGGCGACCGTGGAGGGGTAAGGTTCCGGTGAAGGTTTCACCCAGAGCTTGTAGGGGATCATAGCTATCACTACAGGTGCACAGGTAGGTCCCGACCGGGGAGGAGGGATCCCCAAAGGAGGGCCCACTATTGCCGATTGAATCTTTACCTTTATAAAGTTAAACCGGGGGATTTCATTTGTCCCCCGGTTCTTTGTTGGACAACCGCTTGGCCTGGTAAAGCACATGGGCATCGTACTTATCCCGCAGACTATCCTTAACCTGTAGCAGGATTCTTTCCTTTTTTTCGGCGTCGGTAGGTATCAACAGGCTGATCTGGGTGCCCCGCTCAAATCCGGAGGCCTTTACCCCTACCAGTCGCCAGGGGGGCCTTCCGCAATGACGGATAAAGAGATCCCGAATGGTACGGTAGATATCAGAGTCATTATTTACCGGCCCCGGCAGGGTGCGGCTCCGGGTAATTGTGCGAAAATCACCAAACCGTAACTTCAAGGTAATCGTTCGCGCCGTGAACCCTTCACCCCGTAGCCGGTAGCCAACCCCCTCGCTGAGTCCCTGAAGTACAATTAAAACCTGCTCTCGTTTATAAACATCTTCAGCGAAAGTTGTCTCCTCGGAAATCGATTTTAAGTCACGCTCCAGTTCCAGCTCCCGATAATCGATACCAGAGGCATACTGCTGCAGTAAAAGACCATTTTCCCCCAGGAGAACTCTTAACCTAGTTGCAGGGAAACGGACCAGATCCCGGACCGTCTTAACCCCGTTGCGACCAAGTTTTTTCCCGGTGACCGGGCCAATACCCGGGATTACTGTTACCGGAAGGGGCCAAAAAAGCTCTGGGATCTGTTCCGGCCAGAGGGTTTTTATATTGTCAGGCTTGGCCAAGCCGCAGGCCACCTTGGATAACAGCTTATTAATTGATACCCCGACACTAATCGGTAGGCGAAGGTCATCTTTAATAGCGGCCCGGATCCTCTCCCCGGTCTGAAATCCGGTGCCACTTTTTACCGCCAGGTAGGCTTCATCAATTGAAACATATTCAATATCGGGCGTAAAGCGTTGCAGTATTTGTCGTACCTGCCCGGAGACCTCCTCGTAACGGGGCATATTAACTGGTAATAGCACCGCCTGCGGGCAGAGCTCTATTGCCTTTTTTACCGGCATCGCTGAACGGACCCCAAATTTACGGGCCTCATAAGAGCAGGTAGAGACTACTCCTCGCCCCCGGGGGTCACCACCAACGATAACCGGCCGGCCTTGCAACCGGGGATGATCCCGCTGTTCTACCGCGGCATAAAAAGCATCCAGGTCACACAACAAAATATCTTGTTTGCTCCTCATTGAATAGCCCGCCTTCTAATTAAAATCCCAACGGCTCTCCTACCAGTACTACCAGGAAACTCTCCATTGCTCCCGGTTTGGCATCGATAACTGTAGTCACCCGGCAAATATTATCAGCCGGAAAACAGCCCTTGCAAATACCTGTTCCGGCACAGGGAGCAGTAAACCCCAGATATCGGGCTATCTGGGGTGCTGCCAGGCTTTTAATTCGATCTAGTGCAGCCTCCAGGTTGGTCACTATTTTATTTATACCAGCGACTACTATTACCCGCCTCGGGCCAAAGATCATCGAGGCGACCCGGTTACCGCTACTATCAGTATTTACCAGCTGCCCCTGTAAAGTTACCGCGTTAGTACTACTTAGAAACAGGTCTGCGGTAATCTGTTTTCGCCGGAGAGCCATCTTCTCCTCCGGCGTCAATCCCTCTTCAAAAACATCGTAAACCCGGCATCCCATTGATTTTAATCGTGCGGCTAGGCCCAGATCGCGGATAGTGATCGAACCGCCAATCCCCACTGTAATCTTTCCCGGAACCCATTTTAAGACCGCATCTACCGCCTCCCGTCCCGTATCACAGTAGAGGGCCTCAAACTCATTCTCAATCAGGGCCTTTACTACCTGCTGACCCCTTAATCGATAGAAATCTTTCCCGGCCATGGTATCTCCCCCCCTGGGCTGATGTTATTACAGGCTTGCTATCACCTCCGGGTAACGAAAACATGCACCGAAAACAATCAATTAACCAACACCTCTCCTCTGTAACTTTATTCGTTACCTGGGTTTAAAACCCTTGCCCGGTTGTTTTGTTAAACAAGGTATCGCTAAACTATATTGACAGCGAATTTACAGTATAGTATAATCGTCAACAAGGCCGGTTAACCTATAGTTAACTACCTTACCATTCGTAGTAAGGTTGGCCACCAAAATAATATTTAAATTTGGGAGGAATGAACTAAATGGCAGAGATAACAAGCCTCAACAAAAGTAATTTTAAAGAGCAGGTGCTGGAGGAAAGTTTACCGGTACTGGTTGACTTTACAGCTCCCTGGTGCGGCCCCTGTCAAATGATCGGCCCGGTTCTGGATGAGTTGGCTACCGAATACCAGGGGCGCCTAAAGATAGTCAAAGTAAATGTTGATGAAAACCCGGAATTATCCTCTGAGTACCGGGTTATGGGAGTTCCGACATTAATACTATTCAAGCAAGGGGAGCCGACGGAAACCATGGTAGGGTTTCTACCCAAGAATCAACTGGCTTCCCGGCTGGACGCGTTAATTTAATAATCGGACGCAGGGGGTACTTAATTGTCTGGTACAGAAAACATTAACACCTTGATTGCCTTTGGGGGTGGGTTGGCTTCCTTTTTCTCACCCTGCGTCCTTCCCCTGATCCCGGCCTACCTAGCCGCGCTGGGGGCAGTGGCCCACCCGGCCCATGCCGGGAGGAAACCGGCTGGTTCTTTCTGGCCATCCCTGGCCTTTGTAACCGGGTTCTCCGCAATCTTTATTCTCATGGGCCTTTCTTTGGGCGTGGCCGGTTCATTCCTGGTTCAACACCGGCTTACTATTAGTCGCCTGGGAGGAATCGTCTTGGTTTTATTTGGAATATCCCAGTTAGGTTTTCTTAATCTTTCTTTTTTTCAACGCAGCTGGAAACCTACACTAAGATTTTCAATCGCCGGGGGTACAGGCAAACTGTTTTTAATGGGGGTAATCTTTTCCCTAGGCTGGAGTCCCTGTATCGGCCCAATCCTGGCCGGGATCCTATTTTTGGCCATCAGCGCCGGGAACTATCAGCGGGCAGTGCTCTATATGATCGCCTATTCGGCCGGTCTGGGCCTCCCATTTTTGGCCATGTCGATATTTGTCAACAGCTTGCTGGAGAGACTGCGCTCGACCCAGGGCCTCTGGCCCTGGTTGGGACGCATAAACGCCGCATTGCTGGTACTGCTGGGTACCATATTAATTGCCGGCATACTTTAAAACAATCTTATCATCTTTATAGAAAGACGGTGCAGTAATGGTAACATTTACAAATAGCAGGCGTTTATCGCTAGCCCTGCTTTCAATTCTGGTCCTATTCTCACTCCTGTTAGGGGCGGGCGGCACCGGATGTAAAAGCAAATCGGAACGTAGGGAAATCGAGCCACAAAGCCAGGCCGGTGGGGTAGGCAACCCGGCAATCGATTTTTCACTTGAAGATCTAGATGGGAATATCATAAGTTTAAAAGGCCTGAAAGGGCAAGTAGTTTTATTAAATTTTTGGGCAACCCGTTGCCGCTATTGCGTAGCTGAGATGGGCCTACTGGAAAACATCCACCTCAATTATGACCAGGCGGCGGTGGTAACTATAAACGTGGGGGAGAAAAAAGATAAGGTTCGCCAATTTATAGACGCAAGCAATTTTTCCTTCCCCGTTTTACTCGATCCGAAGGGGACTCTTTTCCGGGCTTACGGTTTTAGCGGCTATCCCGCTACCGTTATTATCAACCAGGAAGGGATAATTACCGCTAGCCGGATCGGTTATACCGATGAGGCAACTTTACTCCAGCTTTTGGATACGGCCCACTAACCTGAAAAAAGCTGTTACGAGGATGATTATATGATCAACGGAAATAAGATCCGTCAATTAAGAAAGAAAAGAAATTATACCTTGGCCGGCCTAGCAAAAAAGGCCAACCTTTCCGCCTCTTACATCAGTGAACTGGAGCGGGGGCAAAAAAGCCCCTCGTTAAAGGCAATAACAAAGCTGGCCACCGCTTTAAATGTTCAATCCTCAGACATTATCCACCCCCGGGAGGCACCAGTAAAAATAGGTGAGCGTATAAAGCTATACCGGCAAGAACGAAATCTAACCCTGGCCGAACTGGCTACATTATCCGGGTTCTCCTATACCTACCTCTGTGATATCGAGCGGGGAACGGCACTGCCTTCCGTAAATAGCCTTAAGGCCATATCGTCCATCCTGAAAATCCCTGTCAACAACCTACTTGGCTCAAACAATCTGCCGGGAGAAAAACTGTTTTCACTGCGTAAAGAACAGGGTTTAACCCAGGCCCAACTGGCCGCCAAAGCCGGCTTATCTACCGGGTTTATCGGCCAACTGGAACAGGGAAGAGTGCAACCCTCCCTGCGCACATTGGAACAGCTTGCCGCCGCCTTGGAGATCTCCCCCTGCTACTTTCTCTCGGAAGAAGATGGCTTGGCTGAACTGCTACGCCTGCTTACACCGGAGGTAAGGAACCTCCTGGCTGAACCACGGGTATATACCATGCTTAGAGCACTTCGTCAATGTAATAAGAAAGAGTTTCAGCTGGTCCTGGATTTTATTGCCCTGGTCAGGCAATCGGGGGTGTATGAATAGCTATAACCGTTATTCATTATTACAAGTCAATCCGTAACATTGATAAATCAAACGAAATGTTGAAGCAAAAAGGACCGTCCCCGGTGCTCAGGACCGTCCCCGGTGCTTCGCAAAACTTTCAATCTCTATTCAAGCGCCGCCGTTAAATCTTGGTAAAGTTTTTTGGTTTGCTCTCCTTCCCTGTAATTAATAATGATATAACTGTTCGGGGTAGTGATAAATAGATACGGCCCCTTGGCGGAGTGTATATATAACCGGCCTTCACCCAGTTCCTCCACCCGGAACCGGCCCTTTCTAACCATCCCCCCATCAAACCCGTTCACCTTGCGTAGAATTTTTGGCATGCTCTCTTCCAGGGCAATTTCCTTAATTTCGGTTATAGGGGTTTCCCCTCCATATATCCCGCCAATATTTAGATGACCCTCTTCAATGTAAACCGGGGCAGGCAGGCTGCTAAAATATATAAGCACCGGTACCGCCAGGCCAATTAGTAGAAGAAAGCCGGCGACTAATCCTAAAATAATGCGATCACTTTTTGTTTTCGGGTTATGGTCGTAGCGCTGTGCCTGGATCAACATGTGAAACATTAAAATAAACAGGAGGGACACAAAAATTAAATCCGGGTAAACAATTTTTAATCGGCCCAGCAACCCCCTCACTAAAAATAGTCCCGCCAGGATAAACATCCAGTTACCTAAAAAATTGCCCAGGCCGGCCACGTCTACCTTTTCCTTTTTTTCCCGGGGCATCGTGTTATAGCCGGCAATTAACCAGTGCCATTTAAAATATTTTACGGCCACGCCCAGCACCGCCAGCAGTAGCGCTATGGGAAAGAGCACTAAATACATAAGAGTCCCACTCCTTTAAGCTATATTTAGCGCGGCTCGGCTGGTTCAACCATCTCCAAGGCCGCTGCTTTTTGCACCACCACTTTTTTCTTCCACCGGCCGCTGCGATAATAAAGCACGGTAAAAACCATCCCCGTCACCATCCCCACCGGGCCGGCCCACCATATTCCATCCGGTCCGAGTTTTTGGGAAAGAAGGGCCGCCGCCGGTACCCGGATCAGCCAAAGAGATAATATGGTAGAGATTAAGGGGGTTAACGTATCCCCGGCACCCCGCAGGACCCCGTTAGTGGTAAAAAAGACCGAAAACACCACATAAAATGAACCAACAATTAAAAGATAGCGGGAACCGTGGTAAATTACCTCCGGATCCATGTTATAGAGAGATATCAACTCTTTCCGCAGCAATATCGCCACGGCGGTCATTACCAGCGATATGGCCACCGACATCCCCAACGCGGCCAGGTGTCCCCTTTTAACCCGTTCCGGCTTGTTCGCCCCCAGGTTTTGCCCGACAAAGGAAGAAACCGCCATCGAAAGGTTCATGGCCGGCATGGAGGCAAAGGAATCGATCCCGGTAGCGGCGGTGTAGGCCGCGGTAACCGCCGTCCCGAACTCATTAACAATCCGGAACAAGGTCATGAATCCGGCGCTAAGCATAACATGCTGGATCCCGTTAGGCAGGCCGATTCTAAAGGTCAATGAAAATATCTCGCGATCAAACTTCATTTCC
>JAAZLS010000084.1 GCA_012799185.1 Bacillota bacterium | reverse complement strand
TTTAAACGGACCCGGGGGCTAACCGGTTTTTTCGGTATGGTGGCCTCATCGATTAGACTCACATTCTCCACGTTCATAATGGAGATGATCTCTTTCATAAAGGTTTTCGCCACCTGGTTGCTAATAAGGGCCGCCAGTTGGGGATCCTTATCGGTAACATCGATCTTAATGATCTCGGTCTTCTGTACCGGCGATACCTTAACTTTCTTCTGCATCACCTCCAGGGTGTAGGGCAGATCGAGGCCGGTGATCACCTTGCCCAGGACCCGCCGACTATGGGCCACCACCTGGTAGGTATCAACCAGCTGCCGGCTGAGTTGAACATCCTGGTAATGGATCTGCTCGACCTCAGCCGGCCGGGTCACCATTAAGGTGGAGGAGGCCTCGTAGGTCGATTGAAGAAAGAAGATGCTCACAATCCCACTGATTAGCGCCGCCAGCAGGGGCAGCAAAAGAATCAATTTCCAGCGCCGGATAAGAATTTGCCAGAGTTCAAGTAAATCTAGTTCCTCTTCCATGGGACATTCCCTGCCTTCTGTTTGAAAATAGCTTCTTTTTTAGTAATTGCCACCGGCTTTTCTCCGTAAGAACAGTCGGTATCTCTAGTTCCTGACCGTGTAAAAGCTGCTCCGGCCTTGTTTTAAGCATGGCCTCCACCCCGGCGGCACCAATCTTTTTGGTCAGGAGTTTTAAGGCCGGCCCGGTCTCAAGGAGACGGCCGCCTCCGCTATGGGCATCGGTCCCCAGGAGATGCACCAGCCGGCGGTCCAGCATCCTCCCGGCGGTTCGCTGCACGGTTGAACCCTGTAAACCGGTCAGGCTGCTTATGGTTAGCTGGGTATAGAGCCCCCCGCTGACCAAACGGGATAAAAGGGAGAGATCCCTTTGAAAGGTTTTAACCCGTTCCGGGTGAGCCAGGATCGGTGCATAGCCGCAGGCCTTTAGCTCGAAAAGTAGCTCCTCCAGGTAGGGGGGAACCTCCTGGAAAAGCGGAAGTTCCAGCAACAGGTAGCGCCCCCGGTTCAGGGGTAGGACCTGTCCCTGCCTGGCCCGCTCCGGCAACCGGGGCTCGATCAGCAACTCGGCCCCCGGCAGAACTTGGAGGGGGATCTCCCTTCGTTTTAACTCCCCATCTAATTGCCGCCACCGCTCCAATATCTCGGTAACCGACGGGTTCCCTTCAAAACAGTGGGGCGTGGCCACCACCCGCCGGAAACCTTGTTCCACCAGTCCCCGGGCCATCTGGAGAGAGCTCTCCAGATCCGCTGGACCGTCCCCGTCAATCCCAGGAATAATATGAAGATGAAGATCGGTATAACCTTTCAAAAGTTGGCTTGCCCCTTATCTTAGCAGATATGGGAAATAGTTTCGACATAATAATTAAATGTCCTTTAAGCCAAGCCAACTTTTATCAGGGGTTAACGGCGAGGAGACATTAAAAAAGGGAACGGATAAATGGAAAGAGGTGGCGCGACATGAAAAACAGGACTACGATTAGGCCGATCAGCCAGGCCCCGTACTTAATAGCGGCGTGGCCCAGTGAAAGCAGGCGGCTCTCGTCTAAATCTGCCATCCAAATCACCCCCGTTATAGTTTGCAAGTCTGCCAGGAAAATATACGGTGCCCATGGATAAGAAGGGGGGGGCGGGAAAAGATAAAACGGCGATGACCCTTGGAAAGGGGGGAATAGATTGGCTAAAAAGTATAATCGCTGCCGGCCCCAGAAGCGCAATATCGATCGGCGAAAACTGGAACAGTACCGGGAGGAGCTGGCCCGGGAGCCGGGGCTAGAGAGCCCGGAAGAGAGTAGCCGGAGAGAACCCTATGGCAAAAAAAGCCTCCATCGCTTCCGCCGCAATCCGTTGATCTAAGAAAAAAATAGGGGCGGGGTGAGACCCCGCCCCGCCCACCCGGATGGGCACTATTTAAAGTTGCTTGAGGTGGTCGGCGATGGCCGCCGCCATCTCCGCGGTACCGGCGGTACCCCCCAGATCATAGGTAACCCTCTTCCCCTCCCGGATTACCGCCTCGGTCGCCTTCCGCACCCGGGAGGCGGCCTCGCCTTCACCGAGGTGATCCAACATCAGGGCAGCGGAGAGAATCATCGCGGTGGGATTGACCCGGTTTTTCCCCGCGTACTTGGGGGCGCTGCCGTGCACCGGCTCAAAGAGGGCCAGCTCCTCCCCGATATTGGCCCCGGGGGCGACCCCCAGCCCCCCGACTAATCCGGCACAGATATCAGATAGGATATCGCCGTAGAGGTTGGGCATCACCAGCACATCGTAGTTCTGCGGCTTCTGTACCAGCTGCATCGACATATTGTCAACGATCCGATCCTCAAACTCTATCTCCGGGTAGTCGCCGGCCACCTGGCGGGCCACCTCTAAAAAGAGCCCGTCGCTCAGCTTAAGGATGTTAGCCTTATGGACCGCCGTTACCTTCGAGCGGTTATGTTTCCGGGCATAGTCGAAGGCAAACCGGACAATCTTCTCCGAGGCCTGGCGGGTAATAATTTTAATGCTCTCCGCCGCATCGGGCCCCACCCGGTGTTCGATCCCGGCGTAAAGGTCCTCGGTATTCTCCCGGACCACGACCAGGTCGATCTCTTTAAAAGGGGTCTTAATCCCGGCCATGCTCCGGGCCGGGCGCAGGTTGGCATAAAGATTTAGCTCCCGTCGCAGGGCCACATTGACGCTGCGGAAACCGGAGCCGATGGGGGTGGTAATCGGACCCTTTAGGGCCACCCGGTTTTTACGAATAGAGTCGAGCACCCGGGGGGGGAGCGGGGTGCCCTCCTTCTCCAGGGCCTCCTGGCCGGCTACCGCCTCCTCCCAGGTTATATCTACTGCTGCTGCTTCGATTACCGTGACGGCGGCGGCGGCCAGCTCGGGGCCGACCCCGTCGCCACGGATGAGGGTCACTGTTGTCAACGATTATTCCTCCTTTGATCCTGTGGTCCGGCGATAGATTTGATGATAGCGCCGGTAGGCGGCCAGGGTTCGCCGGACATAGTGGCGGGTCTCCGCAAAAGGAATCTGTTCAATGGAGCTCTCCCGCCCATCCCAAATATCTTGCTCTAACCAGCGGGCGGTCTCGGTCCGCCCCCCGTTATAAGCGGCCAGGATTACCGCCTTATTATCACCAAACTGCTGCCGCAGGCTGGAGAGGTACCAGGTGCCGATCTCAATATTTAAGCGGGGCTCAAAGAGCTCCTCCCGGCCCTGGAGGTTAAAACCCAGCATCCCGGCCACCCATTCGGCGGTAGCCGGCATTAACTGCATCAGGCCCTGGGCCCCCCGGGAGGAGATGCCCTCCGGATCGAAGCTGCTCTCACTCTGCACCACCGCCGCAATAAAAAGGGGATCGACCTGGTACTTTTCCCCGTACTCCTCGATATATTCCCGGTAGGGAGCCGGGTAGGGGTAGAAAAATCGGTCCACCCGGGGGCTCACCAGAAGGCGGCAGACCAGGTAGAGAAGCAGAATAAATATTAATAGAAACCGAATTCTTTTAAAAGCCATTTACTGTTCCCTTGCCAACAGGCCCCAGAGACGCTCCACCTGCCCGGCAGTCTCCTCCCGGGAGCCGCTGTTATCGATAATGTAGTTGGCATACCCGCGCTTCTCCGCCAGGGGCATCTGGGCCCGGATCCGCTCCCCGGCCTGCCCGGCGGTAAGCCCCTCCCGTTCTTGGAGGCGGACCCGCTGGATCCTTTCCGGTAGGTAGACCAACAGAACCCGGTCCACCTTTTTATGCAGGCCGGCCTCGATGAGCAGCGGGACCTCCCAAACCAGCCATGGCCCGGGATTTTCCTGCTCTATTTTCTCCGTCCGGCGCAACAATTCCTGCTCTACCCGGGGATGGGTGATACGATTAAGCCTCTCCCTTTTTTTGGGGTCGCTAAAGATAAGCTCCCCCAGCCGCCGGCGATCGATGGCCCCCCGGGGAGTTAAGATTTTCGCTCCCAGCCAGTCCACGATCTCCTGCCAGGCCTCCTCCCCCGGGGCTAGGATCTCCCGGGCGATCAGGTCCGCATCTAGAACCGGTGCCCCTTTTGCCCGGAGCATCCCGGCGACAGTGCTCTTCCCGGAGGCGATCCCCCCGGTTAAACCGATAACTTTCATCGCGGCCCCCGCTTAAAAGATATTAAAAACCCCGATAAAGGTTAGGATCGACCCCGCCAGGAGGGAGGTCCAACCGACGGGAACCAACCTCGATACAAGGCGCCCGCACTCTACTCCTAAGGGGATCAGGATAAACTTTGCCCCGCCCACCGCCAGGGCCATCAACAGAATCGGCAGCCCAATCAGAGAGGCGCCGAGCCCGGCGGCAAAAACATCGGCAGCCAGGACCAGTCCCAAGAAAAAGGCCTCCCGGGCATTTAACTCTCCCGAGCGATCCAAGTCAGCCCGGTCGGGGCACCGGGAGATCGAGGCCAATAGGGGCAGGCCGCCGCTGGGCACCGTCTCCTCCGTTGGCCGCTCCGGCCTTAATCCCTGGAGGGCGATAAAGAGTCCGAGACCGATGAGCAGGATCCCCCCAGCCAGGGAGAGCCAGGAAGCCGGTATCAGCCGGGCCAGCCGCCCCCCGATCAGGATCGAGCTAGCCGCCATCAGGGATGAGAGCAGGCAAATAATCAATAATGATTGAAGCGGTATAACTACCTTCCTTAAGCCAAAGGAGAGCCCAGCACTAAAACCGTCGATACTAACCGCCAACACCAGCAAGACAAGTAAACCAAGAGACAATTTAATTCCTCCCTGCGCTTTACACCATCTAGGATATGGGGTAAGCAGGGAGGGTGTGCTAGCCGGTTGGGCTGGAATCTTCCGGCTGGCACCGGGGACAGAGATAGGTCCCCCGGCCCCCGACGGTAATGCGGAGGATGGGGGTACCACAACGCCGGCAGGGTTTATCCCGCCGGCCGTAGACCTCCAGATAGTCCTGGAAGCTCCCCTCCCGGTCGGTCGCCCCCCGGAAATCCCGGATACTGGTGCCGCCGTACCGGATGCCCCGCTTTAACAACCGGCTGATAGCCCGGTAGAGGGAGTCGATCTCCTTGGGGGTAAGGGAACCGGCTGGCCGCCGGGGATGGAGACGGCTGCGATAGAGACTCTCGTCGGTATAGATATTCCCCAGCCCGCTGAACACCCGCTGGTTTAAAAGCAAGGATTTAAGCCGGGCCCGCCGGTGGCTCCCCAGCAGAGCCGCGAAGCGCTCCCGGTCAACCTCCCGGTAGAGATCGGGGCCCAGTTTTAAAAAACCTGGCGGTAGGCCCCGGCGGCCGGGGCTGAGCCAGAGCCCGCCAAACTTGCGCATATCGTAAAAATTTAATGCGCCCCCCTCCTGGAAGGGCAGCACCACCCGCAGGTGGGTCGGCTCCGGAGCTGCCACCCCCTCTTCACTAAAGAGGAGCCGGCCGGTCATGCGCAGGTGAACCAGCAGCAGCCCCCGGGAGAGCTGGAAAATTAAATATTTCCCTCGCCGCTGCAGCGACCGGATCCGGCAGCCGGGAAGGCGATCAATAAATTCATTGGGCGCGGGGAAGCGCACCGAGCCGGGAAAGAGAAGCCGGGGGGTGGCAAATATCTTATCGCCCACCAGCGGCTCCAGTTCCCTTCGGATCACCTCCACCTCGGGAAGTTCCGGCATCTAGACCCCCTCCAGCGGCGTTAGATCGGCCCAGTTCCGGCCGCATTTTAAATCGACGGTCAGGGGGATCGCCAGGGGAAGGGCCTGCTCCATCTCCCGCCGGATAATCGGGGCAAAAAAATCGATATCGGAGGACTCCAGCTCAAAGAGCAGCTCGTCATGGACCTGGAGCAGGAGCCGGGCCTTGAATCCCCCCTCGTTGATCAGCCGGTCTAGCCGGAGCATGGCCAGCTTGATGATATCGGCGGCCGAGCCCTGGACCGGCGTGTTGCGAGCCATCCTCTCGGCAAAGCTACGCCGGCTAAAATTGGTTGAGTTGATATCGGGTAGGTAGCGTCGCCGGTTAAGGAGGGTAGAGACAAAACCCAGCTTTTTAGCCTGGTCGATCACCTGTTTAAAGTAGTCCTTGACCCCCCGGTAGCGCTCAAAATAGCTCTCGATATATTGACGGGCCTCTAGGCGGGGGACCCCCAGCTGCCGGGAGAGGCCGTAATCGCTGATCCCGTAGATAATTCCAAAGTTTACCGCCTTGGCCCGGTCACGCAAGGCGGGGGTAACCTCCCCGGAGGAGATATTAAAGACCTCGGCCGCCGTGCGCCGGTGAATATCCTGGCCCTGACGGAAGGCCTCCTTTAAGATGGGATCCTGGGAGAGGTGGGCCAGGATGCGCAGCTCAATCTGGGAATAGTCGGCGCTTAAAAAGAGGGAGTCCTCGTTAGAGGGGATGAAGGCCCGGCGAATCTGGCGCCCCTCCTCTAGGCGAACCGGGATATTTTGCAGGTTGGGATCGCTGCTGCTGAGACGCCCGGTGGCAGTTACCGCCTGGTTAAAGGTGGTATAGATCTTATGGTCAACCGGATCAACCAGCTCCATCAGGCCGGAAAGATAGGTCCCCTTGAGCTTGATCAGGTGTCGGTAGTTTAGGATGGCGGGCACCACCGGATGCTGGGGTGCCAGTTCCTCCAGGACGGCGGCGGCAGTGGAGGGGCCGGTCTTGGTCTTCTTTAAAACCGGCAGCTCCAGCTTCTCAAAGAGCATCCGTCCCAGCTGTTGGGGGGAGTTCAGGTTAAACTCCTCGCCCACCAGGGTAAATATCTCCTGTTCCAGCTGCTCGATCCGTTCCCCGATCTCGCTCTCCAGCTGCTTTAAAAGCGACCGGTCGATGGGGATCCCCCGCCCCTCCATCTTGGCCAGGGTCGCCACCAGGGGCAGCTCCAACCGGTAGTAGAGGGTATCGAGGGAGCGACGGGCCAGCTCCTCCTCCAGGTGCTCCGCCAGGGCCAGGAGGTGGCCCGCCTGCCGGGCCAGGTGGCGGCCGCTCTGCTCCTCCTCCCCCTCCAACGGCTCCAGCAGGGGCTGACCCAGCCGGGCCTGGAGGAGATGGGGCAGGTCGAGGCCTCCCTGGTCGCTTCGCAGCAGGTAGGCCGCCAGGCAGAGATCGAAGGCCGGACGGGGATAGGGATGGCCTGCCCGGGCGAAAAGGTGATAAATAGTTTTAAGATCGTGGCCGACCAGGGTTACCTCCCGGGAAAGGGAGTCGGCCAGGAGCCCCAGTATCTCCGGGGCCTTCTGGGCTAGGAGCTCCTCTGACAGGTAGTAGCCCGGCCGATCCTTGAAGGCCAGGGCCATCGCCTCGGGGAACCCTTGTTGGCGATGGGTGGCAGCGGTAAACTGGAGGACCAGTCCCAGGCGAGCACCGGGGGTGAGCCCGGCCAGGAGCTGCTTAAGGCGGGAGAGGGTGCCGATTGCAATCACCCGGTCGGGGGTCGCCGTCGGGGCCGCTCCCTCTAATCCGGGGAAGAGCTTCTTGGCCCGTTCGGCCAGGGTTTTAAATTCCAGTTCAGAAAATAGAGCCATCAGGCGGGAGGGATCGGGCCCGGTAAAGCGGCTCTGCTCCCAGAAGTTCTCCAGGGGGAGGTCACATTTCAAGGTAAGTAGCTTCCGCCCGGTAAAGAGCTGCTCCCGGTAGCGCTCCAGGTTAGTTTTAACCCGGCCGGTCAGGTCGCCGGCCCGGTAGAGCTCCTCCAGGGTGCCGTAGGCCTGTAAAAGGCGGGTGGCAGTCTTCGGGCCGATTCCCGGCACACCGGGGATATTATCGGCCGGATCGCCGGTTAGCGCCTTGTAATCCAACATCTGGTGGGGCTCCAATCCAAACTGTTCCTGGACCCGGGCGGCATCGAAACGATCCATCTGGGTAATCCCCTTGCGGGTCAGGAGGACAGTAGCCCCCCGGTCGATTAACTGCAGTAGATCCGCATCCCCGGTAACTACGACCACCGGCAACGGCCGCTGCCGGGCCTTGACCGCCAGGGTCCCGATGAGATCGTCGGCCTCGTAGCCCTCCATCTCGAAGACCGGCACCTGCAGGGCCGCCAGCAGCTGCTTGACCCGCTGAATCTGTTCCTTTAACTCCGAGGGGGCCTTGAGGCGATTAATTTTATATTCTCGGTAGAGCCGGTGTCGAAAGGTAGGCGCCGGAAAATCGAAGGCGACCGCCAGGTGGGTGGGCTTCTGTTCCTCGATTAACTTTAAAATCATGCCGGTAAATCCATAGACCGCGTTGGTATGTTCACCGCTGCCGGTCTGCATTAAAGGAAGGGCGTAAAATGCCCGGTAGACCAGGCTGTTCCCATCCACCAAAACCAGTTTTTCCCGTACTCCCACTGACGATGCCTCCTCTATTATTTCCCGATCGTTTTTGATCTTAACATAGGGCCACTCCCGATACCAGCCGGTCCGCTACTTTTGCGGCG
>JAAZLS010000083.1 GCA_012799185.1 Bacillota bacterium | reverse complement strand
TGATGGATGAAATACTAAAGACTATCTTTAAGTTGATCCGGTAGTTAACCAGGAGGTGTCAATCGTATGACCGGCCGTGAAAAGCAAAGCAACCAGGAAGTAATAACTATTCCCATTTCCGGAATGAACTGTGCCGCCTGCTCGGCCCGGGTCGAGAAGGGGTTACATTCACTCCCCGGTGTCTCGGCGGCTAATGTGAACTTAGTAATGGGTAAAGGAATGATAAACTATAACCCGGAAGAGGTAGGGCCCCGGCAAATAGTGGAGCGGATAATCGAGTTGGGGTTCGGGGTAACTGCGGAGAGACAGGAGTTTTCAATCACCGGGATGAGTTGTGCCGCCTGTTCGGCTCGGGTGGAAAACCGGTTAAATGGGCTACCGGGGATAAAGGGAGTGGCGGTTAACCTGGCTACCGGCAAGGCCAGCGTACAGTATATCCCCGGCTTAATCGGTCCCCGGGAGATAGTGGAAGCGGTGAATAAACTGGGTTTCAAGGCCCGTCCGGCGCGGGATCTTACCTTTGACGAGACGGTGGAGGCCCGGCGAAAAGAGATCAACTGGCAGCTGGCCCGTTTTATTGTTGCCCTCCTATTAACCTTTCCCTTATTCGTGATGATGATCGCCCACCATATCGGTCTCCATTTTGAACTCAACCCCTATTGGCAGCTAATTTTAGCTACGCCGGTTCAATTTTTTGCCGGTTGGGCCTTCTACCGGGGAGCTTATCGATCGCTAAAAGCGGGTAGTGCCAATATGGATGTTTTAGTAGCCTTGGGCACATCGGTCGCCTATTTTTATAGCCTGGTCTCCCTCATTGCCGGGTGGGGGCTCTTTTACTTTGAGTCGGCGGCGGTCTTGATGACCATAATTTTGCTGGGCAAATTACTGGAGGCAGTGGCCAAGGGAAGAACTTCGGAGGCGATTGAAAAACTAATGGGGTTACGGGCAAAAACAGCGCGGGTAATCCGGAAGGGGAAGGAGCTGGATATCCCGGCGGAGGAGGTAGTTGCCGGGGACCTGATCGTAGTGCGGCCGGGGGAGCGGGTTCCGGTGGACGGGATTATCCGGGAGGGTAATACCAGTATTGATGAGTCCCATCTAACCGGGGAGAGTATGCCGGTAGAAAAGGGGCCCGGTGATGATGTGGTGGGCGCCTCTATCAATAAATTTGGTAGCTTTACTTTCCAAGCGCTAAAGGTAGGGGAGGATACGGTTTTAGCCCAGATTATCCGCCTGGTGGAAGAGGCCCAGGGGACCAAGGCGCCGATCCAACGTCTGGCCGATCGGGTCTCTAATATCTTTGTTCCGGCCATTATAGGTATCGGCTTGGTTACCTTTGCCGGCTGGCTGATTAGCGAGGCTACTTTCGCGAGCGCCCTGATGCATATGGTTACCGTGCTGGTCGTAGCCTGTCCCTGCGCCCTGGGGTTGGCTACACCGACGGCGATCATGGTAGGGACCGGGGTCGGGGCCGGCCGGGGGATATTAATCCGGGGGGGTGAACACCTGGAGCGGACGGGGAAAATCGACACAGTGGTTCTTGATAAAACCGGAACCATTACCCGGGGGTCCCCGGCGGTTACCGATATCTATGTCGATAGGGGCTTAGAAGAGAACGAACTTTTAACTATTATTGCCTCCGGGGAAAATAAATCGGAACATCCCCTGGGTCGAGCCCTGGTCGAAGAGGCGCAAAGTAGGGGATTACTGTTGCACGGGGTTGATAGTTTTGAGGCCTTGCCCGGGCGGGGGATAAAATTTGATCTTCGGGGTGAAACCTGGCTGATCGGTAATGAAAAGTTGGCCGAATCAGCTGGAATCGATCTAACAACCCTTAAATCGCAGAAAAATAGCTGGGAAGAAGAAGGGAAAACTGTAATGCTTGTGGTAAAGGGGGGCGACCTAGCCGGGATGGTGGCTCTAGCCGATACGGTTAAGGAGGGTGCTATCGGCGCTATTGCGGATTTGAAGCGGATGGGGTTAGAGCTATATATGCTTACCGGGGACCAGGAGAGGACGGCCCAGGCTATTGCCCAGGAGGTAGGGATTAAGAATGTGATTGCGGGAGTACTACCCCAGCATAAGGCGGAGGAGGTTCAGAAGCTAAGGGATGCAGGCCGGGTAGTGGCCATGGTTGGTGATGGGATTAATGATGCACCGGCCCTGGCTACAGCCGATGTAGGCATGGCCATCGGCACCGGAACCGATGTGGCCATGGAGAGCGCATCAATTACTTTAATGCAGGGTGACCTAGCAAAGATTGCCTCATCCATTCGTCTCTCCCGGCAGACCTTGCGCAAGATCCGACAAAATCTTTTCTGGGCATTTTTCTATAATGTGATCACCGTCCCCTTGGCCATATTCGGTGTTTTTACGCCGGTGATTGGGGGGACGGCGATGGCCCTAAGTTCGATCACGGTTGTTAGTAATTCATTGTTCTTAAAGCTATATAACCCCGATCGAAGCAAGAGTTGATAGGTTTTTTATAGTTCAAAGGAACTATTCTATAGTTGTCGAAATAGGGGGCAGGCGGTTGTAAAGGCAGGAGTTGACTAGACAGGGGGAAAGGGAGGTTCTGCCGATGCGGGAGCTATACATAAAAGAAGGTTGTCCCTATTGCCGGGAACAGATGAAAGAGTTAGAGCGGGAGAATCTTACCTATCGGTTGTACAATGTCGGTCGCGACCGCTCTGCACTGGAAGCAGCTAGAGGAAAGTACGGCGCCAATATGGTCCCGGTGTTAGTGGAAGGTGGAGAGGTTAAATCAATTGGTTACCGGGGTAAAGGTTGAAGGATTTAAGGTGCCGCCGGGAGCGGTAAAAAAATGAATCTGTTGTTACAAGATCAAATAAATCAATAGAACTTAATTGATGTATTAGTCTAGAATAGAAAACACCTAAAAGGTTATTGACATATGTCATTAAGGGGGTATAATAAGAGATAGTAAGTGGCATATGTCATAAACTCCAAGGAGGTGAGCAGTATGCCAGGTGGAGATAGAACTGGTCCCATGGGTTATGGGCCAATGACCGGGCGGGGTCTGGGATTTTGCAGTGGAGTAAACATGCCCGGATATGGTGCCGGTTTTGGGCGCTTAGGCTTGGCCCGTCGGCGCGGTTTTGGTCGGGGCTTCGGTTACGGTTTTGGTCGGGGCTTCGGCTACGGTTTTGGCCGCGGTATCGGTTATGGTTTTGGTGGGGGCTATCCTGTTGGACCGGTTTCCCCGGAGGCGGAAAAGGAATTGCTCCAGAATGAAAAGAACGTGTTGCAACAGCAACTGGCAGCGATTGAAAAACAGTTGGAAGATCTCTAGTGGATGAGAGGGGCAACTGGGAAACCCTGGTTGCCCCTAATTTAGATGAGGGCTAAGGAAAAAGAATAATGTCAAGACCGATGAAGAAAAGGAAAATATGTAGCCTTCCCGAGAGCACCCGGTTTGGACCGTTAGACCTGGGTGGGGGTCAACGGGAGCCGGTTAAGATGACCGTTGACGGGTACGAAGCGATCCGGCTAATCGATTTAGAGGGAATGACCCAGGAGGAATGTGCCCGACGGATGAACGTAGCTCGTACTACGGTTCAGGGAATTTATATAAGGGCCCGGCGGCAGCTGGCTGAATCACTGGTTAACGGTAGAGAGCTGTTAATAGAGGGGGGCAAGTACCGGCTTTGCAACGGTTTCGAAGAGACTTGCGGCCCCAGCTGTCATCGTCGCCGTCGTCGGCATCGGGGTGGCCGGGGGCTTAGGGGCAGTGGTGATTAGGGGATATTTTTTTTGTACTAAATAAATGCCCGGGGGGGGGGAATCCCGCTTGGAAAGCGGAAGCTGATTATGCTTTGTACAAAATGCGGTGAGTCAATTCACGGGGAAGAAATATTTGTGTATGCCGGCCAAAACTATTGCGAGGACTGTTACCTGGAGACGATGAGCGTGCTTAAAACTTGTGATCCGATGGCGGTGCGCTCGGCTCGGCTTACTAGGGAGAGACTTGGCCAACGGGGTACAGAGGGGCTTTTACCGGTTCAAAAGAAGATTGTCGATTTTGTGCAAAAACGGGGCAAAGTAACCAGGGAACAGGTGGTAGAAGCCTTGAAGATAGAACCGGAAGAGCTGGAAAAACATTTTTCTATCCTCCGTCACTGTGAACTGGTAAAAGGTTTAAAAGAGGGGAATCGGCTCTATTTGATCCTGATGGATGCAGAACTATGATGCGATTGTATGCATGGGGAGGAGAAGGGGGCCTAAGGTATGCTCATAAAAGTTTTGATCGAGAACAGTTCCCTCTCGCCTGAATTAGGCAGTGAACATGGTCTTAGTGTTTATCTGGAAACCGGGGATCAAAAAATCTTATTCGACGTGGGGGCCAGTGAGCTTTTTTTTGAAAATGCAAAAAAGATGAAGGTAAATATTGCAGATGTTGATTTCCTGGCTATTTCCCATGGACATTATGATCACGGTGGCGGATTAAAAAAATTCTTAAAGGAAAACAGGAAGGCGAAGGTATACCTACACCGGCAAGCCTTTGGTAAATACTATGCTGTGCGCCCCGGCCGTGAAATCGGCTATATCGGATTGGAACAAGGGTTGAAACAAAACGAGCGCTTCGTATTTACCGGTGATCAGTATTTGATCAGCCCGGGAATTGAACTCTACTCAAATGTAGCCCGGGTGGGCACGCCTCCCAGGTCGGCAAGCCGTTTGCTCATGGAGCGAAACGGCCAAATGGTAGAAGATACCTTTGTGCACGAACAGAATCTCATCGTGGAGGAAGATGGAAAGACCTTGTTATTGGCGGGTTGTGCCCATAATGGCATTGTGAACATAGTTAAATGTTTTTACCTGCTAAAGAATAATATGCCCGACTATGTAATTGGTGGTTTCCATCTTCACGATCCGGCGACCGGCGATTGGGATGTAGAGGCGGTTAGTAAAATTGGCGAATATTTGCTCAGCACGAAGGCCAAGTATTTTACGGGTCATTGTACTGGCGAGGGTCCCTATAGCCATTTGAAGAGATTGATGGGTGATCATATAGACGAGATGCCTGCTGGTAGTATCATTTTAATCTAAGGGTATGGGAAAATAGGGTAATTATTCTGAAATCCAGGGGTGCCGAAGGGCGGTTTCTGCAGTATCCCTGGATTTCGTAAATGGTCGGAGCGACAGGATTTGAACCTGCGACCTCTTGGTCCCGAACCAAGCGCGCTACCAAACTGCGCCACGCCCCGGCGAACGGTACGATTATAGCATAGCAACCGCCAAATCACAAATAAATGAGGAGAACTTTTGACCGGTTGTTATAGCTTATGTTTTGGGTCGGATGGGGAGCGGGAGGAGGTACCGCCTCCCTTATAAATTTTACCTGGGTGGCATACTATTGTCAATTTAACTATGGTAAAATGGGGGTGCGAGACGGTTATAGAAAGCGTCGACATCCTGATGGAACCTACCGCTTGCAGGATTTTAGCAATTAAACTCGAATTACCAAAATGGAAAGTTTCATTCCGGGCAGTTATCTGATCTTCGATAGGTTAAATAAAGCAAGCAAGGTGAAGCATAATTGGCTACTGTAGTTGTCGGGATACCGCAAGCATTATCATTTTATTCGTACTACCCCTTATGGAAAACATATTTAGAGGGTCTGGGAGTCCAGGTGGTGCTATCCACATCGACCAATCGAAAGATTCTGGAGTGGGGAATCCGCAATACGGTGACCGATGCCTGCATTCCGATTAAAATAATGCATGGACATATTATGGATTTAAAGGACCGGGTGGACTACCTGTTTCTACCCCGGC
>JAAZLS010000082.1 GCA_012799185.1 Bacillota bacterium | reverse complement strand
GCTCCGGGATTTTGAAAGATGGCTGGAAAAACTTGCTCCGGAAAAACCCTACGAACAATACGATCACAACACTTATGAGGGTAATGGGGATGCCCATTTGAAACGCTCCATTGTCCTGGGCACGCCAGTTACCGCCGGCTATTTTCGGGCCCCCTCCGGCAGCGGGGTGCCCGAGGATCTGGTTCTTTTTGCCCACTTCCAGATTGACGGGATCTATTACTATCTGCGGCAAAGCGGCGATTCCACATTGGAAGATGCCATGCGCCAAGAGTTTTCAGAGCTGATCGGGCTTTTGATCAGCGGTGGTGCGCCGGATTTGAGCATTTTGAGCCGGCCCAAAGAGAAAAGAAAAGTGGCGGAGCTCTCCATTGAAGCGGATGAGGATCATATCAAAGTAAAAGGACGTAAAGGGGTCCAGACCCGATTAATTTATGTTCTTGAAGGTGTTGTTGAACACCCCCGGCGCAGTGAGGTTCTTTAAAAACCTACAGTGTCTTGACACTATCCTGTAGGGGCGAGGCTGTACCTCGCCTGTTCCCCAAGTGATATAATAGCATATATTGGAAGGTGGGCGCGATGAAGGGTATTTCGCTATTTCCTGAGTCCGTATCAAGTAAATTACAGGAAAAAACTATCTAATTTGCGAATTATTAAATGCTGCCGTTAATTTTTCAGCAGGTAGTAATTGGCGGGAATAAAAGGAGGCGGATTTTATGGGATGGGCAATTGGTGGGATTGTAGTTTTACTCGCGGTATTCGGGATCGGTATCTACAATCAATTAGTTACCTTGCGCCAGCGGATTAAAAATGCCTGGGCGCAGATCGAAGTGCAGCTAAAACGGCGCTATGATCTGGTGCCTAACCTGGTATCGACGGTCAAGGGGTATGCCGCCCACGAGAAGGAGACCCTAGAACGGGTGATCGAGGCCCGGAACAGGGCCGTCGGAGCCGAAAACGTGCAGGAACAGGCCGGGGCGGAGGGTATGCTTACCGGGGCGCTGCGGCAACTTTTTGCTTTGGCGGAGAACTATCCGGAGCTTAAGGCGAATACTAATTTTATGCGGCTCCAGGAAGAGCTGACAAACACGGAGGGGAAGATTGCCTTCTCCCGTCAATTTTTTAATGATACGGTTCTAAAATATAATACAGCTATCCAGCGGTTCCCTGCCGTTCTGCTTGCCGGTATCTTCGGTTTCCCCCCGGAGGGTTATTTTAATCTGGAGGGCGAGACGGAGGCCCGGCAGACGGTTAGGGTAGAGTTTTAAGGTAAAGGGATGACCATGACAGATAGGCGGGATGCCATAAACTACCAGCGGGGTTCCTCCTTCCCCTTTGCTCTTTTTCTAGGGTTAGTTTTAATTTTTCTGTTGTGCTTTGTAACGCCAGCCTACGCCGATGCCCGTTCCTACTATTTCCCCCGGGTTATGATTGAGGCGGAGCTTCGCCCCGACGGTTCAATGGGGGTGGTAGAGGAGCGGACCTTTAATTTCAATGGCCGTTACCGGGGGGCCTGGGAATACATTTATTTAAAGGATCATGCTTCCGTCAAAGATGTGTTGGTCAGCGAAGAGGGCGTAGCCTACGAGCAGATGCCCCCCGGGACCCAAGATATACCCGGCATTTTCTACGTGGAGGAGCATCCGGGTCACATCTATATCGATTGGAGTTTTGAGGCGATTGATGAGGAGCGGACCTTTACTATTTCCTACATTGTGGAGAACGCGGTGCAGATTTACGAGGATGGGGCCGAGCTCTATTACCAGTTTATCGGTGACGAATGGGAAGAGCGGACCGAATATGCGCAGGTTGTATTAACCCTGCCCGAAGGG
>JAAZLS010000081.1 GCA_012799185.1 Bacillota bacterium | reverse complement strand
TTATAAAACATCCATTGGCCCGGTAGAAATACATTTTTCTGATAACAGGGGCTCTGCTTATTACGAAGGTATATGATCAGTAGGTGGAAAAACAGATAAAATGATCGGGGTGTAAAGATTTTGGCGGGAGGGGGCTGTTTCCGGGGGGCCCCTTCTGGACGGGCCTAGCTGCGACAGGTTATAATTTAAACAAACCTAGCAGCGGGGAGGCTTTTAAAGATGAATTTCTGGCAATTAAAGTTATTTATTAATGTGGCCTCCTTAAAAAGCTTTTCATTGGCCGCAGAGAGGTTGTTTATTAGCCAGCCTTCAGTCAGCCGGCATATTAAGGCACTGGAAAAAGAGTTAGGGGTTGTTTTAATTGATCGCTCCCGGTCAACGATCGCCCTTACCGATGAGGGTAAGAAATTTATGGATTATGCCCGGCGGTTGCTAAATATTCAGCAGGAGGCGGTTGCGGATCTATCGTCGAATGCTGAACAGATCGAGGAGCTGTTCTACATCGGGGCCAGTACCGTACCCGGACTTTATCTTTTACCGCCGAAGCTGACTGATTATAAACAGCTTTATCCCCGGGTTGAAATAAACTTGGCTATACGGGATTCTTCCGCCGTGATGGAGGGCATTTTGGATTACAGTTTCGACCTTGGCTTTGTAGGCACGATAGTTGAAAACGGGCATCTAAGTTTCAAGCCGGTGGGTAACGATGAGCTTTTGATGGTAGCTCCGCCGGGACTGTTCCCGGAGGGGGAGAGCGAGATAATGGTAAAGGACTGTCTTCCCTATACCCTGATCGTCCGGGAACGGGGGTCCGCTACCAGGCTGCGGTTAGAGCAGGCCCTGGAAGAACGTGGGGTCAAATTGCAAGATTTTAAAGATCTGGTGTATATCGATAGCCCGGAGGGAATAAAGCAGGCGGTACGCTATGGGATGGGAATCTCTTTTCTTTCCAACCGTTCGGTTGAAGATTATTTGCAGGCCGGAAGGATAAGCGGGTATAGGATCAAGAATCTTCATCTTACCCGCAAATTCTACCTGGTTTGTCACCGGCAACGGGTAAGAAGCCGGGCTGCCCGGGAATTCATCAACCTAATCGGTGATTCTACCCTCTAGGGTTCTATCATTAAGTCTTTCCGAGCCTATATAATGAATGACAATAACCCCGCATTTTAGACCAAAAAACAGGTTATACTTTTAACTTCATCTCAAATATCTTATAATCATTAAAGGTGAAAGGTAGTAACAGCTGAAGGGGGGAAGATTGGTTGCCCAAAAAAAGGTTGCTTTTTTTAACTTCTCTATTTATCACCTCTCTGTTGATTGCAAATATTACTGCCGTTAAATTAGTTCAAATCGGCGGTTTAATTGTACCGGCGGCGGTATTTGTCTTTCCGATTACCTTTTTGGTTACCGATGTGGTCTGTGAAGTTTGGGGCAAAAAGCAGGCTACGGAGCTGGTATGGCTTGGCTTCTTTATGAATATTGTTCTTATGGGGTACCTACAGTTGGGAAGAGTGTTGCCTCCGGCACCGGTTTGGCCCGATCAAAAGGCCTACGAGGCTATCTTTGGGGCTGTCCCCCGGATAGTATTGGCCAGTATGTGTGCTTACATTATATCTCAGACCCATGATGTGTGGGCTTTTGACTACTGGCGGCGTTTAACCCGGGGAAAGCACCTCTGGTTGCGCAATAATCTATCGACCATGGCCAGCCAGCTGATGGATACAGTGGTTTTCATTACCATCGGTTTTGCCGGCACGGTCCCCCGGGGCGCCCTGATCGGTATGATATTCAGCCAGTACATGGTTAAACTAGTTTTAGCCTTAATTGATACGCCTTTTTGTTACCTGGTAGTAAATTGGGCACGAAAGGAACGTGGAACGAATGTCATCCAAGCAGAAGAAAACTAAACCACAAATACCGGGGGTATTAGATCCCGGGAATATCGACCGGAAAGTACTGGAAACAGTCCCATTTCTCTATTCCGGGCGAAAGACAGAGGTGGAGATAATTTTTCCGGAGTTTACCTCCGTCTGCCCCTGGACCGGATTGCCCGATTTTGGGGAGTTGACCATTCGCTATATTCCCGGGGATCGTTGTGTCGAGTTAAAATCACTAAAATATTACCTGAACTCTTTTCGGCAGATAGGAATAATTCAAGAGGATGTTGTAAATTGGATTCTAGATGATTTGGTGGAATTAATTGCACCGGTTAGCATGACTGTTATCGGTAATTTTAATCCCCGGGGCGGTATGAAGACCATCGCGACGGCAGTCTATCCTGATCCCCCCCCGGATAGGGACCGCTCTTGAATAGTGGGGCGGCGGGGACTTTCTGATTACGGATAAAATAGAAAGGAGGGTTAAGCTATGGCCGGCCATTCTAAGTGGGCCAATATTAAGCGGCGTAAAGCCCGGGTAGATGCGCAAAGGGGAAAAATATTTACCAAGCTATCGCGGGAGTTAATGGTCTCTGCCCGTGAAGGCGGCGGTGATGTAGAATCCAATCTTCGGTTGCGCCTAGCAGTTCAGAAAGCCCGGGAGAACAATTTGCCCAACGATAGTATACAGCGGGCGATATTAAAGGGGACCGGGGAACTGGAAGGGGAGGCCCTGGAGGGTGTCAGCTACGAAGGTTATGGACCGGGGGGGGTTGCGTTGCTAATGGAAACGCTAACTGACAACCGGAACCGGACAGTGGCTGAGATCCGGCACCTGATGACCCGCAGTGGGGGGAACCTGGGCGAGACCGGTTGCGTCGCCTGGATGTTTGAACGAAAGGGCTTTATTATTATTGAAAAATCCGGGTTGGAGGAAGATGATGTAATCATGGCTGCCCTGGAGGCGGGTGCCGAAGATGTGGAGCTGGATGGGGACAGCTACGAGGTGATTACCGCCCCGGAAACCATGGAGCATGTGAAGGAGTATCTACAGCAAGCCGGTATGGATCTGTCCAGTGCCGAGGTAACCATGCTTCCCAAGAGCACCGTCAATGTTACCGAGCCGGAGGTGGTTAAGAAACTCTTGGAGCTGTTAGAAAATCTTGAAGAACTCGATGATGTTCAAAATGTTTATGCTAATTTTGATATTCCCGAAGAGCTAATGGCCTGATTATTGAAAATAACAAAGATTTAGTTTCCCCCGTATAATATTCACCTTCCCAGGATATCATAAACCTTTAAGATGCAATATCGGGGAAGGTGAGGTAATTGACCGAAAAGGAAAATAAGAAAAAAAAGTGGCGCCCGACAGCCTGGGCCGGATTATGGGCACTAGTGCTAGTGTTGGGGTTGGCGCCGCTAATAGTGCTTTTTACTTATACGCGCAGTGACCTCTGGAGCCGGTGGTTAAGGCAAAATCCGGGGAATACCACCCAACAGGAGATCTCTGCCGGGCAAGAGCCGGCCCCCTACTTGGTTCAATACCTATATCGCTATTGTGAACATAGTGAGACCTACGGGGATCAAGAGCTCCCGGACGATCTTCCGCCCCCTCCCCGGGGTTTAATCGATCTATCCCAGGCGTTGTTAAACAGTAACTTTAGCCTGGAGAGTTTTGCCGCCGATATTAATGTCCCCGAGGGTTGGCATGTCACCGATCTTAGTACGGAGGCGAAGCAGCCCCGGTTCCTGTTAACCCTGGTCCAGGATCTCTGTCCCCGTTGCCAGGGGCATTTTTATCTAGGGCTTTTTAATGGTTGTATCGCGGTTTATGAAGGTGATCCACCCCGGGGCAGGTTAATCGAGGTGACTGATTTTAGGGTTAAAGATACCGATCGGGAAAGCCTGGAAAAAGGGGTGCCTTTTGAAACGGAGGAGCAGAAACAGGTATTCATGGAGTCGTTCACCAGTTAATTTTTAAGTTGTATAATTATTTAAGATTTAAATGCTACAGCCGGAATATAGTTTCCGGCTTTTTGTATCCCGGTTAGACGGAAGGATTTACTACTAATTCTCAAGAAATATATAATCCGGGTTTAGGAATATGAGATAATGGGGTGACATGGTGCGAATAATGGGGATCGACCCGGGAGTAGCTGTTACCGGTTACGGGGTAGTTGAAGAGCAAGGTGATCGCTGGCGCCGGGTAGTATCAGGCTGTATCCGAACCGGTTCCCGGGAGCGCTCCCCGGAACGGCTGGCTCAGATTTATAGGCACCTGGAAGATCTTATCAATTCTTACCGGCCCCAAGCGTTCTCGGTGGAGAGGCTGTTTTTTTGTAAAAACACCCGGAGCGCCCTGCAGGTCGGCGAAGCCCGGGGGGTAGTAATTTTGGTGGCCGCTTTAAATAAATTAGAGCTGTTTGAATATACGCCCCTACAAATAAAAAAGGCGGTATCCAGCTTTGGGAGGGCCGGCAAGGGCCAGGTTCAAAATATGGTCCGGTTACTGTTACAGTTAAAAAATGTTACGCTGGTGGATGATGAGGCCGATGCCCTGGCGGCGGCGCTCTGTCACCTGCAACATCGGAAATGGCAACTGGCCACGGGGAGCAGGGTATGATCGATTATTTACAAGGCCGGTTGGTGGACTTTAGCCCCGGCAAAGTAGTTCTAGACATAGGGGGAATCGGTATCCAGGTCACCGTACCCCCCACTATAGGCCCGCCGGCCGGGGAACCCGGAGAACGGGCTACCTACTATACACGGTTGCTATTTCGGGAGGATGAGCTCATAATTTATGGTTTCCAACAGCCGGTGGAGCGGGATTTTTTTAACCTGGTTACCAGCGTCTCCGGTTTTGGGCCGAAATTGGCTCTCTCCATGTTGGGGGTATTATCCTTACCTCAAATTTATGAGGCTATTTTAAAAGAAGATGCTGACCTTCTTTGTCAGATTCCCGGGGTAGGCAAGAAAATATCCCGGCGGTTGATATTTGAACTTAAGGATAAACTGCCCAAGCTGATACCGGCTGAGGCGATCGGGTTGCCGGTTGCCGGTACGGAAAAAGGCTTGTTAGAAAAAGAATTGATCGAAGCCCTTCTCACCTTAGGTTATTCTAGATTTGAGGCCTCAACAGCAATTAGCCAGGTGTTACAGGAGGACGAAGAGGTCGGTCAGATTTCTAAAGAAGAGGTGCTGCGTCTGGCCTTACAAAACCTAGGCGGAAGTAGTGGGTAAGGGGGGGGGAACAGAGGGTGCAAGAGAGAATTGTTTCAGCTGATAGACAAGCGGGGGATGATCAGCAGTTAGAGTTTGGACTACGACCCCGGGTTTTCAAGGAATATATCGGGCAGGATAAAATCAAGGAGAAATTTGCTATTTATATTAGGGCTGCCAGCGAGCGAAATGAACCACTGGATCATGTATTGCTTTACGGCCCACCGGGATTGGGTAAGACTACCCTGGCCCATATCATTGCCCGGGAAATGGGGGTAAGCATCCGGGCCACCTCCGGGCCGGCTATTGAAAGACCTGGGGATTTAGCCGCGATTTTAACCAATTTGGGGCAGGGTGATGTCCTCTTTATCGACGAAATACACCGTTTGCCCCGGATTGTAGAGGAGCTACTTTACCCGGCGATGGAGGATTTTGCTCTCGATATTATTATTGGTAAGGGCCCCGGGGCCCATTCGCTAAGGTTGGAACTGCCCCCCTTTACCCTGGTGGGGGCTACCGTCCGGGCCGGCATGCTAACCTCCCCCTTAAGGGATCGGTTCGGAGTAGTGGAACGGCTGGAATTTTACTCCATGGAGGAGCTGCAAAAAATATTAACCCGTAATTCCCTTCTATTAAATGTAGAAATAAAACCCGAGGGGGCCCGGGAGATTGCCCGGGTGGCCCGGGGGACACCCCGTATTGCCAATCGCCTCCTGAAGCGGGTCCGGGACTATGCCCAGGTAAAGGCCGATAATATTATTACCGAAAAGGTATCCAAGGATGCCCTCCAGATGTTACAGTTGGATCGGTTGGGCCTGGATGAGATCGATCGCCGTCTTCTGATTACCGTTTTGGAGAAGTTTAACGGTGGTCCGGTGGGGTTGGATACCCTGGCGACCGCCATTAGCGAACAACCGGAAACCCTGGAGGATGTCTATGAGCCTTATTTAATGAAGCTGGGTTTTCTTCAGCGCACCCCCCGGGGGAGGGTGATTACCGAGGCGGCCTGTACTTATCTTGGCCTGACCATGAAATCCGATGGCCATTCCCAACGGCGGTTATGGTAGGATAGGAGTAGGAGATAAGGGCAGGAGGAAAAAAATATTTTCTCCCGTCCGGGTTTGGTGGTGAAGGGGTGATGGGATTTGAATCCCTTGGCAAGCTATTACTATCCCTTGGCGGGTTGCTGATAGGTACCGGGCTCCTCTTTTTTTTATTTGGGCGTTTAGGCCTGGGCCGGCTTCCCGGGGATATAGTAATAAAAGGGGAACGGTACGTCTTTTACTTTCCCCTTGTAACCATGATTGTTATTAGCGTGGTTCTGACTTTGGTCCTAAATCTACTTCGTCGCTTATAAGTTAATGGGGATGATTAAAAAAATGGTTGTTTCACAGGAATCCGGGTTAAAATTACAGGACTATCGCTATCACCTCCCCCCGGAACTCATAGCCCAGGAACCTTTACCCCGGCGGGATCACTCCCGGTTGATGATCCTTGAGCGGGAGGGTAATAGAATAACCGAGAGTAGCTTTTACCGGTTTCCCGATTTTCTCAATCCCGGGGACCTGCTGGTATTAAATGATACCCGGGTTATTCCGGCTCGCCTGGCCGGCCGCCGCTTTAACAGCGGGGGAAAAGTTGAGTTTTTGCTGTTGCACCGGGAGGATAACTACCATTGGCAGGCCATGGTCAGGCCCGGACGGCGGTTAAGGGTTGGCAGCCGGGTAGAGTTTGGCTCCGGGTTGGAGGCAGTGGTGCTTAAAGATACCGGTGGCGGGCGGCGTCGGGTAGAGTTTAATCAACCGGTGGAAAACCTGTTGCCCCAAATCGGTAAAGTTCCCCTGCCACCTTATATAAAAAAAGATATTGGGGATCCCGACCTCTACCAGACGATTTATGCCTCCCGGCAGGGTTCTGCCGCCGCTCCGACGGCGGGGTTTCATTTTACACCGGCTATTTTCAAGGCGCTTGCCGAGCGACAGGTTAACCATACATTTATCACCCTCCATATCGGCCCGGGTACCTTTCAACCGGTAAAGACGGAGCAGATTTGCCGTCATATCATGCACCGGGAATATTTTGATATATCGGTGCAGACGGCCGAAAAAATAAATCAGGTTAAAAATAATGGTGGGAAAGTAGTAGCGGTGGGGACTACCTCTTGCCGGGTCCTGGAGACGGTGGCCCGGTGCGATAGCCGGGTGGAGTCTCGGGCTGGCTGGACCGATCTTTTTATCTATCCCGGGTATAGATTCAAGGCGGTAGATGCCCTTTTAACCAATTTCCATTTACCCTGCTCCACCCTTTTAATGTTGGTCAGTGCCTATGGCGGGTTGGGCTTTATCCAGGAAGCCTACCGGGTGGCGGTGGATAAACGGTACCGCTTTTACAGCTTCGGCGACTGTATGTTAGTATTGTAATGTTTTGGGTGGATTTAAAGAATTTTAAAGTATAATTGACAGCCCCTAGGGGTTAATATAAGCTATAAACGTAGGTGGCAATAATGCCCATAAAATTTCAAGTAATTACTACCTGCCCGGAAGCAGGAGCCCGCAGGGGGTGCTTAACTACATCCCACGGACAGATCCAGACGCCGGCATTTATGCCAGTGGGAACAATGGGTACGGTTAAAGCGATCACCGTCTCGGAGCTGCAGGAGCTAAAATATCCGATAATTTTAGCTAACAGCTATCATCTTTATTTGCGCCCCGGGTTGGAAATTATCGCCCGCTCCGGAGGTTTACACCGGTTCATGAATTGGGAAGGGGCCTTGCTGACGGATAGCGGGGGATTCCAAATATTTAGCTTAAACCGGTTGCGGAAACTAGATGATCACGGGGTAACTTTTCGCTCCCATATCGACGGCTCTACCCACTACCTGACCCCGGAGCGGGTAACCAGGATCCAAAATGTGCTGGGGTCGGATATCGCCATGACATTGGATCATTGTCCTCCCTACCCCTGTTCTTGGGAAAAGGCTAGGGAAGCGGTGGTACGAAGCACGCGCTGGGCCTGGCGCTGCCTACAGGCCCATGAGTACCGGGGGCAGGCACTGTTTGGGATTATCCAAGGAGGTGTATTTAACGATTTAAGAAAATTAGCGCTGGCCGAGCTGGTAAAAATGGATTTTCCCGGATATGCTCTCGGGGGATTGAGCGTGGGGGAGCCGAAAGACTTAATGTATAAGACCCTGGAGGGAGTAACCCCTTTAATGCCTTCTGGTAAACCGCGTTACCTGATGGGGGTTGGTACTCCCGATGTTTTACTGGAGGCGGTGCGCAGGGGTGTGGATCTTTTTGATTGTGTTCTTCCGACCCGGATTGCCCGTAACGGGCGCGTAATGACTGCAAAAGGGTATTTAACGATTAGAAATGCGGCCTACGCCTCCGACACATCCCCCCTGGATGACCGGTGTAGCTGTCATGTATGCCGGAACTATTCCCGGGCCTATATCCGGCACCTGTTTAATACCGGGGAGATACTGGCGATGAGGTTGGCTACTTACCATAATCTATATCACCTGGCTCAATTTATGGCGGAAATAAGAGAGGCTATTGACGGTGGTTACTTTGGTCGTTATTATCGGGAAAAGGCACCCGAACTAAATAACTATTACGGGAGTGTGGTCTAAATGGAAGACTTGATTAATCGACTTGGTCCATTTTTACCGATAATTATTTTATTTGTACTGTTTTATTTTCTATTTATTCGCCCGCAGCAGAAACATCAGAAAAAACGCCAGGAACTACTGGCAAGCCTGAGAAAAGGGGATCGGGTGGTGACCATCGGAGGTATTTACGGAATGATTAAAGAGCTCGATGAGGAGACAGTAGTGTTAAAAATCGCCGATAATATTAATGTTAAGTTTTCCCGGGGAGCAGTAGACCGGCTGGTCGGCGACGAATAATTTTTGATAGCCGCTCATAGATTCTAACCAGGGGGTGAATCTATGACCGGCCCGATGGCCCAATTTCTATTTCGAAACCGCACCGTAATATGGGGGGTAATTAGGGGCCTATTGCTATCGATCATTATATCACTTGTGCTTTTACTGGCCTGTTCCCTGGTTTTACATTTAACAGCCCTGCCGGAGAGGGTAACCCCTTACCTGGCTTGCGGTCTCTCCCTACTCGCAGTGCTCTGCGGCTCCTACTATACCGGAAAGCGGGTCGGTTTTCGGGGCTGGTTGCTGGGAGGGGTAGTTGGGGTATTGTACGTAGTAGGGTTGCTGCTGGCCGGCGTACTGGTGGGGAATAATGTTACCCTTGGTCTTAATGTTATAAGTAAATTATTTTTAGGTTTTATGTTCGGGGCGGCGGGGGGAATGTGGGGCGTAAACTCATAATTCCCGGAAGAGAAAATAGAATTATCACTATGCTCCTTTCTTTTTATAGAGAAGAAAGGAGCATGGTTCTATATAGGGGTAGGGGGGAGCCTCTAAATTTCAGAGCCCGGGTATGGTATAATAAGTCAGCAGGGCGGGATAACCGATGAACCGGGAACTGATTTAACTAAATTTAAAAAATAAGATAAGGCAGGAGGGTCCGCTGGCCCAACGCATGCGGCCCCGGGAGATCCAGGATTTTGTGGGCTAGGGTGAAATGTTAGGGGAAGGGGTGCTGCTGCGGCCTTTGATTGGGGAAGATCGCCTCAACGCGGTGGGGGCCGGCGTAAAAGATCTGCTCTCAACAGGAATTACCGGGGGCACCAGGGGCGGCAGGAATATCTCCCGTCGAAGCTCATCGGCCCTCTGAAGAGGGATATGAGAAAAAGTTCAAGGCGAGGTTGGAAAGGTTGAAGAAAGGGGAGGGGGAGCAGGATGGTTGAGCGGGGGCCGCTCTACACGGTGAAACAGCCCCTGCGGGTGCGCCTGACAATAAAGCGCAGCCGCTTTATTGCCTCCTTGGCCCCGGCCAATACGGAGCAGGAGGCCCGGGAATATATTGCCTCGATCGAGTCGGAGTTCCCCGATGCGACCCACCATACCTATGCCTATCGCTTGGGTTTTACAAATAATGGAATCGAGCGCAGCAGCGATGCCCGGGAGCCGGCTGGGACCGCCGGACCGCCCATGCTACAGGAGCTTAATGGGGCCAGGGTGACTAACGTGGTGGTGGTGGCCACCCGCTACTTTGGGGGGATTAAACTGGGCATTGGAGGTTTAAACCGGGCTTATCGGTCGTGCGCCCGGGCCTGTTTAGAAGAAGCCCGGCTGGTCAAAATAATAGAGCTGGCCTATTTTAAGGTGATTTTGGATTATGATGATATGGGCCCGGCGATCCGATATATTGAAAGTTGTGACGGGGAAATTTTAGATATAGAGTATGGGGAACAGGTTATCATTAATTTTTCCGTTCCGGCAACTGTACAACAGCAAGTGGCGACCGGGCTGGGGGATGTTTCCCGCGGTCGGGCCCAACTGAGTTGACACGGGGACGGATTTGAATGGGGTGGAGGTGAAGTCATTAGGGGACGGGTAATTGTCGCCATGAGCGGGGGTGTAGATAGCTCCCTGGCCGCTGCCCTACTAAAAGAGGAAGAATACGAGGTGATCGGCCTTACCCTAAAGATGCATGATGGGGGGCTGGAGTTGGGGGGCAGTGGAGAGGCAGATTTGGATTCAGTAAGTGCTGCCGGGCGGGCTGCCCGTTCTATGGGTATACCCCACCGGGTATTGGATGTCCGGGGGGACTTTCAGGAAAAAGTTATCGATTACTTTATTGAAGATTATCGTCAGGGACGTACCCCCAACCCCTGTATCATCTGTAATAGGGAGATAAAATTTGCCACCCTGGAGCGCTATGCCCGGGAACAGGGGGCCGATTATATCGCTACTGGCCACTACGCCCGAGTGGAGTACAGCCCATCAACCGGTCGATACCTATTACGCAAAGGTGTCGATATTCGTAAGGATCAATCGTACATGTTATTTAACCTATCGCAGGTACAGCTCTCCCGCTGCTTATTTCCGTTGGGGTTTCTGACCAAGCAACAGGTGCGCCGGCGGGCCCGACAATTTAATCTCAGGGCTGCTGACCGGGCCGAAAGCCAGGAGATATGTTTTATTCCTGATAATGATTACCGCCAGTTTTTACGACAGCGGGATCTTCCGTTTACACCCGGACCGATAGTAGACACCTCCGGGCGTCAATTAGGTACCCACCGGGGGCTAGCCGGTTATACCATCGGCCAGCGGCGGGGGTTAGGCTTAACAACCTCGGTCCCCCTTTATGTGCTGGAGATCAGGCCTGGAGATAATATGCTAGTAGTAGGGCGAAAAGAGGAGCTATACCGCTCGGCAATAGTGGTGGAGAAATTTAACTACCTATCGATCGCCTCCCTCTCCACCGGTGAGTCGGTGGGCATTAAGATCCGTTACCGTTCCCCCGAAGCACCGGCCCGGCTGGAACAGGTGGAGGCCTCAAGCCTACGGGCGTTATTTGACGATCCACAGCCGGCAATTACCCCCGGCCAGGCAGCTGTGTTCTATCGGGGGGACCTGGTTTTAGGGGGGGGGATTATCCGGGGATCCGGTTGAAGGGGCGGGTATTATTTTGTCGCCGGCAGGTTATAATAATCGCCATAAGATTGGAATTCAGGTGTGAAAAATGCAATGCCCGCTCTGTCATACGATCGATATTGGGAAAATAGGGACTAACCGGTATTACTGTTGGCACTGCCTGATGGAAATTTGCCTTGTATCACGGCGGGAAACAAAAATGTTCTACGTGGAACCGGATGGCTCGCTGGTTCCAGTGGCAGTAGAGCAGAAGTCGAGTTAATTTTGGTTCTAAACTGGCAGCCCACGCCATAAAAGGTATTGGTGCGAGCAAATTTTGGGAACTAGGATCGGTTTAATTTAAGCCCCAGGGAGGCTACCTGTCAGTGACCAACAAACTGGCCCGGATGCCCCGCTGGCAGAAAATTGGAGCATTCGCCGTATTAGGAGTGCTCCTTTTATTATTGCTGATCGGGATATACAGGTACCGGAGCTCTCTATTGCTGGTGGCGCTTCCCTTTGTAATTTCACTAGTTCTGGCCTACCTATTAAGTCCGCTGGTGCTATTGATGGAACAGCGTCGTATCTCCCGCAAGGTAGCTATAGCAGTAATCTACCTGCTGTTTGCCCTATTTATATTTATAGCCTGGGTGCGGGTTGTTCCCCTGCTGGCGGTAGAGCTACAAAGTCTGGGAAGCGAGCTTCCTGGATACTTGGAACAGCTGCAGAATATTATTAGCCGGTTTCAGGATAGCTACCGCCAGTTTAACCTACCCTCCAATATCCGGGAGATGATGGATAAAAACCTAGACGGATTAGGTGATCTCTTTTCCGCCCGTTTAGAACGCCTTTACCAGTCGGCGGTTGAGGTAATAGGGTGTACACTGCTGTTATTGCTGGTCCCAGTTTTGACCTATTATTTTCTTAGGGATGAACAGAACCTAAAACGGGCCCTCATTCGACGGGTTCCTGGGAAATACCGGCATTCTTTCCTCGCAATAGCTCGTGATATCAATTGTTCCCTGGGGGCATTTTTACGGGGCTCTCTCCTGGTAAGTTTTGCGGTGGGACTCCTAACCTATATCTGTTTTTTAATCATCCGATTGGACTTTCCCCTGGTTTTAGCGGGGATTACCGGTATAATGAACTTGATTCCTATAATAGGGCCGGTGATCGGGGCCCTTCCGGCCCTGTTGATCGCGCTGCTTCAATCCCCGTTCCAGGCTTTGAAGGTGACGCTTATCCTGGTTATTATCCAGCAGGTGGAGGCCCAGTTGATTTACCCGTTAATTATCGGCCGCAGTATTGGATTTCACCCGTTGACAATTATTTTTGCCCTGCTATTAGCTGGGAAGCTATTTGGTTTTATGGGGTTAATCCTGGCCCTGCCGGTAATCATTGTATTCCGTATTTTTTTTAGGCATCTCAAATTCTATTAGGGGGCTTGGAGGTGGTCCGCCACCGGCTCCCCTCGTTGACATTTTATCTTTTAAAAAGATATAATTGGTATAATTATGGTAGGAGGGTGCGGTAATGAACAGCTGTCCCAGCACGGATCAGATTCGTAAAACATTTTTAGATTTTTTTGCCTCTAAGGATCATTTAATTTTGCCCAGTTATTCTCTAATACCGGAAAACGATCCTACCTTACTATTAGTCGGTGCCGGAATGGCGCCTTTAAAACCATATTTTACCGGGGAGAGGAGACCACCCCACCCCCGGATTGCTACCTGTCAAAAGTGTCTGCGGACACCCGATATTGGACAGGTGGGCTATACCGGGCGCCATGCCACCTTCTTTGAAATGCTGGGGAACTTCTCATTTGGTGACTATTTTAAGGAACAGGCCATTATTTGGTCCTGGGAATTTGTTACGGAAATATTACAACTATCGAGAGAGCGGCTCTGGATAAGTATCTACCGGGAGGATGAAGAATCTTTTGAGATTTGGTCCCGGGAGATAGGGATTGCGGAGGAACGAATAGTCCGCCTGGGGGATGAAGATAATTTTTGGGAGATTGGCCCGGGGCCTTGCGGTCCCTGTTCCGAGATATATTATGATCTTGGTCCGGAAAAAGGTTGCGGCAAACCGGGATGTACCCTAGGTTGCGATTGCGATCGTTACCTTGAGGTGTGGAACCTGGTATTTACCCAATTTTGCCGTGAAGCGGATGGTAGTTTAACCAACTTGAAAAAGACCGGCATCGATACAGGGGCGGGATTGGAAAGGTTGGCCATGGCGATGCAGGGTGTGACCTCCCTCTACGAGATCGATCTAATTTCCCCTATCTTTAAGCATTTTGCCGCCCTAGCTGATGGGAAAAAGAAGGATTGTACGATCCCTTTACGGGTAATCACCGAGCATAGCCGCGGTATAACGTTCTTAGTGGCGGACGGGGTGCTTCCGTCTAATGAGGGCCGGGGATATGTGTTGCGCCGGCTTCTCAGGAGAGCGGAGCGCTTTGGCCGGCTGGTCGGTATGACCGGCAATTTTTTAACAGAAGCGATCCCTTTGGTTGTTCGGCTGATGGGGGAGACCTATCCGGAGTTGAAGCAGAAAGAGGAATATATCCGGCAGGTGGTGGAGGTGGAGGAAAAACGATTCCAGGAAACCCTGACCCTGGGGGTCGAGATCCTGGAGGAATACACGGCCCGCCTAAAGCAGGAAGAGAAGCAAGTGATGCCGGGGGAGTGGGCCTTTAAACTTTACGATACCTACGGTTTTCCCCTGGAGCTAACGAGGGAGATCCTGGCCGAAGAGGGGATGATGGTGGAAGAAGATAGTTTTAAACGGTCTTTAACTGCTCAGCAAGAACGGGCCCGTGAAGCCGCCCGGGCCGACTCCGGGATCGCCCATGATTTATCCTACCGGGAGGTTGCTGACCTGACCACCCTTTTTAATGGCTACCGCAAGCTTAAGTTAAAATCCAAGGCCCTGGCCCTGCTAGTTAATGGCCGGCGCTATCAAGAGATAAATAAACCGGGGACCGAGGTTGAACTGCTTTTTGATTGTACCCCCTTTTATGCGGAGGCGGGGGGGCAGGTTGGTGATAGCGGGGAGGTCACCGGTAAAGACGGCCGGGTATTGATCAAGGATACCTTTATTGCCCCTTCGGGGCAAATCGTTCACCGGGGAACCCTTGAGGCGGGGAGGATAACCGAGGGAGAGCAGCTAACAGTGCTAGTGGATGAGAGACGTCGGGAGGCTATCCGGCGTAGCCATACCGCTACCCACCTCCTACACCGGGCCCTAAAAGATATCTTGGGGAAGCAGGTTAACCAGGCCGGTTCCCTTGTCTCCCCAGATCAATTGCGGTTTGATTTTACCTATTTTAATTCACTAAGCGCTGAAGAGATGGGGAAGCTGGAAAAACGTATCAATGATAAGATCCGGGAAAATATAGATATTAACATCTCCTATACTACCCTCAAGCAGGCTGAAGCGGCCGGGGCGGAGGCGCTCTTTGGGGAGAAGTACGATCCGGAATCGGTAAGAATGGTTTCCATCGGGGAGTATAGCCGGGAGTTATGTGGGGGGACCCATGTCGATTCTACCGGGGAAATTGGCCTTTTAAGGTTTCTTTCCGAAGAGGGAATCGGCTCCGGCTTGAGGCGAATAGAGGCGGTAACCGGGGAAAAGGCTTACCGGTTTACAGTAGGGCAGACCAGGCAGCTTCAGAATCTCTCTGAAATACTGCGCACTCCCCCGGAGCGGTTAGAAGAGAAGGTCCAAGAAATGCTGAGAGTACAGCGGCAGGTGGAGGTAGCCAATCGCGACTTAAAGATGAAACTTACCTCCTTCCAGGTTGAAGCCCTCCTGTCGAAAACAAAGGAGGTAAACGGAGTAAAGGTTATCAGTGAAATAGTCGAGGCAGACAGTATGGAGCATTTGCTAATGTTTACCGATCAAATAAAAGAACGGCTGGACGGGGGGGTAGTAGTTCTAGGAGCGGTAGAAGGTGGTAAGGTGCTTCTGACAGGGGCGGTTACTCCTGACCTGGTGAAACAGGGTATAAGCGCAAAAGAGATAATCGTTGCTGTTGCCCGCCAGGTGGGGGGAGGCGGGGGGGGACGCCCGGATCTGGCCCGGGCCGGAGGCAAAAATCCGGCAGCTTTACCAGCGGCATTAAAAAGAGTGAGCTCACTGGTGCGGGAACAGCGCCACTAGGGCTGTACTTTCGATCAGGGGTGATTAGCCATGGGAAAGGATAATCAGTATACTGTCCGTTATCGGGTAAACCTGGAGGATGAAGAGAATCAGGCCAAGAAAATATTGCTAGCGGTTTACCAGGCATTAAAAGAAAAAGGGTATAATCCCTTAAACCAGTTGGTAGGATATCTTTTATCGGGTGATCCGGCCTATATTACCAGCCACCAGAATGCCCGCGCCCTAATCCGGCAGGTAGAGCGGGATGAACTGCTGGAAGAGCTAGTCCGAGCTTACCTGCAACGGGCTAATCAACCGTCGGAATGAGGATACTGGGACTAGATTATGGGCAAAAGAGGGTAGGGGTGGCTATAACCGATCCTTTAGGGATCACTGCCCAGGGGTTGGAGGTAATTACTTTTACCGACCCCCAGGTGCTTTTGGCCCGGGTCGGGGATCTATGTAGTAAATACGATGTTGAAAAAATTGTAGTCGGCTTGCCGTTAAGGTTGGATGGAAGCCGGGGGCCGGCGGCGGAAATGGCAAAGCAATTCAAGGATTTGCTAAAAAAATCTATTGGCTTGCCGGTAATAATGGTCGATGAGCGGCTTACTACCAGGGCGGCAGAACAGGTACTGCTGGCGGGAAATGTACGTCGGAAAAAGAGGAAAGGCTTACAGGATAAGTTGGCCGCGGTCTTAATTCTAGATACCTATCTAAGGACGATTGAGACAAAAGAAGGTGGGAATGCTGATAGTCCGGCCAATAATCCGAAGAGGTGAATGATAAAATGCCTGGTAAAGAGGAAAACAGTGGCAATCCGTTGGTAACGCTGGTCGATGAGCAGGGAAACGAACATGAATTCCTAGTTGAAGATCTATTTGAATGTCAGGACAAACGTTATGCGGTATTGACGCCTGCTCCCGGGTTTTCCAAAACAGACGGGGAAGAAGATTTGGAAGAAGCATATATCTTCCGGCTAGAGCATAGGGAAGGGGAAGATGTGCTAGTAGAGGTTGAGGATGAAAAAGAGTGGGAGCAAGCGGTCTCCCAATGGGAAATGTTAAAAGAAGATCTAGAGCCGATTTTTGGCGAAGATGAAGGGCTAAACTAAATACCAGTTTAAAGGCAGATTATGGGCGAAAGAGATACCTTCGCCCATTTACTTTTATAGCGTCTGGTAGTAAGCTATGCAGTAGTGATGCCGGCGGGGAGTAGGGGGTGCTAGCCGGTGAAAATAAAACGAAGGTTAGTTGTATCGGGGGGGGTGCTGGCGATCCTGCTGGCCCTGGCTATCTTATGGACAGGCCTTAATATGCTGCTGCCTGTAAGTACCACTGATGGAAATGAAACCATCATGGTTAACATACCTCCCGGTGCTGGAACTAAGGAAATTGGCCGGATCCTAGCTGGGGAGGGGGTTATCCATAATGCATTTACCTTTCGGGTATATACTCGCCTAAAGGGAGTGGACAAGGAATTTATTGCCGGCCGGTATGAACTTAGTCCTGCAGATGATATGAAAGCGATAATTGCTAAAATCATAAAGGGCGAGGTATACCTGGATACCGACTGGTTCACTATCCCGGAAGGGCTCACAGTAAAGCAGATGGCCCAGATTTTATCGGCCGGGAAATTAATAGAGGGCCGCCGGTTCCTGGATCTTGTTTCCCACCCGCCGGATAACTTAGTGAAGCAGTTTCCCTTTCTAGAAGAGGCCCTCGATAACCGGTGCACCTACGCCCTGGAGGGTTACCTATTTCCTGATACTTACCAGGTTGCCCGTGATGCCTCTGAAGAAGAGATTATTATGTTGATGCTGCATCGTATGAACCGGGTAATCAACGAAGCCTTTAAGCAAAGGGCCTTAGAAAACGGGATGACCGTTCATGAAGTTATTACCCTGGCTTCCCTGGTAGAAAAAGAGGCGGTTGTTTCTAGTGAAAGAAGGCGGATTGCAGGAGTATTCCTTAATCGGCTGGAAGATAACTACCTGCTTCAATCCTGTGCTACGGTTCAGTACATTTTAGGCGAGGTTAAGCCAGAACTCTCCACCGGGGATACTTTAATTGAATCTCCTTACAACACCTATCTTAATCCGGGATTACCTCCCGGTCCGATCGGGGCTCCCGGGGAAAGTTCTATCGAGGCGGTACTAAATCCTGAGAAAAACGATTACTATTATTTTGTTTCTAAGAATGATGGTACCGGGGAGCACTATTTCGGTCGGACCCTGGTGGAACATAACGAAAATATTAATCGGGCGGAGAAAAATAGAGCCCAGAGCTCAGGACCCGGATAACAGGACTGGTTTTTCGGCCAAATACTGGCGCTCGGTATAAAGTAAGCCTCTTTGATGAAAAATGATCAGGGAGGTTTTTATATTGCATCGGTTTAACCGATCCCATCGGATGGTAATCCTCTTTATTCTAGCTATTCTCGTATTTATACTACTTGGTTTTAAATTATTCTGGATCCAGGTAGTAAAAGGTCCCGGATTGGCCCGAATGGCGGTTCGCCAGCGGGCCCAGGGATTAAGCCTGTTAAGTGCCCGGGGCGATATCCAGGATCGCCACGGTTGTTCGCTGCTTGATCGGGATTACTTTGCCGGGCTGGCTGCATTTCCCGCCCATTACTGCGGGCGGGAAGAGGAAATTGTCGAGCGATATAAAGGAGTTCCGGGGATCGACTCTATTTTTTCCGCCCCGGCCGGATGCGCACCGTTTTGGATAAATCCGCGGGTTGATAAGGGTATCCTACCTGATTCTTTAGTTGACAGTGGTGGTATTCCGGGAATAATTATCAGTCCTTCAGCCTGCCGCTATGGGCCGGATCAGCTGGGCTCCCACGTTATTGGTTACCTAAAGGAGAGCGAGGGACGGGGGGTTAGCGGAATAGAGCTCTCCTTTGATCGGGAGCTATCCCGGGGGCAGCAGGAGATGCTGGCGGCGATAGTAGACGGGTATAACCGATTAATCGAGGGGCGGGGTTACCGCCTGCTTAAATCCGGGGAAAGTTCACGCAACATCCTCCTTTCCATTGATCGGAAGCTGCAGCAAGAGGTTGAACGCATCGCCGATTGCCGCCTGATCCAGGGGGCAATAGTAGTAATGAATCCTGCCGATGGGGATATTTTAGCCCTGGTCAGCCGGCCCAACTTTAACCCGGGAAAAATTTCCGAGCAATTTCAGGGGGATCGGGCATCTTTGCTTAACCGGACGATTTGTGGTTACCAGCCCGGTTCAGTGTTTAAAACGGTGGTGGCCGCCGCCGCCCTGGAGGAGGGGGAGGCCGGCCTGTTTCAAACATTTAATTGTAGCGGAGGGATAGAGGTATCGGGTTTACATATACCCTGTTCTCACCTCCATCCCGGCGACGGGGTGACCCTGGTAGAGGCCTTTGCCTACTCCTGTAACACCGTTTTTATTCAGTTGGCTTTACAGCTGGGGGGCGACAAGCTAAACTATTATGCCCGGCAGCTTGGGTTGGGGGAGGCTACCGGGATCCCGCTGGAGGGACAAGAAGGGTTGCTACCGTCGGTGGCGGAGTTGAAAAATCCCAGGGCCTTGGCCAATACCGCTATCGGCCAGGGGGATCTATTGACCACCCCCTTGCAGATTGCCCGCATGATGGCCATAATAGCTAACGGGGGACGGGATATCAATCCTCGTTTGGTCCTGGCTATAACTGATTGCCGGGGTAATAAAATCAGGCACTTTATTTCTCGGGGTGGGCGGCGGGTAATAAGCAGCTCTACTGCCAACAAATTACGTTACATGATGCAGGCGGTCACGGACCGGGGTACGGGGGGCGATGCCGCTATCACCCGGCAAGGGGTGGCCGTTAAAACCGGAACAGCTGAAAGCGGGAGGTTTGAAGGAGAGCGGGAAATATTGAACTACTGGGTAGCCGGTTTTTATCCCCTGGAGCGGCCAAAGGCGGTAATAGTAGTTTTTGCCGATCATCTGCGGGAAGGAGGTGTGGCCCAGGTGTTTGGAGAGATTGCCCGCTACCTGGAAGAATAAGGCAGGCAAGACAGGGGGACGTTTCCAGCCTCAGGTTTCTCCAGATCCTGCCATTCTCCGGATTAATCTACTTCCCTGGCGTTAAAAACCCCCCGGATTAGTATGTAGGCTTCGGTCCGCTTGCGCCTTAATGTCACCTTTGTGGCCAGTTGATGGTGGCATTGGGGGCAAACCAGTATCCCCGGCTTATTTCGTAAATCAACAGCACCTTTAACGATACGATCTATATACATCCGCAACAGTCTTCCCCGGCCCGCTTTTTGATAGAGGGCCAGATCTGTTTTACAATGCCCGCAGGATACTATTATCAGGTGGCTGCGCCGTACCGTTCGGCAATAAGGATTTTTATAAATCAATGGGACCCCTTTCTATTAACCCCTTTTTTATAATCCGGGGGAGATTACGGGGCCAGCTTGGCGGCAGGCTAAGAGCCGGCGGCCCGGTGAGAATCGGGGATCTTATCTATCTTGCTATCTTGGGTATTTGTCGTGTTTTTTCCTTCTTTAAGGTATAATAAGGCAAATAAAGATCGACTTATTAGCGGGGGTCGTTGAAATCGAGATTAAAAAAATGGAGCAGGAAATTCAGCAAGCCGCAAGCCGGTTACAGTCAAAGAGGGGCGGTATTGACCGCCCCTTGCAGAAAAAAACGTCCTCTATCCAGATCTTTATTTTCAGTTAACGCCGCCGGCCGGCTATTTGGGAAGGTTTTCCCCCTTCGATTCTTTACGGTTAAACCAGAGAGCAAAGGCCATGGCCGCCACTACCAGCACCCGCACCGGCTTGAAGATGTAACTCCAGATATGGGCGGCGGTAGAGACGCGGGGGTTCTCCAGCAGGCCGTACTTGGACGGCCGATCTTCGAGGATATAGATTACCCCCAGGCCGTCTAGCTCATCCAACCCGTAAATATTAGCCCCTTCATTACCGGCCTCCTTCAGCTTTACCAGGCGTTGTTCGGCCTTTCTTACCATATCTGCGCGATCCCCATAGGCGAGGGCCCCGGTGGGGCAGGTTTTAACACAGGCCGGAATTAACCCGTTGGAAATTCGATCCAGGCAGAAGGTACACTTCCGGGCCACATGGGCCACCTGGTCAAACCCCATCACGTTATAGGTGCAGTTGGCAACACAATAGTTGCACCCGATGCATTTATTTGTATCTATGGCCACCGTTCCATAATCGGTGCGATAGATGGCACCGGCTGGACAGACCTTCATGCAGGCGGCATCGGTGCAATGCATGCAGCCATGCTTGGAAAAAAACCAATGCAGGTGGCCGTCTTCTTCGTATTCGTTAAAAGAAATCTTGGTCCAGGTCACGGGAGAAAAATGCGGTGGATTCTCATATTCGCCGGTAAAGACCGTCTTCTCCGCGGGCAGCTGGTTCCACTGCTTGCAAGCTACCTGGCAAGCCCGGCAGCCGATACATTTGGAAGTATCGAGCAGCATAGATTTCGTCATCGCTTACACCACCTTCCTTATGTTGCACGGGAACGCCTTTTTCATCTTTAGCGAAACGATTAACTACTTTTCTCTAGAGATGGTTTAACGGCCACCGGCGCCGGCCTAGCCGGAGCTTCCCCGAACTTGCGCTGCCGGGTTAGGCGATCGATTAAGGGAACAAAAGCGTTCATGATTAAAATGGAGAAACAAGTTCCTTCAGTGGGTCCCAGGGCCAGTCTAAATATCATCAATAATATTCCGATCGCCAGGCCGAAAATCACCCGGCCCCGGGGAGTAATCGGGCTGGTTACCCAGTCGGTAGCCATGAATAGGGCCCCCAGGAGAACACCCCCAGAGAAAATATGGTAGAAAGGGGTAAGGTAGAAGGGGGTGGTACTGTGGTCACCAAATAGAAGGGCCATTACAAATACGCCGGCTACGATTGAGACCGGAATATGCCAGCGGATATGCTCCTTATATAACAGGTAGGCTCCGCCGATTAATAAGGCCAGGGCTGAAGTTTCACCCAGGGCCCCCCCGGGAAAAGATAGAAAGAGGGAGCCTAGATCGGGGAGGGCCGTCCCCTGTTTAAGTAAAGCCAGCGGGGTAGCCGAGGTAATAACATCTAAGCCACCAAAACTGGCCTGTAGTGGAGAGAAGGCCAGGCCCAGCCAATAAAAAAACGGGGTTAGAAGAAAGACTGAAATCCTTCCGAAGGCGGCCGGATTAAAACGGTTCCACCCCAGGCCGCCCATTAGTTCTTTTGCTATCCCGACGGCGATAAAGGTGGCCAGGGCTCCTACCCACCAGGCGGAACAGCCGCCCGAGCAGAGGGCAACCAGCAACCCGGTTACCAGGGCGCTACCATCTTTTAATGTTGCCGGCTTATTCATTGCTTTACGGAACAACAATTCGGTAAGCATTGCGACAATGAGGCAGACGGCGATTAAAAAGACGGCATTAAATTTAAACCAGTAGATCGAGACCAGGGTAATCGGAGCAAGGGCATATAGAACATCCCGCATTGCCGATGATACGGTTACCGTTGTTCTCAGGTGGGGCGATGTGGTAACAGAAAATTGTGTATCGGCCATACTTTCCATTCCCTCCTAACAATGCACGGTTTGTTTCACCGGTAACTATTTATTTTGAGCAGCCCGCGCTGCCGCCGCGATCTGTTCCTTTGTTTCTCTAACAAAATGGACGATCGGCCGGTTGGAGGGACAGACATAAACACAAATCCCACATTCAAAACAGTCTATCGCTCCCCATTCAGCGGCCAGATCGTAGCGGCCCTGCTCGGTATAAAGTCCGATAAAATTGGGATAGAGAAACATCGGGCAGTGCTCTACACATTTGCCGCAACGTACACAATCCTTATAGTCGGTTTCAGTGATCATTTGTGGGCTGAATACCAGGATGCCGCTAGTTCCCTTAGTAACCGGTATATCCAAACGGGATTGGGACCAGCCGGTCATCGGGCCGCCTAAAATAATTTTTCCTGCCGGGTCAGCCTTTGGCAAAGGCACGGAGAACCATTCTTCGTCACTTTCGACCCCGGTAGGGGCCCCCTTAATTCCTCCGCATTCCTTAATAATAAAGCCGATGGGGGTACCTATTTTAACCTTGAGGTTGGAGGGGCGGACGATTGCGTCCCCGCTTACCGTCAGTACCCTTTCATAGGAGGGTTTCTGGTAGCGGCAGGCCTCGTAAACTGCGATGGCGGTAGCTACGTTCTGTACCACTACTCCTACCTCCAGGGGAAGCTTGCCTGGGGGGACCTCCCGGTCAATGGAGGCCTTAATCAGTTGTTTTTCCGAACCTTGGGGATATTTAACGGCCAACGGGACAATAGTTATATGCTCATCCCGGCCCAGATTTGATTTTATGGCCTCCAGGGCATCCGGTTTGTTGATCTCCACCCCAAATACAATGTGGGGGGCGTCAACTACCCGGGCGATTAGCCGGGCCCCCTCTACCAGCGCTTCCGTCATCTCCAGCATCATGCGGTGATCACAGGTTAAAAAGGGCTCACATTCACAGGCGTTTATGATTATAGTATCGATTGGTTTGGGAGGGCTAAGTTTAACGTGGGTGGGGAAAGTGGCCCCTCCCATCCCCACAATGCCGGCCTCTTTAATCGCTGACCTAATTTCCGCCGTTGATAGTTTGTCTGTATCCCGTTCCGGCCAAGTAGGTTCTATTTGATCCGGATCGACAGCGATAACAACACTTTCTACGTTCTTTCCGTTAAAATTTGGCCGGGGTTCTACCGCAATTACAGTGCCATCCAGGCTGGCATGGATCGGCGCACAGACAAAGGCTTCGCTTTGACCGATCTTCTGGCCAGCGGTTACTCGATCTCCTACCTTTACTAGGGCCTGGCAGGGGGCCCCGATATGCTGTTGAAGAGGAATAATTATCTCTTTAGGCAGGGAGATGCTGGTGATGGCTTCATGTTCGGAGAACTCTTTATAATGGGGAAGAAATATTCCCCGGGGAAAAGTTTTTACCGTCATTTGTTACACCCCTATGCGGTTTAGTTGAGGCAGAACTAAACCGAGGTTAGTTACTACTTTCACAAACCTAGTCATCCAACTCCCGCGAATAAAAAATTAGAGATATGCGATGGGGGTGAAGAACCCCTGTCATACCGGGAAACGGGCAGCTAAAAGGTACTTTTCCTGATTATTTACCAAATCACCTCCCCGATTATGCTAGGGATTACCCGCAAAGCCAAGACTAGGATGAAAATCTTTCTTGTAGAATGTTTATTCGTAACATAAGAATTGAAATCCTTCTTTTTTTGTGGCAACCGGTAAAAACATCAGCTAAAAGGGAATATATAATCTTTTGTCCCGGCAGAAAAAAATTATTGACGATAACTGGAAATATTGCTATAATCATATCAACATACTTAAGTATGTTGATATAAGGTTCTAGTACCCTTAAGGGGGTGGTATTTGGCTTGCTTTTTCGATAGATATAGGTAAGCGGGGAAAACGGAGGTTCCTTTTCATCGAATAATTGTTTAGGACTGGCATAGTTAAATACTATCGATAATGAAAGGTTGTGATAGCCGTGTTGCCAGGCTTTGATGTGGCGAAACGCTTCTTCGGTGAAAAAATAATCGACCAAATTATATACTACTTAGGCCATGATCCTCAAAACAATATGCCCCGGATATTAGATTTAGTCTCCAAGGCAGCTCTTATGCCCAACCATCGCGAGACAATTAATAATGTAAAAGCCGGATTTGAGGCTAATACCAGTATGAAACAGTTTGTAAATCGCGTGTTAACTGAGATCGATCCGGAGGTTATAAAGCAACTCTCGGTGGTCTTTTTGCTCAACTCTATTCTAGTGGGGGTACCGAAACAGTATCGTCTGGCTGAGAAGCTTGGATATGCGATCCCTTGGACCCTATTAATTGATCCGACCAGCGACTGTAATCTTCGTTGCCGGGGGTGTTGGGCGGGGGCCTATGAAAAGCACCAAAGTTTAAGTTTTAAAGAAGTAGATAGGATCGTTGAAGAGGCAAAGGAGCTGGGGATCTATTTCATTGTAATGTCGGGCGGGGAACCGTTCATGTGGCCGCACCTCTTTGAATTGGCCGAGAAACATCCCGATATGGCCTTTATGCCCTATACGAATGCCACCTTAATTGATCGCGAGACGGCCAAAAAGATTCGCGAGGTTGGAAATATTAGCCCGGCTATTAGTCTGGAAGGAGGTAAAGAGGCAACCGACTGGAGGCGGGGGAAGGGGACCTACGACAAGGTGATGGCCGCTATGAGGAATCTAAAAGAAAATCGGATGCCCTTTGGGGTTAGCCTTACCGTTACCCGGCATAACTGCGAGGAGCTCTTCAGCGATGATTATATTGAGATGTTAATAGAGAAAGGTGCATTTTACGGTTGGGCATTTCATTATATCCCCATCGGATTAAAACCTGATTTTTCGATGATGGTTACACCGGAACAGCGGGCGTGGATGGTGGATCGGGTACGCCATATCAGGAGCACTAAGCCGATCATGATTGCCGACTTTTGGAATGACGGGCAATTTACCGGGGGCTGCATTGCCGGGGGGAGGCGTTATCTGCATATCAACGCTTTTGGGGATGTGGAACCGTGTGCATTTATCCATTTTGCCGTTGATAAAATATTTGGCAAATCTCTAAAAGAGGTGTTGGCCAACCCTCTGTTTAAGGCTTACCAGGAAAGGATCCCCTTTAGTGATAACATGCTGAGACCCTGTCCGTTGATTGATAACCCGGCAGCATTAAGGGAAATGGTAGCTGAAACCGGGGCTCGGCCCACCCACGAAGGGGCGGACACTACTTTGAAGGGTGAGGCTGCCCGGGAAATGGATCGGGTCGCCCGGGCCTGGAAAGAGGTAGCCGATAAAAAATGGGAAGAGGTTAGACCCCGGGTAGAAGAAAAGAAAGCAGTTAGCAGTAGTTAAATTCATGGGGGATAATACGGGGGAAAAAATAATAGGACTTTCAAGCTTAGAGGGGGAAGGATATGAAAGAAGGGTTGCGTTCGCTGGTAGATGCAATTAAGGCATTAGGGGAGGAGACCCGGCTAAAGATAGTTTTGCTCTTATGCCAGGAGGAGATGTGTGTCTGTGACATGATGACCCGGCTGGATCTATCCCAATCGGTGGTATCCCACCATTTGAAGGTTTTAAGACAGGCCCAGCTAGTCAATAATCGTCGGGATGGGAAATGGATGTTCTATTCCTTGAACCACCAACAGTTTATCGGCTTTGAACAGGATCTAGCTAAACTTGTTCTCCAAAGAGTAGCGGCCAGCGAATAACCTGATCAGGCTAGTCTTCGCCTTTAACAAAAGATTGACGGGCTTCGGGGCCGTCCGTAACAGCACGGACGGCCCCGATTTGCCAGGGGGGATTAGTTGTCATGGGAAAAAAAATGGATCGCCGGGAGAACTGGGTATTTCTTCGTGGGGTAGCCGGTGATGCTGAAGCCGGAGTTGTGGAATCCCTATTAAGGGCCTACCAGATTCCGGTATTGAGAAAATATCGGGAGGCCGGTAATTTTCTCAAGGTTTGTATGGGGATGACCGTTTTGGGAATAGATCTCTATGTTCCCGCCGGTTACCTGGAGCAGGCCGAATTGCTGCTGTCCGGGCGGCCGGGTAAAGATAAAGATGATCCTTAGCCCCTTGTTTTAAACAACTTCAATTAGACAGGCACCTCCCGCCCTCCGGAGGCATAAGATTTAGGTACCTTGGTTTTTAAACCGGGAGGGGGGAGATACCGATGATCCTATTGTCATCTGTATTGGCAGCGCTGCAAGAGCTGTTTGTAATGGTGGGGCACATTCAGAACAGGTCTTTCCCCCTTCCCTTGACCGCGGCCCAGGAGCGGGATTGCCTGCGTCAAATGGGCCGGGGGGATCCGGAGGCGCGGAAGAAATTAATCGAGTGCAATCTGCGGCTGGTAGCCCATGTTATTAAAAAATATGAAACCGGTGGAGAAGATAAGGATGATTTGATCCAGATTGGTACAATTGGTTTGATCAAAGCGATCAATACCTTTAAACCAGAAAAAAAAATTCGTCTGGCTACCTATGCGGCCCGCTGTATTGAAAATGAGTTGTTAATGTATTTTCGTTCTACTAGGAGGTTATCCCAGGAGGTCTCCTTGCAGGATTCTATCGGGATCGACAAGGAGGGCAATGAGATTACCTTAATGGAGGTTCTATCCTGCGAAAGTTCGACCTCGGACCAGGTTGAAGCAAAACTGCTGGCAGAAAATCTATTGCAAAAGTTAAATAAGCTAAAACAGAGAGAAAAGAAGGTCCTCACCATGCGATTTGGCCTGGGGAGAGGGCTGCGCCATACCCAAAAAGAGATCGCCAGTGAACTGGGGATCTCCCGCTCTTATGTTTCCCGAATCGAAAAGAAAGCCATCCAAAAACTCAGCCGGGAGTTTAGCATGTAAATGCCTAGGTTCCCTGCTTGTTGGGCCGCCGAAGGGTAGCGGGGTTGGTTTTTTTAACCCCGCTACCCTAGGGGGAATGAAGAGAAAATTATTTTGTTAAGGGTAAAGTACGGCTACCCGGAGGCTAGAGATAGCGGGTAACTAAATCCCCGACCTCCGCCGTGGTGTGCCCCATTTCCCCGGCATTAAGGCCGGCCAGGTGCCGGTGGCAGACGGTTGCAACTGCCGCTTCTACACTTTGGGCGGCTTCTTCCTCTCCCAAGTAGTCTAACATCATAGCAGAGGCACAGATTGCCGCCAGGGGATTGATTTTATTTAACCCGGTGTACTTGGGGGCGGAGCCGCCGATTGGTTCAAACATGGATGTCTTTCCGGGGTGTAAGTTGGCCCCGGCGGCGATACCCATCCCACCCTGGATCATTGCTCCCAGGTCGGTAATAATATCCCCAAACATATTGTCGGTTACAATTACATCAAACCACTCCGGATTTTTAATCATCCACATGCAGATCGCATCTACATGGGCATAGTCGGTTTTAACGCCGGGATAGTCAAGGCTCATTTCCTGAAAAGCCCTCTCCCAAAGATCGAAGGCGTAGGTGAGCACGTTAGTTTTACCGCACAGGGTTAGTTGCCTGCGGTTTCTTTTTCCTTGGCAATAATCGAAGGCGTAACGCAGGCAGCGTTCTACTCCCCGACGGGTATTGATCGATTCCTGGATAGCTACCTCATCGGGGCTGCCTTTTTTAAAGAAACCGCCGGCACCGGTGTAAAGGCCTTCGGTGTTTTCTCTTACCACTACAAAATCGATATCTTCGGGACGCTTGTTTTTTAAAGGTGATGCTACCCCCGGGTAGAGTTTTACCGGCCTTAAATTTATATAGAGGTCGAGTTCAAAACGGAGCCGGAGCAATAGACCCCGTTCCAAAATTCCCGGCTTAACATCGGGATGACCGATCGCCCCTAGCAGGATAGCCTGGCACTCTTTCAGCTCATCAAACACGGAGTCCGGTAGCAATTCCCCGGTCTTCAGGTAACGCTCACCACCCAAGTCATAATGGGTTGTCTCAAAGCTAAGATTAAATTTTTCACCGGCAGCCTCTAAAACTTTTAGGGCCTCCCCGATCTGTTCCGGGCCGGTGCCGTCGCCGGGGATAACTGCTATACGGTACATAACTATCTGCCTCCTGGTAGAAAATATGATATCATTCGCTTACCCTTATTAATATTATCACATTTATAACCGGTCTGTTCTAAAAGTTGTTTTAATAAAGCCGGGTGATTGATATAATAAAGCCGATTTGTTAGAAAAGTATATTTTGATTTGTTCTAGGAGGTGACGTAATTG
>JAAZLS010000080.1 GCA_012799185.1 Bacillota bacterium | reverse complement strand
GCGGCGTGGCGGCGATGCACGGGGTAGCGGACCTAGCCCGCCAGTTCTTTGATTACGGGGACCAGGTGCGGGTAGCTGAGCAGGAATACCTGGGGGTCAATGACGTTTACGGAACGGCCATCGGGGCGGTCTATTATGCCCAGAAATACCAGCAGGAGGGACCGGCCCCGGTCCGGGAAAAACCCCGGGGCAGGATCGGCTTTTTTCAACGGATCAAGGACTGGTTTAGCGAGATTTGGGATTAAGAAGAATGAAGAGGAGGAGGTGCCGGTAGGTGATTGAATTTGATCTGGATGTTAACCAGTTAGCCTCGATTAAAGTAGTAGGGGTCGGCGGCGGCGGCAGCAATGCAGTTAACCGGATGATCTCTGCCGGGGTTAAAGGGGTTGAATTTATTGCAGTGAACACAGATGCCCAGGCCTTGATGTTATCCAATGCGGAGACCAAGCTCCAGATTGGTGAAAAGCTGACCAAGGGGCTGGGAGCCGGGGCCAACCCGGAAATTGGACAGAAAGCGGCCGAAGAGAGCAGGGAGCAGATCGCCGCCCTGTTAAAAGGGGCCGATATGATTTTTTTAACCGCCGGAATGGGGGGGGGGACCGGTACGGGGGCCAGCTCTGTTATTGCCGGTGTCGCCCGGGAGCTGGAGGTGCTTACCGTGGGGGTGGTTACCCGACCCTTTAGCTTTGAAGGACGGAGACGGCAGAAACAGGCCGAGGAGGGTATTAATAACCTCAAAAATAATATCGATACCCTGATTGTCATCCCCAACGATCGTCTACTGGAGATCGTTGAGAAGCGGACCCCGGTTTTAGAAGCCTTCCGGATGGCCGATGATATCCTCCGGCAGGGGGTCCAGGGTATCTCCGACCTGATTACAGTTCCGGGGTTAATTAACCTGGATTTTGCCGATGTACGGACCATCATGCACGAGACCGGGCCCGCTCTCATGGGTGTCGGGATAGGAAAGGGAGAAAATCGGTGCCTGGAGGCGGCCAAGGCGGCTATCAGCAGCCCTCTCCTGGAGACCTCGATTGAAGGGGCCCGGGGCATACTGATCAGTATTACCGGCGGCTCCGACCTGGGGCTCTACGAGATCAACGAATCCTCCGATCTTGTAGCTGGCCTGGCCGATCCCGAGGCCAATATTATATTCGGGGCGGTTATCGATGAAAATCTCCAGGACCAGGTCCGGGTGACCGTAATTGCCACCGGTTTCCGGCCCGAGGTGACTGAGCCTCGCCCGGTACTCAGAGAGGTGGGTGACTCCCTCCCCTCCCGCACGAAAGATTTTGATACACCGGCCTATCTTCGGCTGGAGAAGCGATAAATTGATGCAAAACTTGCCGGGGACAGTTCTTCTCCCCGGTAGGATTTAACCCCCCGGAACGGGATCGGCTTCGCTCCGGGGTTTTTTATTGCCCACCGGGCTGGCCCCTCCAAATTGTCGTTATTTCTTCCTTTTCGCCGGCATACTCCGACAGGTTTCACCGCCTACCCGCGCTATAATTAAGGCATATCCTAGGAGGGGTACTCATAAGTATAAACGAGCCCCGGTTGGAGTGACCAATGTACCTGGATCTCTATTTTTTACTGAACCTAGCGGTGAATTACTGGCTCCTGCTGGTGATGGCGAAGCTGCTTTTTCGGGAGCCTGGGTTTTTAAGGTTAATGGGCGGGGCAGCGATGGGAGCAGGACTGGCACTACTGGTTGTCTGCTCTCCCGGTACCTGGTTCCATCCGCTCGCCCTGCTGGTACTGCCGGCCGCCATGCTGCTGCTGGTATTCTGGCCCCTTCCCTGGCGGGTGGCAGCTATCTCCTGGTTGGTCTTTTTTTTACTTGCCTTTTTAACCGGGGGGATCGCCGGCGCTCTACAAGAGCTGGCGCCCAATGCCGGCAACCCGGAGCGAAGGCTGCCGCTACTATTTTTACTGGTCGCCGGCTTAATACTACGGCTAATTCCCTCCCGGGTTCGCCCCTTCCTGAAGGAAAGAAAATGGCAACACCGGTTAACGTTAAAGTTACTGGTCCGGTGGCGGGGTAAGGATATTGTAATCTCTGGGCTCCTAGATACGGGCAATCGCCTCCGGGACCCGGTACAACAGCGACCGGTCATAATAGTCGATTTTCAGAGCGTGGCAGAGCTATTACCGCCGGAGATAAACCGGCGGTTGGAGGATCCCCGGGTGGAATCCTGGAGGATACTGGAGGGGTTGCAGGAGGATCCGCTAGCCCGCTCTTTTATCCTGATCCCCTACCGGGGGCTGGGGGCCGGGGAGCAGCTGATGTTGGGCTTCTCTCCGGCGGAGATTATTCTTATGAGCGAATACCAATACCGGTCTTTAAGGTCCGGGGTAGTCCTGGGGCTGTACCGGCAGGGATTTGGGGACACCGCCCGGTACCAGGCCCTTCTGCCTCCGGAACTAATCGGCCCGGTGGAGAAATGGGGTGGTCCTGTTGGCACGGCTTTTAACCAGGCTTAAATTAACCCTGATCATGGGTCGATTACGGCTGCGGCAACGACTCGGTCTCGGCCCCGACTATATTTTCTATGTGAGCAGCAGCGAGGCCCTACCCCCCCCTCTATCCCGCGAAGAGGAGGGTTTCCTCCTCACCAAGCTAAAAACCGGGGATTCAACGGTGCGGGTGGTGTTAATTGAGCGCAACCTGCGCCTGGTGGTCTATATTGCTCGAAAATTTGAAAATACGGGAATTAATATCGATGACCTGGTCTCTATCGGCACCATCGGTTTAATCAAGGCGGTTAATACCTTTGACCCCCATAAAAACATCAAGCTGGCCACTTATGCCTCCAAGTGTATTGAGAACGAGATCCTGATGTTTTTGCGAAGAAATAACCGGGTTAAATCGGAGGTCTCTTTTGACGAACCTTTAACCGTCGATTGGGATGGGAACGAACTGCTGCTATCGGATGTTCTAGGGACCGAAGGGGACCTGGTTTTAAAGAATATCGAGGAGGAGGTGGAAAAGAAACTTCTCTACCTGGCCATGGAGAAGCTAACAATGCGGGAGAGGCGGATCATGGAGCTCCGTTTTGGGTTGGGTAACCGTTCGGAGAAGACCCAAAAAGAGGTGGCCGAGCTGCTCGGTATCTCCCAATCCTACATCTCGCGGCTGGAAAAACGGATTATCAAGCGATTAAAAAAAGAGATCCGGAAGCTGGAATAGGGTCAGGGGGTGGCCCCGGCTGCATAAAAAGGGTGGGCTGGGAGATACTCATAATATATTTCCCGCAGAAGGAGAGCCACCTATGAACAAGGTTGAGATTTGCGGGGTAAACACCTCCCGGCTTCCGGTACTCAAGAATAAAGAGATGCGAGTATTATTTAAGGCGATGCAGGCCGGCGACACCCAGGCCCGGGGAAAGCTGGTGCAGGGGAATCTCCGCCTAGTGCTAAGTGTAATCCAGCGCTTTAATAATCGGGGGGAGTATGTCGATGATCTATTCCAGGTAGGATGTATCGGCTTAATCAAGGCTATCGATAACTTTGACCTGGGGCAGAATGTAAAGTTTTCCACCTACGCGGTGCCCATGATCATCGGGGAGATCCGCCGCTACCTAAGGGATAATACCCCGATTCGGGTTAGCCGCTCCCTGCGGGATATCGCCTATAAAGTGCTTCAGATTAGAGATGTTTTAGCTAATAAATTTTCCCGGGAACCGTCCATCGGCGAGATCGCCTCCGAGCTTAATTTAAAACGGGAGGAGATCATCTTTGCCCTGGATGCAATCCAGGAGCCGGTCTCCCTTTTCGAGCCGATCTACCATGATGGCGGGGATCCGATCTTCGTGATGGACCAGGTTAGCGATGAAAAAAACTTGGATGACCGGTGGCTAGAAATTTTAGCGGTGAAGGAGGCGCTGGGGCGACTTACCGAGCGGGAAAAGCTGATTTTAACGATGCGTTTTTACAAGGGGAAAACCCAGATGGAGGTAGCCGATGAGATCGGTATCTCCCAGGCCCAGGTCTCCCGCTTGGAGAAGGCCGCCCTGGGGCATCTACGGAAGCATGTCCAATAGAAGGGTGAGAGATTAAGAGAAGAGAATAACCGGGAGGGGAAAAAATGATCCGGATCAGCGACCTGGCCCGCCGGGAAGTAGTTAATGTAAACGATGGCCGGAGGTTGGGGCTAATAGAAGACCTGGAGCTGGACCTGGAGCAGGGGACGGTAAAAGCCGTTATTATTCCTTCCACCAGTTACCCGTGGGGAAAGATGTTCCGTTCCCGGGACTACGTGGTCCTTTGGGAAAAGATTGTTAAGATCGGGATCGATACGGTGTTGGTAGATTTCCCCTTGGAAAGTTACGACTCGGGTCGGAGAGGGTAAACTGCCGCTTTTTTCCTCCGCTGAGCGCCT
>JAAZLS010000097.1 GCA_012799185.1 Bacillota bacterium | reverse complement strand
CTACAACCGGGGCATGGGTGAGGCATACATCATGGGGCGCCGCATCTACATAGCCGGGGCCAACGATAACCGGGCCGAGGGAAAAATACGCGGCATCACACTGGCCGGAGCCTACGGAGACGAGGTCTCACTATGGCCAGAAAACTTCTGGACAATGCTGCTGTCGCGCCTATCAGTGCGGGGTGCCAAAGGTTTTTTTACCACCAACCCGGACGGGCCATACCACTGGCTGAAAGCCAACTACCTGGACAGGGAAAAAGAGCTGAACCTGCGTTCGTGGCACTTCACGCTGGATGACAATCCTCATCTAGATCCCGACTACGTGAGCGATCTAAAGCGCGAGTACGTGGGGCTGTGGTACCAGCGCTACATCGAGGGCCTGTGGGTCATGGCCGAGGGCGTTGTGTTCGACATGTTCGACGAGCAGCGTCACGCGGTGGACATCTTGCCCTCGCACCTGGGGCAGTGGGTCGTGGGCGTGGACTACGGCACCACGAATCCCTGCGTCTTTCTGCTGTTGGGCACCGACGGGCGGCGGTGGTACCAGACAAAGGAGTACTACTGGGACGCGGTCGAACGCGGCCGACAAAAAACTGATGCGCAGTACGCCGATGACATGATAGCCTGGCTTGACGGTCTGCGACCGCGGAGCATCTACGTAGACCCATCGGCGACCTCGTTTATCGCCGAGCTAAGGCGGCGGGGCTTGCCGGTAGCCGGTGCAGATAATGCGGTGTTGCCCGGCATCCAAACCGTCAGCAAACTACTGGCTGATGACCGGCTTTTTATCCACCGTTCCTGCACACATTCGCTACAAGAATTTGGTGCGTATACGTGGGACGCAAAGGCGCAGCAGCGGGGCGAAGACAAGCCCCTGGAGCAGCACGACCACGCACACGACGCAAGGCGGTATGCACTGCACACGACACTTGGCAGGTACAGGGCACCGGAGACCGGCACCATCGCGCTAGGTAGCGCTTGGAGGTGAGACTGTGGCACTAGATGCGCTGACGAAGTCACTGCTAGAAATCGGCGAAAGCGACATACAACGGGCCATGCGCTACCAACGCGCCTGGGCGTACTACAAGGCAGAGGAGTACCTGGGGGAGCTGGGCAAGCGCTACGCACAGGAGCAGAAGCTCTTCAGACACATGCGCAGGGCGTTTGGTTATGTCACGCAGTGCGTGGACACCGATGCGCGCTTTGTGATGCAGGAGCGGTTAGGCGTGGACGCTGAGGAGGCGTTCGCTACCGACATCTATGAGGTGTGGGAGCGGAGCAACCTGCAAGCGCACAAGTACAAACTGGCGCGCTTCGGCTGCAACTTGGGCGACGCCTTTTTGATAGTTTCCGACGTCGGCGATGGCGGCCGGGTGGTGCCGCGCATCATCGTCGCCAACACAGAGGACATGACGGTCTGGCGCGATCCGGACGACGAGAGCGAGATCATACGGGCCAGGCAGACCTATACCTACCTGGGCACCGACGGCAAAGCGCACAGCCGCACGTGGTTGTATTACCCCGATGTCGTAGAGCGCTACACCGACGATAAACTCGACGAGGGCTTCCCGCGGGCGCACCCCTTCGGCGAGGTGCCGGTGATACCGATACGGGCTATCGACATCGGCGAGGAGCACGGGCTGTGCTCCTGGCACAACGTGCAGGGGCAGCTCGATCAGGTGAACGAGCTTGGGTCCTACTTCAACCGCATCCTTTTGCGCTACGCAGACCCGCAGCTCATGGGCATCGGCATGATGCCAGGGGAGCAGCCGTCGATACGGCGGGG
>JAAZLS010000011.1 GCA_012799185.1 Bacillota bacterium | reverse complement strand
TGAAATAATAAATGCTTGATCTATCACTTTTAGGAACAGGGGGTATGCTGCCGCTACCGGATCGTTATCTCTCCGCCCTGCTCGCCCGCTATAACGGGCGGATGCTACTTATCGACTGCGGCGAAGGGACCCAGATCACCATGCACCGGCTCGGCTGGGGATTTGTTAACTTGGACTCAATTCTGATTACCCACTTTCATGCCGATCATATCGCGGGCCTGCCGGGAATGTTGCTCTCCCTAAGCAACTATGGCCGTGAGAGACCGCTGACCATCGTGGGGCCAGAAGGGATTGAGAATGTTGTGAACAGCTTGCGCGTGATTGCACCGGAACTTCAATATACAATTCAATTTGTCGAGTTATCTTTTGAAGAAAAAACTGTCATCCGCTTCCGATTAGGCGATTTTCACCTGGCCGCCCTTCCCCTATCCCATACTCTTCCCTGTGTTGGCTACAACCTCCTATTCCCCCGGAAAGGCAAGTTCAACCCGGAACGGGCAAGGGCCCTTAAGATCCCCCTAGGATATTGGTCGCGGCTTCAAAAAGGCGAGACTGTATCCGGTTTTGCACCGGAGGCAGTTCTAGGGGCGCCCCGTAAGGGGATCAAGATTAGCTATATCACCGATACCCGGCCGATAGACACCATCCCCGAATTTATTAAGGATGCCGATCTCTTCATTTGCGAAGGTCTCTACGGTGACGATAAGTTAAAACAACAGGCCGACCGCTATTACCATATGATATTCTCCGATGCGGCAAAGCTGGCCCGAGCGGGAAACGTCAAAGAGCTCTGGCTAACCCATTTCAGCCAGGCCCTGACCGATCCGGAGAGCCACCTTTCCCGGGTGAGAAAGATATTTCCGAATACAGTAGTCGGGGCTGATCGCCTTACAAAATCCTTTACCTTTGTAGATTAGAAAATATAAAACAGCTACCCTACAAGGGTTTATTCTAAAAATCGGGAATTAAACAGGGAGCGGTACAACCTATCTGTCGCAAAGGAGAGTTGCCATGTTTGGGAATAGTAACAGGCTAGCAATCGGCAATTTGGAAGCCGGTTTACCGATAATACAAGGGGGGATGGGAATAGGGATCTCCCTTAACGGTCTGGCTGCAGCGGTGGCTAATACGGGAGCCATTGGGGTTATTTCGGCCGCCGAGGTAGGCATATTGGAGAAGGATTATGTCAGGGACTCCCTCGGGGCAAATATCAGGGCGCTGAAAAAAGAGATCCGGAGGGCCCGTAAAAAAACAAGGGGGCTCTTAGGAGTTAATATCATGGCGGCAATGACCCATTTTGCTGAAATGGTAAAGGTCTCCCTGGAAGAGAAAATCGATCTTATCTTCGTAGGAGCCGGGCTCCCGTTAACTCTTCCCTCTTTCCTGAATAAGGATACACCAACTAGGCTGGTTCCCATTGTCTCTTCCGCCAGGGCCGCCGCCCTCATTTCAAAAAGATGGTTTAATCGATATAGCTATACCCCCGATGCAATAGTGGTCGAGGGTCCCCTGGCCGGCGGGCACCTGGGGTTTAGCGAAGAGCAGCTCAATAGCCCCCGGCACCGGCTAGAAAAGATCCTAGTCGAGACGAGGGCCGCAGTTAAAAGTATAGAAGAGTTATCCGGCAAAACAATTCCTCTTATCGCCGGCGGCGGAATCTATACCGGTGCCGATATTTATAAGTTTCTACAGCTGGGGGCCTCCGGTGTCCAAATGGCAACCCGCTTTGTAACGACTACTGAATGCGATGCCTCCCCCGGCTTTAAACAAGCCTATATCGATTGTGAAAAAGAGGATATCGGTATTATTCAAAGCCCGGTCGGCCTTCCCGGCAGGGCAATTATTAATAATTTTCTAGCCGAGGTTAACCGGGGAAATAAAAGGCCATACCGATGCCCTTATCACTGTATTACCACCTGTAAGGGACAATCAAGCCCCTACTGTATCTCCCTGGCCCTGATGAATGCAAAAAAGGGAAGGATGAAAAACGGGTTCGCCTTTGCCGGCATGAACGCTTACCGTGCCAAGGAAATTGTTTCCGTTGAAACCCTTATACAAACCCTTGCCGAAGGATATAACCGGGCTGTAGCGGCGGCCAATCCCTAGCCGCCAAAAGGAAACCTTCCCTTATTCGTACCTTAAAGCCTCGATCGGGTCGAGAAGGGCCGCCTTGTTGGCCGGATAATACCCGAAAAAGATACCGATGGCCAGGGAGAACCCTACCGATAAGGCGATACTGGAAAGGCTGGGTAGCGCCACCATGCCGACCAGCAGGCTCCCGATATAACCAAGTATCGCTCCAAAAATAATACCGATGACGCCGCCGATCAAACAGATAATCATACTTTCAACAATAAATTGCCCCCGAATGTTACTGTTGGTCGCTCCCAAAGCCTTGCGCGTACCGATCTCGCGGGTGCGCTCCGTTACTGAAACCAACATAATATTCATCACGCCGATGCCGCCAACTACTAGGGAAATACCGGCGATTAGGGAAAGGGCAATGCTGATGGCGCCCATAACAGCATTCACCGATTCCAACAGGCTCTCCATGCTCATCGCAGTTACCCGATAATCGGGGTTATTTGCATAGTAACGGTTCATAAAATCCTCCGCCTGCGTAGCAAGGGCGATGCTGTCGGTGGAACCGGCGGCAGTAATAGTGAAACTGGTATAACCGCTCTCCGCCCCACCAAGTTTTTTTGCGGTCGTAACCGGCAGGTAAAGGGAGGTATAGATATCCCTCTCGGAGGAGGTGGTGAGACCCATCACTGGGGATACCTCATACTCATAGACACCGATAATATTGAAAGCCAGGATTTCATCATCCAGGTAGACAATCAACTCCTGCCCCAGGGCTGAAGCGGCGTCACCACCAAATAGATTGTTGACCAGCTTATCGGATACTAAAACCCCGTTGCGCATCCCCTCTATATCGCGATTGAAAAAACCGCGCCCTTTCACCAGTTTAATGGTATTAACATCCAGGTAGCCCGTATTCACCCCGACCAGGCTGACATTGGCATATCTCCCTTCTAATTTTGCCTGGCCGCTTCCGGCATCTTCCGCTAAACTTACGCCCACGATAGCATCGCCGAAGCGGTCAGACAGCGCCCCGATCATCTCATCGGTAATCAAGTTGGTTGGATCTATATTATGGAGGCTACCAAAGGGGCCCATCGCTGGATGCTCATCTTCCCGCTCCTGCAGGGCAATCGTTATATTACCAGCACCCAGCGAGCTCAAGGAGCCGGTAACCGAACCACTGAGGCCGCTACCAACGGTGAGGATACCGATCACGGAGGAGATACCGATAATAATTCCCAGCATGGTCAAAAGGGCTCGCATCTTATTTGCCTTTAAGCCTTCCCACGCCAGGCGAATATTCTCACCCAGGTTCATGCCGGGTCACCTCCTGCTCATCAAACAGTAGACCGTCATGCATGGTTAGAATCCGCCCCGTTTCTCCGGCCAGCTCACTGTTATGTGTAATTAAAATGATGGTTTTCCCCTGCTCCCGGTTCAGTTGATGAAATAGATCCATGACCAGCCTCCCGGTCTTACTATCCAGGGAACCGGTCGGCTCGTCGGCTAGGATAATCGCGGGGTCGTTGGCCATAGCCCGGGCAATAGCCACCCGCTGTTTTTCTCCACCGGAAAGTTCGTTCGGCCGGTGATTCATCCGCTCCTCCATCCCGACCATGGCCAGTAGCTCTTTGGCCCGTTCCGTCCGCCGCCGTTGATTCACCCCGGCGTACATCATGGGTAGTTCTACGTTTTTAAGGGCATTGGTCCGAGGGATTAAATTGAAATTTTGAAAAACAAAACCCACCTGCCGGTTACGGATCGCAGAGAGCTCCTCATCTTCGGCCTCTTCGATCACCGTATTATTAAGGATATAACTGCCCTCGGTCGCCCTATCCAGGGCACCGATAATATTCATCAAGGTGGTTTTGCCAGAGCCGGAGACGCCGACAATAGATAAAAATTCACCTTTTTCAACGGTTAGATCGATGCCGTGTAGGACCTCTAGCTCGTTGGGTTCACCGATATAGAACCGTTTTACTATGGTGCTCATTTGGATAATCAGGTTTTGCATCGTCCTACCCTGCCATCTTGATCTCTTTACCGATCAACGCTTGATAGGAATCCGGCTCGTTAATCAGGCGCAAACCGGCCCTAACACCGCTTCCACTAATGGTTATCACTAAGTCGTTTTCAGACCCTGTTTTAACCGGCAGTTCTTTAACTAAATAGAAGTCAGCCTTCGGTCGGTCTTCTAGGATCAGGATACAGGACTCACCGGCCTGGTTGGTGTAAATAGATTCATAGGGAACACTGAGAACATTGGCTAGCTGCTCGGTGATATAGTTTAATCGTACATTCATGCCGATGCGCAGGCGGGTCCCCGGTGAGGTAACCTTGACTTTCGTCGCAAATTCAACCTCCCCCGAGATATCCGTTGTCCCCTGGGAGGTTTTAATGGAGGTGGGAGCAATGGAAGTTACTAGCCCCTCATAGAGGTCGTCCCCCGTTGCATTTGATTTTATGGTTACTGGCATCCCCACGGCCACCGTGCCGATATCATACTCTTTAACAGAGGTTTCAATAACCAGATCGTTAATATCTTCTATAATAAATAATAGCCCGGAACCGGCCTGGCCGATCCTGGCATAAACCGCCGTTACCGTGCCAGAGGTAGGAGCGGTGATCTCGGTATCATCAAGGGTTACCTTTAGCTGACGCAGGGCTATCCGGGCGCTGGAATTATCGGCACCGGCCTCAGCACTGCTGATAGAACGGGCGTAGGATTGAAGCTGGTTGTCGGCCGCTAGGCGGGCTGCCTCCAGATTGGTTAGGGCATCTTCATAAGCTTGCCGGGTACTTTCCACGGCCGATCTGTAATCGGCCAGCGTTTCATTGACAGTGGTACGAGCAGCTTTCAAGTGGGCCCAGGCCAGATCCCGTTTATTCTGGGCTTCATAAAGCTGCCACTCCCTCTTCTCTAAGGGCCCCGTCTCACCGCTTTCCGGTTCCTTGGCAGGCTCCTCTTCCTCCCCGTCATGCCCATTATTTGACCCGCTACCCAGCACCGGTTCTTCTTCCTCCCCCACCTTTTCCAATAGCTCACACCTTTTTTGTGCCGTTTCATAAGCATATTCCGCCTCAAGCAGGGCGATATTTTCCCCGGCCTCCAGTGCTTCCCGGTAGCGTTTATAGGTTTTAACCGCCTGTGTATAGCCTTCATAGGCCGAGGCGACCTGGCTCTCCGCACTATTGATGCTGGAATTTAAACCCTTCTCCTGGGCATATTTAAACTGATCATAGCTTTCCCGGGCGCTTTTGATTGACTGGGCACCGGTGGCGGAGGCGGTACGCATACTTGCCTCCTGGCTTTCAATCTGCCCGACGATGGCTTGATTATCCAGCCTTGCTAGGAGTTGGCCCTCCTCTACATAATCACCCACCTCGACATAAACCCCTTCCACCAGATTGGCCAAGGTAGAGTAAACAAGAGTACTCTTTGCACTTTCCACGGTACCGGTGGCACTAATGAAATTTGTAAATTCTGCCTGTTCCAGTACCGCTGTATCACCGGCGGCGATAGTCTGTACCTCCATCTTTTTTCTAATAAGCTGTACAATGGAGACGATAAGTAAGAGACAAATTAGGCCGTAAATGATATAACGGATACGGTTTTTCCCTATTTGATGGAGGAACTGTTTTGCTCTCTTTTCCATAATGAGCTTTAGCCCCCTCCCTTCTTCTACCTTAATTGTATCGCCCCGCTCTCCTCCGCTCAAGTTCTTTTAAAAACTTTTTACGCAATCGAAGGGCGGTGGGGGTTATCTCTACCAGTTCATCACTATTGATAAATTCCAGGGCCTCCTCCAGTGTAAAAATCCGGTGCGGTGATAATTTAATCGCCTCGTCACTTCCAGCAGCGCGCATATTACTCGCCCTTTTAGCCCTGCATGGGTTTACAATCATATCTTCATGGCGGCTATTTAGGCCTACGATCATCCCCTCGTAAACTTGTGTACCGGGAGCAACAAAGATCTCCGCCCGTTCGCCTAGATTAGCCAGGGCGAAAGCCGTAGTAATACCTTCTTCTTGGGCGATGAGCACACCGTTTGTGCGCTCGCTAATCTCTCCCTTATACCCCTCGTAGTCAAAAAAGCGACGCACCATGGTCCCTTCGCCGCGGGTTAGGTTGATTAAGAGGCTCCTAAAACCTAGAAGCCCACGGGTGGGTACCGCGTAAACCAGCCGGGAGCGCCCCTCCGACCCGTCCATGCTTTTCATGACCCCTTTGCGAAGATTCAGCTCGGAGATGACACTGCCGGCGTACTTTTCCGGCACTTCGATCACCACTTCCTCCACCGGTTCCAACCTTTCCCCTCGGGAATCTTTTTTAAAAATCACCTCCGGTCTAGATACCGAAAGCTCGTAACCCTCCCTCCTCATATTTTCAATTAGAATCGATAGGTGAAGCTCACCCCGGCCCGAGACCCTAAAGGCATCGGTGGAATCGGCCGGTTCAACCTGAAGTCCGACATTAATTTCCAATTCCCGTTTCAACCGCTCCCTTATATGCCGAGAGGTCACATATTTACCCTCTCTCCCGGCAAAGGGAGAAGAGTTGATAATAAAGTTCATACTCATCGTCGGCTCTTCAATTTTGATAGTAGGCAACTGTACCGGGTGCCCCTCCTCACATAGGATATCACCGATGGTAATAGCATCGATCCCCGCAACCAGGCAGATATCACCACAAGTAACCTCCTCTTGCTCCATCCTTTTTAACCCTTTATAAACATAGAGCCGACCGACCTGGTGGGGCCGGGTTTCCCCGGCGGCCCCTACCAGTGTAACCAGCTGCCCTCCCCGGATAACCCCTTTCTCGATCCGCCCAATACCCAGGCGACCGACATAATCATCATAAGCCAGGGATGAAATCTGAAACTGGAGGGGTTCCCGCGAGTAATCCGGATAACCTTTCACCTGTTCGATAATTGTATCAATAAGCGGGGCGATACTGTAATCGCCCCGGCCGCAAACACTCTTTTTAATCTTCGTATGACCCGCCCTGAGAATGAAATCCTTTACCTCCGCCGGTTGGCGTACCACTATCTCCTGTCGGGCAATACCGTACAAAATTTTAAAATCCAGCTGTTCATCCGTAGCCTCCAGCTCCATAAAAAGTTCGTAAACTTCATCGACAACTTCATCGATCCGTGCATCTTTTCTGTCAATTTTGTTGATTACCAGGATGGGAACCAGCCCCTCCTCCAGCGCTTTCTGCAAAACAAAGCGGGTCTGCGGCATCGGGCCCTCGGAAGAATCCACCAGGAGAATAACCGTATCGACAGTCTTTATAATACGCTCCACCTCAGAGGAGAAATCGGCATGACCGGGCGTATCTACAATATTTATCTTATAATCCTTGTAGATCACGGAACAGTTTTTGGAATAGATAGTGATCCCCCGCTCCCGCTCCAAATCGTTTGAATCCATCACCCGGTCCATCACCTGCTCATTTTCTCGAAAGACACCGCTTTGGGAGAGAAAAGCATCTACCAGGGTAGATTTACCCGCATCCACATGAGCAATAACCGCGATATTTATTATTTTTCTTCTATTCATCATCATCTTTCTGCCCTCTTCCTTATTTAAACCTTAACAGCTTATCACAATCACTGAAATAAGACTAATCCGCCATGCTAATAGGACCGGGCTGTCGGGGCGGCCGCTTCCGCCAACCCGTCCCCTGCAAAAACATAAATCCGAACCTTTCAGCGGCAGGTTGTGCCTGTTCTGATTAGTGGTTCGGATTACATAAATTGGTGCGGGCGAGAGGACTTGAACCTCCAAGGGTGTGCACCCACTGGATCCTAAATCCAGCGCGTCTGCCAGTTCCGCCACGCCCGCCGGTATAGGTTGGTGACAACTGTTATCAATTATAACGGTTTATCTCCTTAACTTCAATAGGCAAAACCGCCGGTATAGGAAAAAAGACAGGAGGAACGTCCCCCTGTCTTCTTCCCCTTTCTCCCTGTTCCCTACAACCCTTTCTCTACTGTAACCAACCTTCAACTACATCTTCATTCTCAGCGATCCATTCCCGGGCTGCCTCTAGGGGCTCGGCTCCATCGGCAATCGCGCCAATTATTTCTCCCAGCTGGTAATCTTCCAGGTAGTAGTTCTTGAGGAAATTAGCCACATCGGGGGCATCCTCCTCCAACCCCTGGCGGGCCATCACATGAATATCTTCCGCCCCACCGTATACACCCTTGGGATCTTCCAGGAACTTTAAATCAAAGCTGGCAAATTTCCAGTGGGGTGTCCAACCGGTGACGACGATCCATTCCCCTTCCAAGTAAGCATCATCTAAGGCGGCGGTCATGGCCATATCGCTACTCTCAACCAATTCCAGTTCCAGCGGGTAATCTTCAATCGCCTGCTCGGTAGCAATCATAATCCCGGCGCCGCCGTCGATCCCGACAATACGACCTCCAAACTGATCCACGTGTTCATTTAGTTCCTCGATGGAATCAATATCCACATACGTAGGAACTACCAGGCCGATACGGGCATTGTTGTAGAGCTGACCATAATCATCGATCTGATCGCCATATTGCTCCATGTAATCGGCATGGGTTACCGGCAGCCAGGCTGTAGTCTGGGCATCGAGAGCCCCGTCAGCCAGGCCATCATAGAGCGCACCGGCTTCGATAGAGGTTACCTTAACCTCATAACCCAACTCATCCATAATGACCGCCTGGGCAAGGTGGGTTGAGGCCTCTGCACAGGCCCACTGCACATACCCAAGTTTGATTGTCTCACCGGCCGGCGCCCCATCTCCGGCACATCCGGTAAACATTAAGCCCGCCATCATTACTAATGCCAGAAGACCAGTTATAATTTTTCTCCGCATTTAATTAACCCCCTGTTTATAATAGTGTTATCCCTTAGCCCCTATCTTTTTGGGGTGACTTTCTCCCCAAGGATTGGGTAACCCGATCTAAGATAATCGCAATAATAACTACCGCCAAACCCCCTTCGAAACCGGAACCAATTTGTAACCGCGTCACGCCCCTGTATACTATGCTTCCCAGCCCCTCAGCACCGATCATGGCGGCAATCACTACCATGGAGAGGGCCAACATGATACACTGGTTAACCCCGGCCATAATTGAGGGTAGGGCCAGTGGAAGTTGCACCTTGGTGAGCATCTGAAAAGAGGTGGAACCAAAGGAGGTTGCCGCCTCGATCATCTCCGCCGGGACCTGGCGAATCCCCAGGTTGGTTAACCGGATTGCCGGGGGCATGGAAAAGACCACGGTCGCCAGGACTGCCGGCACCACGCCGATACTAAAGAGCATCACCGCCGGTAACAGGTAGACAAAGATCGGCATGGTCTGCATAAAATCCAGGAGCGGGCGCAGTATTTTTTCCACCAGATCCCAGCGTGAAGCTAAAATACCCAGTGGGATACCGATAATAAGCGAAATAAAGGTAGAGGTAAGAACCAGTGCCAGGGTCATCAGGGTATCATCCCATAAATTCAAGTTAACCAGCAGAAGCATACCGACCACGGTAAAGATAGCCATCCCCCGCCCGGCCAATCTCCAGGCGATAAGCACCAGGATAATAATAAAAAGGGTGACGGGAATATGGGATAGAAAATCTCCGAATGAAAGGACGATCGTTTCAATGACACCGCTAATCGCTCGAAATAGATCTCGATGATTGCTGCGGAGAAAGAGCACGGCATAATCGGCCCATTCCCGCAGGGGCAACCGCCGCATTGCCAGGGCTTCAGTCCAATTTACCAGTAAGATTTTCCACATTATTGTTTTCCCCCCCTCCAACTAATCCGGCAAGGACGGAGACACGTACGATTATGCCCAGCAATCTCTTTTTTTCATCGATTACCGCGATCGGTACCCGGGCCGTAGCCGCCACCGGAAGTAAATCCTGGATAGGCGTACCCGGGGCCGTTACCGGGATATCAGTCTCTACAATCTGCCGGAGATCGATTACCCTGTTTTTTACCGCCTCCACCGCCCGATCAACAGTAACAATACCGGCCAGGCGGCGATCACCCTCGATAACAAAGATGCTTGATAAAGCCTCTTTTTTCATCTTGCGTAGCGCTACTCGGGGGCCATCATTGGCCGAAACATGGGCCGTTGGACGGATCATGATATTCTCGGCTTTTAAAATCTTAGAACGGTCCACATCGGTTACAAAATTGGCCACGTACTCGGTCGCCGGGTTAGTAAGGATCTCCTCCGGGGTCCCGATCTGATCAATCAACCCATCTTTCATAATTGCAATCCGATCGCCCAACTTTAACGCTTCATCCAGGTCATGGGTTATAAAAATTATCGTTTTTCGTACCCTCTCCTGTAGCTCCATTAGCTCCTCCTGCATCTCCCGACGGATCAGGGGGTCGAGGGCGCTGAAGGGTTCATCCATTAGCAGAATATCCGGGTCAACCGCCAGTGCCCGGGCCAGGCCGACCCGCTGCTGCATACCCCCGCTTAACTGTTCGGGATAGGCGGCCGACCAGTCCTTTAAACCGACCGTCTCCAGTACCGCCCGAGCCTTCTCTTCACGCGCGTTTTTTTCCATCCCCTGTATCTCCAGGCCGTAGGCTACATTCTGCAAAATGGTCCGGTGAGGAAGGAGGGCAAAATGCTGGAAGACCATGGCCAGCTTCTTCTGCCTGAAAAAACGCAGCTCTTTCATCGGCAACTGGGTAATATTTATATCGTCAATATAGATCTCGCCTGCAGTCGGCTCAATAATGCGATTGATACAGCGAACCAGTGTTGACTTACCGCTGCCCGAAAGACCCATCACAACAAAAATCTCGGCCTGTTCCACGGAAAAAGAAACATTATGAACTCCAACTGTGTTGCCTGTTTCCTGAAGCAGTTTTTCCTTAGATATCCCCGATGCCAACTTTTTTAGAGACCTTTGGGGGTAGGGGCCAAAGATCTTATAAAGGTTCTTTATTTTAATTTTAGGCACCGTCTCATTCCCCTCCCAAAAAAATAAGCACTCTAACCTCTGAGCAGAGGTTAGAGTGCTTGGGTTTCGCCGCAATGACTCACCCTAAACCACAACCGTAGTTGTGTTGTAGTCTATATCTGGCCCTTTTAGAACCAGAAAAAGCCCCAGTTCTCCAGCATGGTTTTTCACTTGTGGTTTCTACCCATTTTTTCGGTTCTTACCTTTATCCACCAGTTGATGACGTATAAAGGCTCGAAGCCGGGCTTACTACCGCCAGCTAGTTCACCATTGCTCTAAATATTAGTTTTCAAACAACAGCGAAAACGATAGTCATGATGTTAACACAAAGCGAAAATTTTGTAAAGGGTTATATCCAATTATTAACTACTTGGCTTCCACGGTACGGTTCCGTTGCGGTGGCAGCCCTAGTTCCGCCGATGGGCTCGGTAACCTTTCTCGCGAAGAAGCTCCAAGGCCGCCTGCCGATGGCTTGATTCACGAAATCCCAACCGAAGGCTCCCCCCTTCTAACTCCCGAACATGCAGTATTTCGATAGACAGTATATTTATTCCAGCCCGCCCGAGCAGGGAGGCCAGCTCTCCGATCACTCCTGGATTATCGGGGACAAGCACGGCGATTTCATATAACTCCGGGAGAATGCCCCGGCCGCGATGGGGGATACTGCGCCGAAAATCCCGGGCCTTTTGTAAAACCTTCTCCATCGGCCGGGCCTCCCGTCGCTCTACCAGCCCGGCCAGCTCTTTAAAAGCCACCTCAAAACCGGCCATCGCCTCAAGAATGGCCGCCGCATTGCTAATACAGATATCCCGCCATATTTCCGGGTTCCCCAGGGCCACCCGGGTGGTATCCCTAAACCCCCCCGCGGCCAGGGTGCGAATTAGTTCGGTTCGGGCACCCCGAGATACACTACCGGCCAGGGCAGCTGCCACCAGGTGGGGGAGATGGCTAACTAGGGCTACCACCCGGTCATGTTCCACCGGATCCAGGATTAGCGGTTGGGCGCCGGTAGCCTTCACCAAGGAGGCCAACCTATCTACCGCCTCCGGAGGGGTATTGCCGGCAGGGGTAAGTACATAGATTGCATTCTCCAGCATAGCCGGATCCGCATGGCTAATACCGGCTTCTTCGGAGCCGGCCATAGGATGTCCCCCGATGAAATATGTTTCCGGCGGTATAAGGGAACTTAACCGGGATACCACCTCGGCCTTGGTACTACCGACATCGCTTATCACCGCCCCCATCTGCAGGGCCGGCCGCACCTGCTCCACCAGGGCGGTCATGCTTAGGACCGGCACCGCCAATATTATCAGCCGGGCACCGCGGACCGCTTCCTCCAGGGAGGGTGCCGCCCGATCAATAGCCCCCCTCTCCCGGGCCAGCCGCAGGGAATCCGGATCCCGATCGTACCCAATTACCTCTTTCACTAGCCGGCGCTCCCTTAACCGGATCCCCAGGCTTCCCCCGATTAAACCTGTTCCCAACAGGGCCACCCGCCCATAAAAGGTTCCCTTAGATTGTTCTTCCAACAATCTGGGCCACCCCTTTTAAATCTGCCATTAGTTGTAAAAACTCCTCTCGGTTTAGGGATTGTGGACCGTCGGATAGGGCCTCCCCCGGGGAGGGATGAACCTCTACCATTAACCCATCAGCCCCGGCGGCTATAGCCGCCTTGCACATGGCCGGGATCAGGCTCTTCTTACCGGTGCCGTGGCTGGGATCTACGATTACCGGCAAATGGCTCAGCTCTTTTACAAGCGGTACCGCACTTAAATCCAGGGTGTTTCGGGTATAGGGTTCAAAAGTACGGATCCCCCGTTCACATAAAATCACCTGGTAATTCCCACCGCTCATAATATACTCGGCCGCCATTAGCCACTCCTCCACCGTAGCCGACATCCCCCTTTTTAGCAAAACCGGTTTGCGAATTTTGCCCAGCTCCCTCAGCAGGTAAAAGTTTTGCATGTTACGGGTGCCTACCTGTAGGATATCTGCACACTCCGCCACCTGTTTTACTGTAAACTGGTCCATCACCTCGGTTACCACCAGCAGCCCCGTTTCCCGGCCCACCCGGCTAAGCAAGCCCAGGCCCTCCTGTTCCAGCCCCTGGAAACTATAGGGGGAGGTCCGGGGTTTGAAAGCGCCCCCCCTCAGGAACCGGGCACCGGCACTCTTAACCGCCCGGGCTGAATCCAGCAGCTGCTGTTCGCTTTCAACCGCACAGGGGCCGGCTATTACAGCGATCTCTTTTCCACCTACGCTGCTATTGCCAATCCTAATCTCCGTATCCCGGGGTTGAAACTCCCTCCCTACCAGTTTAAACGGCCGGGTTACATAGACCACCTTTTCAACCTCCGGGATAGCCTCCAGCGTCTGGGCTGCATCCTCCCGCCGCCGGCCGATGGCCCCCAACACGGTGCGCTTTTCACCGGTAGAACGATGGATCCCATAACCCATCCGTTTAAGTTTCTGCACGATCTGTAAAATAGCTTCTTCATCAACCTCCGGCTTGATTACAACGATCATCTTTTTTACCCCCTACTCTATTTTGAAAAACCCGGATCAAAGCACCCATATATATAGAAAACACCGCCCCCAGCAGGGACGGTGTAAATTTCCGCGGTACCACCCTAATTGAGCCTATACCGGCTCCCCTTGATCAAGCAGCAGGGCCACCCGAAACCGTAGGTAAACCCGGTATCCGTTAATGCCCTAGTGCCGCTCCCGGTAACGGGGGAGTAACCGTCACGATCTACTATCCCCAAGAATTCGATCGTGCTTCTCCCGGGTGTATTCGCCGCCGCTTAGGGTACCGGGTTACACCTGCCCCCGGCTCTCTAGAACCCGCCCCCGGCGGTTACTTTTCCCGCTCGTTAAAGTTTACAATCTTAGTTAATTTTAAGTTATCTTACTACTTATCGCTTAAGCTGTCAATTTCTATTTCCTAAATATGCTTCGGAATGAGTCAAAGCCTCCGTCCCCTAAACTCCTCCTTAAACTCCTAAACTCATCGGTCATCTTCCAGGAGTAATTCGGCTATTTGAACCGAGTTGGTAGCCGCTCCTTTCAAGATGTTGTCGGCTACTACCCACATGTTCAAGCCGTGGGGGACGGTCTGGTCGGCCCGGATTCGCCCTACAAATACCTCGTCCCGGCCGTCGGCCTCCACCGGTGTGGGATAGAGGTGATTTTCCGGCTCATCGATTACCACCACCCCGGGAAATTGGGAAAGTATCTCCCTGGCCCGTTGCGGTGAAAGGGATCGTTCAAATTCTAGGTTCAACGATTCCGAGTGACCGCAGTAAACCGGGATACGCACACAGGTGGCGGTTACCTTTAGCTCCGGCGTCCCCAGTATTTTCTTGGTTTCATGGACCATCTTTAACTCTTCCTTGGTATAACCGTTCTCTTCAAAAACATCCAGCTGGGGCACCGCACTAAAAGCAATCTGGTGATGGCGACCGGCGTCTTTATAGGGGATACGCTCGGCAACTATTTTTTCACCGGTCAGGCTGGCCCAACACTGGCTCCTGAGCTCCCCCACGGCCTCCCGGCCGGCCCCCGATACCGCCTGGTAGGTGGAGGCTACTACCCGCTTCAACCCGGCCTCCCGATGCAGGGGATAAAGCGCCATAACCATCTGGGTGGTTGAACAGTTGGGGTTAGCAATTAACCCCTTGTGCTTAAATGCCTCCTGGGGGTTTACCTCCGGAATGACCAGGGGAACCCCCTTTTGCATCCGGAAAGCACTACTATTATCGATGACGATTGCTCCCCGCTTAACCGCCTCCGGGGCAAGGCGGGTACTGACCCCTCCCCCGGCACTAAAGAAAGCAAAATCCACCCCGGTGAAGGCCTCCGGGCAAGCCTCCTCCACCGGTACCTCCCGGCCATTAATATCAATCTTTGTTCCGGCCGAGCGGGCCGAGGCCAGAAGCTTTAATCCGGTCATCGGGAAATTTCTTCTAAGCAGTACTTCGATCATCTTCTTGCCGACCATCCCGGTAGCCCCTACCACTGCCACTTGATAACCTTTTTTCTCCATAGGCTACTTCCCCCCTAAAATAACTTACTATGCAAAACGCACACTTTTACCGATCCGCTCGATCGCCTCCCGCAACCGATCCTCCCCTACGGTTAGGGCAATCCGGAAATAACCTTCACCATGCTCGCCAAAACCCCGGCCCGGGGTAACCACTACCCCGGTTTCATCAAGTAACCGGGTCACAAACTCCTGGGAACTGTAGCCGGCCGGAACCGGGGCCCAGATGTAGAAGGCTCCCCGGGAGGCCAGGGCCGGCCAGCCTAGCCGCTGCAAGCCATCAATCACAATCTCCCGGCGCCGGCTATATAGCCCCCGCAAGGAGTCGATAAAACTATCCCGGGCCGGGTTGGTTAAAGCCTCTACCCCGCAGCGCTGAATTGCTTTAAACAGTCCGGAATCAATATTAGTTTTAAACCGTCCCAGTACCTCCAATGCCCCGACAGAGCCGACGGCATAACCGATCCGCCAGCCGGTCATATTAAAAGTCTTCGATAGGGAGTTAAATTCTATGGCCACTGAACCGGCTCCCGGGATCTCCAGGATGCTAAGCGGACGCAGGCCACCGAAAACCAGCTCGCTGTAGGCCGCATCATGGCATACCAGTAGATTGTTCTCCCGGGCAAAGGCGATCGCCTCCTCAAAAAATTCCGGGCCGGCTACCGCCCCGGTAGGATTGTTGGGATAATTAAGAAAGAGGAGCTTGGCCCGGGCGGCAATATCGGCTGGTATGCGATCAAAGCGGGGAAGATAGTTGTTCTCTTCCGTTAGCGGCATATAATAGGGCTCCCCGCCCGCCAGTTGCGCCCCGATACTGTATACCGGGTAACCCGGATCGGGCACCAAACTGAGATCGCCGGGATCAATAAAGGAGAATGAAATATGGGCGATCCCCTCCTTGGAACCGATTAACGGCAGCACCTCCCGCTCCGGATCCAGCTCGACCTGGTGTCTCTCCGCGTAATAGTCGGCTACCGCCTGCTTGAACTCATCCAGCCCCTCATCCGGCGGGTAATTATGGTTCTGCGGGCGCCCGGCCTCAGACTCCATCCGCTTAATAATAAAATCAGGGGTTGGGCTGTCGGGGTCACCGATCCCCAACCGGATTACATCAACCCCCTGGGCCACTTTTTCCCGGATTTTTCGATCAATTTCTGCAAATAGGTAACGGGGCAACCGCTTAACCCGTTCTGCCGGCTCAAACATCGTCTAAAAATCCTCCTTTAACTTTTAGCGTTACCTCTCCTGTAAATACCTCTTCGGCCGGGCCCTCCATTAATACCGCTCCCCCGGGGGGCCAGGAAATATTTAACACCCCACCCGGTAACTTCACCTTTGCCCGCCGGTCTAATTTACCCTGGAGCACCCCGGCAACCAGGGTTGCACAGGCACCGGTACCGCAGGCCAGCGTCTCCCCGGCTCCCCGCTCCCAAACCTTAACCTGAACCTCCCCGGGGCTATCTACGCGGCAAAATTCCACGTTAACCCCCTGGGGAAAGAGCGGGTGCCGTTCTATAAGGGGACCCCAGTAGGGGACCTCCACCTCCCGGTCTGTTTCCAGAAAAATTACGCAGTGGGGGTTTCCCATGCTGACCGCGGTAAACCTGAATTTTTTGCCCGCCACCTCAAGCTCTTCATTAATAACCCGGCGTGGCTCGCCGGCCACCGGGATGGAGGAGCTCTCTAGGATCGGTGCCCCCATATCGACCCGCACCTCTCCCTCGGGCAGTATCGTGGCGGGTTTAACCCCGGCCCGGGTACCGATCGCCACCTCCGGCCCCTTCTCCCGGCCGCTTTCAACCAGGTACCGGGCAACAGAGCGCAGCGCATTTCCGCACATCTCCGCCTCCGTCCCATCGGCATTAAAGATACGCATCGCCCAGCCGCCCGTTTCCCGGGGGGAGAGCAACACCAGTCCATCGGCACCGATCCCAAAACGTCGGTGGCACAACTTTACCGCCAATTTTGAGAGCTCCCCCAGGCCCGGATCCCCGTCGGGAAGTAACACAAAATCATTGCCCAAACCATGAATCTTTACAAACTTTAGCTTTACCAGTTTCATTCTACGCACTACCCCCTAACTCGCCCACTGTTTTAAAATCCGGTTCTTTTTCTAAATGGGGAGGGATAAGTTCCGGGCGGATTAGATCCTCCAAGGTCTCTCTCTTGACAACCAGTTCCGTTAGCCCACCGTTAATAAAGACTACCGCCGGCCGGAGATGGCGATTATAGTGACTAAACATGGAAAAGTGGTAGGCCCCTGTGCTCAACACCGCTAAAATATCGCCGGGCCGGGGGGAGGGGAGCCGGAGATCGTAAATGAGAATATCCCCCGATTCACAGGCCTTCCCGGCCACTGTAACCGTCTCTTCCGCCGGTTCCTGCGGCCGGTTGGCCAGCAGAGCCCTGTAGCGAGCCCCGTAAAGGGCGCTACGCAAATTATCGCTCATCCCCCCGTCCACGGAAACATAGCGGCGGACACCGGGGACATCCTTAATGGTCCCCACAGTGTAGAGGGTGATCCCCGCCTCACCGACAATGGAGCGGCCTGGCTCTAACAGTAAGCGAGGAAGAGTGCTGTTATGCTCCCGGGCTTTCTTTTTAAGGGTCTCCGCCAGTAACATTACCAGGTCACTTATACCGACCGGCCTATCACCGGCAATATAGCGGATCCCCAGGCCGCCTCCTAAATTTAACTCCGGCAGCAGGGTTCCAGTCTTAAGGCGGATCTCTTCACGCAGATCCATCATAATTTCCGCCGCCAGCTGAAACGGCTGGGAATCAAGTATTTGCGAGCCGATATGGCAATGTAAGCCTAGGAGCTCCAGGTAGGGGCTCTTTAAAACTTTTTTAACCGCTGCAAAGACCTGGCCGTCAGATATCCCTAAACCGAACTTTGAATCCTCTTGCCCGGTCTGGATATAGCGGTGGGTATCGGCCGATATACCGGGCCTTACCCGCAAAAGAAGCGGTACAATTTTCCGCCGGCGGGAGGCCTTCTCCTCCAACCGATCCAATTCCATTAAACTATCCACCGCGATCCGGCCTACCCCCAAATCCAATGCCATCTTTAACTCGGCCGGGCTTTTATTATTGCCGTGAAAACAGACCCGTTCCATCGGGAAACCGGCCTGGGCAGCAATATAAAGTTCCCCGGCAGAGACCACATCCAGGCCCAGCCCCTCCTGCAGGAGGAGACGCCCCATGCCCAAGGTTAAAAAAGCCTTCCCGGCAAAGAGAATTTCCCCCTGCGGGTAATGTTGGTTGAGCGCCTCCCGGTACGCCCGGCAGCGTTCACGGATCAAGCTTTCGTCATATACATAGAGCGGGGTACCGTACTTTTCCGCCAGCTCTACCAGGTCCTGTTCACCGATTGCCAGATGCCCCCTAGAATTAATGGTCATGGATCCGAGCATATACATATCTGTTCCTCCTTCGATATCCACTAATAAATAAAAAAGCTAACCCGTTTGTTAGCTGTCATCCCGTGCCGGATAACCCCCATTAGTCGTGGGGTAGCGCTCCGCCGGGACACGGGTCGTTCCCGGTGACAGTCCGCCAGTTGTTCACTGGCGTCCCAACCTCCGGGCCCGGGGCCCCCCGAAAGCTTCGGCGATCTCCCCTTTCTCCGCCGGTCATCGGATTCCCGCTCCTTCCGGCGATTACTTTTGGAAATCGCACCTCTACCACACCTGGAGAAAATGAGGTTTAGTCAAAATATAGATTTTTTGTATTTTAACATGAAACCGGTAGCTCCGGCAAGGGGCGTTTTTAGAAATTTAAAGTAGATCGGCCGGGCTTTCCCCCGGTTCCCCCTTTTCCTTCACCAGTGCGGTAATTACCGGCTTGTAGGCGGGATTATCCTTGATCCGATTGTCCCAACCCCGGAGTCCTAAGTAAACCAAGCCCATCAAGACCAGGCCCACCGCCACCCCGGGCAGATCCTGCTTCCCCGAGAACCCCAGGCGGGAAGAGAGATAAAACCATGAAAATATCCCGCCAACTAGCGCCGCCAGGGGCACCAAGTAAAGCATAAAGGAGACAAAGATCATTTTCCGATCATTGGAGCTAACCAGCACGGCCTGGCCCACGCGGGCATTAATGGGATTTAGCACCTCTACCCGGTGGTCCAACTGATCCGGCCCGCCCAAGATACCGCCACAACGCCCGCAGCGCTCACAGGCTAGGTGCCGCCGCATCTTGACCACCGCCGTTGCCCTCTCCGGCTTAACTTCGATTACTGTCCCTACCCGCTCCATTGTCTAACGCTCCCTAAATTTTCTCACCCGGTAGCAATAGGGCTCCGAAACTATTTTTAAAAATGTGTACATTAATTACCAGTAAATAAAAGGTATTTCCATCTTCATGTCGAATAATAACAATTGGCACCTAATTATGGGTTCTTTAGGAGCAAGGTCTATGAAAAATATCGAAAAGCGCTCCCGCCTATATAAAAACATTGAAGCCCTAAGGGAAGAGATGTACCGTTCCAGCAATAGTACCGTTAAAAATATTAATAATCAGGAAACCCGCAAGATAAGCCGGAAACTAGATAAACTAATCGTAGAGGCTATGAAAGACCATTTATGTTAGTATGATCTTCCCTAGCGCCGACCCCTTTTTTTCGACAATCCTACCATTGAATCCGATCAACCCCCTGGGTTAACAAGTACCCGGTGATCACCCACCCGGCGGGTGACCTTTCGCTGATCAAAATGCTCTAACAGAGGCTGGATAATCTTCCGTGAGCTGCCGGTAATATCCCGGAATTGAGCCAGGGTCAGGGTTGGCGCAGTTTTAAAATGTTGCCTTAAGGCTGCCAAAGCCTCCCGGTAGGTATCGGCATGAAAATAGAGTTCCTCCGTTATCTTTACCAGCTGCTCTGAAAATAATAGGTAGGCCGCAAATTCTTCCCGGCGGGCAACCTCTATCCCTGCCTCTTGAATGGTCTCCTGGAGCGGGGGGGGAGACCAGCCGGCCCGGGAGTAGATAGCCGTAACCCGCTCCACCTTCTCCCGATCACCGGGAGAGAGGCGGGGGGAAAAATTACGGCGGGCCACCCACTCCCCCTGCACCGCTACCTCTTCCCGATTAACCAATATCTCCAGGAGAGCATCGAACTCCCGCGGGGAGATGGAGGAGGGCAACATCCCCTTTAAATGGGCCCGGGATATCCCGGGTAAAAGGGGGTGTTCTCCATGAAAACGATCCAGCTCCGACATCATCAGCCGGACCCACCGGCTATATGTACCGCTACCGATATAGCTATCCCCCACCTTAATTACCCGCCCCGCTATCTCCCCTTCCCTTAAAACCGCTTCCAGGCTGTTGGCGGAGAGACGGGTCGCCTCCTTCAGCCGGTCAAAGTTAGCCATTTTAAGCCGGTCCAGTTGGAGGTAAAGATAGCCAGGATCTTCCTTCCCCTCCAAACCCTGTTCCAACCCGGCTAGCTGTTTAATTACAGCCGGGCAAAGACGCCGGTGTCGCCCTGGAAAGGGATCTAAAACCGCTCCCCCTCCGATAGTAGTTACCGGTGAATAAGAACGGATGATAAAACGATCGCGCCGTTCCATGACCAGGGGTCGCTCCAGGCGACACTGGGCAAATCCCTTCTCCCCGGGGGCAAGCTGGTCCCGGTCTAATAGAAACAGGCGGGCCACTACCCGGGCAGTCCCCGAATAAAAATGCACCGGGTCCATATTTTTTATGGGCCGGAGCGAGTCGTTTAAAAGCCGGAGCACCACATCTACCCGGCTGGTGGGACGGTAGTACCCGGGAGCACAGACGACTGCACCCCGCAGGGCTTCTCTCCTTTCCAACCCGGTAAGGTTTAGGGCCACCCGTTGGCCGGCTAGCGCTTCGGGCCGGTCGGTACCGTGAACCTGAAGGTTCCGGACCCGGACGGTTATACCGGGGGGGATCAGATCCACCTTATCACCCACCCGGATCATCCCCTGGATCAGGGTACCGGTAACAATGGTGCCAAAGCCGGGGGAGCTAAAGGAACGATCCAGGGGCATCCTGAACGGGGCCTCCCGATCCCGGGCCGGTATCTCATCGGTGACCCGATCGATTAACTGTTTTAGCCCGGCTATCCCTTCCCCGGTTATCGCTGATACCGGCTGGAGGGGCGCTTTTTTCAAGAAGGTACCGGATAACTCTTCCCGGAGCTCCTCCTTCACCAGTTCCAGCCATTCCGTCTCCACCAGGTCAATCTTGGTAATCACCACGATCCCCCGGTGGATATTAAGTAGCTCCAAGATCTGTAAATGCTCCCGGGTCTGGGGCATAACCCCCTCGGTAGCATCGACCACCAGAAGAACCAGGTCCATACCCCCGGCCCCGGCCAGCATGTTGTGGATAAAACGCTCATGGCCCGGCACATCCACCACCCCGGCCAGGCGCCCCCCCGGAAGGCTGAAAGAGGCGAACCCCAAATCGATGGAGATCCCCCGCCTTTTTTCTTCCTGTAAGCGATCGGTATCGATACCGGTAAGGGCTTTTATTAAGACCGATTTACCGTGGTCCACATGGCCGGCGGTGCCAATAATTAGGTGTTTCAAAGAATAGTCTCCTCGCTCCCTCTACCCGGCAATTTATTCTCCACCCCCGGCGGCGAACCGGAGGGCGCCCAACAACAGCCCCTCCTCCCCGGGAAGGATCGTCCGTAGATCCAACAACAGCTTCCCCTGTTGAATCCGGCCAATAACCGGCGGTCTATTTTGCCGCAGTCGCCGCTCCAGGGTAGCCGCCGCCCCCCGCTGGGGCGAAATTGCCACCAGGTAGGTCGGTAGCTCCTGCAGCGGCAATGCTCCCCCCCCCAACCGGGAGCGCCCCGGGATTACCTCCACCGCCCGGAGACCCGGGACCCCCTCCAGCCGGTGGGCCAGCCTCTCCGCCCGCTGCCGCAACTGGGAGGAACCGGCGGAAATCATCCTCCAGATCGGTATCTCCCGGCAAACTCGCTCTTCATCTAAGTAAATTTGTAAAGTGGCCTCCAGGGCCGCCAGGATTAGCTTATCCACGCGTAAAACCCGGGCCAGCTGGTGGCAGCGTAGTTTTTCGACCAGTTGACGGCGGCCAACAATAATCCCTGATTGGGGGCCGCCCAACAGCTTGTCGCCACTAAAGGTAACCAGATCTGCCCCGGCAGCAACGGCCTCCGGGACGGTAGGTTCCGGCTCCAGGTTATAACGGGTTAAATCAAGCAGCGCCCCACTGCCCAAATCCTCCAGGAAGAACAGACCCCGCTCATGGGCCAGCCCGGCCAGTTCAGCGGCATCAACCTCTGCGGTAAAACCGACAATCCGATAATTGCTGGGGTGGACCTTTAGTAACACGGCCGTCTGCTCATCGATAGCCGCCTCATAATCATTGATGTAAACTCGGTTAGTGGTTCCCACCTCCACCAAGTGGGCACCGCTTCGTTTTAATACCTCCGGCAATCGAAAGGAACCGCCGATCTCCACCAGTTGACTGCGGGAAACAATGGCCCCTCTACCGGCCGCTAAAACATGGAGGGCAAGGAATACCGCCGCCGCGTTATTATTCACTACTAGCGCCGCCTCTGCCCCGGTTAAACGACAGAGTAGCCCTTCCAGATGCTCCTGCCGGGAGCCTCTCTCGCCGTGATCCAAGGAATATTCCAGGTTACAATAACCGGAGGCCGCCCGGGCGATAGCCCCGAGGGCCGCCGCCGGCAGGGGAGAACGGCCCAGGTTGGTATGAAGAATAACACCGGTAGCATTTATCACCGGCTGTAGGCTGGGAGCAAACCACCGGGTAAGACGGCGGGCTACTAGTGGGGCCAGGGCGGAGGGGGCCAAATCGCGGGCGGTCAACCCGCCGTTCTCCTCCAGCAGCCGGGAGCGGTAGGATTCCAAAACCTGTTGAACCGCCTCCACTACCAGCGTCCGAGGATATTCTGTTAACATTGCTGGAAGTGGTTTTTCTTCTAACACCCGGTCTACCGGCGGCAAAGCTCTTAGTAAAAGGCGCGGATCAGTCATAAGCAACCCCTGGCCCCGGTCTTATTTTTACGGGCAAATTTAATTTCCCGGTCATCCCCGGGACAAAAACATTATATCAATATTGCTCTAAACCGGCAATCATAGCAAAGGCAGGCAATTTCATCCGGGAAATGATATACTCAGGGAAAAGATAGGTGCTGGGGTAAATAATGCGGCTGATTCTAGAAGATATTAAAAAAAGTTTTGGTAACAAACAGGTTCTCAAGGGGGCTGGCTTTACCTTTGACAAGGGCCGGCTATATGCCCTGCTGGGCCGAAATGGGGCCGGGAAAACAACGCTTTTTAACTGTATCAGCGGCAATTTAGAGTTCGAAGGAGGCTCAATAACCCTGGAGGGCCCGGAGGGTATATTAGAGGATCAGGTCGGTTTTGTCTATACCGAACCCCTTCTACCGGAATTTTTGACCGGGGATGAGTTTTTAAAATTCTTTATCTCCGCCAATAATAAACGCATAGAGAACCCCCGTTCTATCAATGAATATTTTAATTTGATCAAGTTTGAAAAGGACGACCGCCACCGCTTAATTAAGGGTTACTCCCATGGCATGAAAAACAAAATACAGCTGTTAACCGTGCTCATCACCCGGCCCCCGGTTATCCTGTTGGATGAGCCGCTTACCTCCTTTGACGTAGTAGTAGCCCAAGAGATTAAACGGCTGCTAAAGACGATCAAATCCGAGCATATCATTATTTTTTCCACCCATGTTCTGGAGCTGGCGGTAGATCTCTGTGATCATATTGTCATGCTCCATAACGGCGGCTTAAAAGAGATCCGACCCGGCCTTTTAAACAGGCCCGAATTCGAAAAAAAGATTACGCTGATGCTTTCAGAAAGGGAAGAATAGGAAGTGTTAGGTTCGGGCACCGGCGGTCGCCCCGGCCTTATTACTCGTAGTCACCCTCCCGCTCTAAAACCTCCCTAATCCTAAGTTCCAGCTTGTCTAGATCCAGATCTGCCTCCTTTTTGATACTATTGCGTAGCATGGGGCCAACCCGGCTGATATCATCCAACAAATCATAAAGTAGTTCAAAGGCCGTTGTGGCCCGGACAATCTCTGGCGGGGTTTCGACAATGTTTGTAATAATTGTCTGCTCGGTTCGGGAGGCTATAATCGGGTTGGCTAACTGTTCTACAAAAACCTTTGTTCGGCGTCCCGGGCCCCGATTCTCCTCGATCGGTTCGATGGCAATTATTTTATCGGAGCGGACATATTTACCATAACCCAACGGTACTATTAACTGCTCCTTGATTTCCATAAAACAACCACCTTTTAGTATTATTATTACTATTGATACTATTATAATACCATCTACCTCTTAATGTCACTTCCCTTCTCCCCAATATTATGTTAACTTCTATCCGGGATATCCATTTAGGAAAGGGTTAAAAAGAACCGGGGAGGAATAAAGATGAAAAAAATGGCTGCCAACTGCTTTTTGTTACTCTTGATCCTGACCCTGGCCACAGCCGCATTTTTCTGGCGTGGCCCGGTTACCTGCCTGGCCCGGGCGGGGAGGTCCCTGGAGAAAAATATGGCCAAATACCGGTACCATAAAAATTTTGAGCAACTGGAGTTCACTCTCCTGCGGGAGGCTAAACTGAGCCCGCTGGCCATCCGGTTATGCCTGTACGATTTTGCCACCGAAAAATGGTTCGGCCTGGAGGAAGACCGGCCGGTCTATCCGGCCAGTTTAATCAAAACCCTTTACCTGCTGGCAGCCCTGGAACAGGTCGAACAGGGACATCTTTCCTTGCAACAAGACTACATGCTGACCGAAGAACATAGGTATGCCGGCGGCACCCCGGTTACCGGATCCGGCCTTCTCCAATTTGCCCCCGGGGGTCAAAGCTACCGGCTGGAAGAGCTACTCTCCTTAATGGTTAGTGCCAGCGATAATATCGCCGCCAACATGGTGCTGGACCTGGTAGGACCGGCCCGGATCACTAATTTAGCCCGCCGGCTGGGATTGGAGCAGACCCGGGCTACTCGTAAAATGTACGATTTAACCTCCTCCCTCCCCTCCAACCGCTCTACCGCCAGGGAACTCACCAAGATGCTAGTCGCACTCCAGAAGAGACAGGTTTGCCACGAAGAGCTCACCTTGAAAGCAATAAAAATGATGGAGCAGACCAATGATAAGGACCGGATCGGCCTCAAGTTAACCGGAAGCCCGGTGATAGTAGCAAACAAAACCGGCACCGTTACCGGGATGATCGGCGATATGGCCCTGCTCTATTACCCTGATCGCCCCCCGGTTGCGGTAACTATCATTATTGAAAACCCCCCTTCAAAAGAGGAAGCGGCCCGAGAAATCGGCCGCCTCTCTTCAATCATTGTTAACCTTCTCAAACCCTAGCCCGCCTCCTACAAAAGAGAAAGTTTATCTGTATATTTACAACAACGTTCCTATAACCGGTAGATTCCCTGGTTTCTTATTTTTTTACCGGGTAGCATTTCCCCTCCCGGGCGATCTCAACCCTTGAAAAATGTTTCCGGGCCTCCTCTTGAAGCTTCGCTAGATCTTCACCCGGGGGGAGATGGGTTAAAATAAGCCTTCCCACGTCCGCCGAAGCGGCCAACAGGCCGGCCTGGGAGGCGGAGGTGTGATTGGGAGCTCGCCGGCGATCCTCCGGCTCCTCCGGAAGATTGGCCTCACAGAGAAAGAGATCCGCTCCGTGGGCAAACTCGGCCATCAGGGGGAAATATTCGCTATCGCCGGTATAAACCAGGGTGCTATGTTCAGATTCAATCCGCATAGCCAGACAAAGCATAGAATGAACAGTAGATAAAAAGTCAAATTTAAAAGGTCCGATCTGAAGGGGACGGCCTGCCTTTAGCGGAATTATGCGAAGAGTATCCTTGTACCGTAATCTCTCGAACTTTTCCTTCGGTTCCGGCGGTGCATAGAGAGGTAACGGTTCTGTTCGTAATCCCCGGCTGGAGGCTGCGTCTAAAGCGTAACGCAGAACAGTTAAATCCGAAGTATGATCGCCATGAAGATGGGATAGTACTAGGGCATCCAGCTCCCAGAGGGAGACAAAATTCTGAAGCCGGCTTAATACCCCGCTTCCGCAATCAATTAATATCTTAAATTCATCCTTTTCCAACAGGTAACCCGAACAGGCCCCTCCCGCCGGAGGGTACGGCCCGTAACAGCCAATTACCGTTAAATGCAAGGCTTTACCTCCTTCTCCATTCTATTTGCGCCAAAATAGTTTAAGCCAGGTTTCTCCTCACCCCCTTCGCTCGCGTCGGCCTCGCTTTTACCACCGGGTCCCCGGTCGGTAAGATCAAACCCCTTAACCCGGCCGGTTGATAACTCTTCCTGCAACGCCCCTTTGACCTCGCCCTTGGCACTGAAATATAGCACCTGCCACCCGGAATCGGCCACCCGGAGCAACATCTTAAGCAGTACCCGCAGGCGTCCCGGGTCGGCCTTGATAAATGGATCATCCAGGATGAAAAACCCGGTCTCCCCCGCCAGGAGTTTTTTACCAAGGGCTATCCGGATGGAGAAATAGAGCTGATCATAGCCCCCCCCCGAAAGTCGGGCGGCAGGGAGGGCTGACCTCCCGTTAGGGACTACCATAATTTCCCGTTGGCCGGTATCAAATAATACCTGGCGATAGCGACCATCGGTAATTTCCGAGAAATAGCGGCTTACCGGGCTCTGCTCACCAAATAGTTCCAGGACCTTTAGCTCCTCTTCCGCCGCGATCCGATCAAATATTTTAATTGCTATCGTGGCCCACCGGCGGTTTGCCTCCTGTTCCTCGATCCACCCAGTTAAATATCTATCAGCGGCCTCCAGGTCGGCCAGGGTCTGACAATAGATAGGAGCATCTTCATCCCCCAGGTTTTTATTTATCTCCTTTTCCACAGTTAGAAGCAGCTCCCGGTACCTATTCCATTTTTCCGTCAACTCTTCCTGCCGCTGACGAAGTTTTTGCAAACTACCCTGCAATTCGGACATTTTCTGCTCACTGTAGGTTATCTCCGGGCTCAAACCAGCGTAGGCTTCCAGCTTTGCCAGGCTATTTTCCCAGCCGGCAACCTGTTCCGACAGTGAAATCCCCTTTGGGGATCCGAAATGACTTTCAAGAACCGCCTCCTGTTGCTGTACCCGGTTCTCTTGCGCCAGCTTCATCTTCAATTTTTGGCGGTACTCCGCCGGCGTGTCTAACGCTGTTTTCTGTCTTAACTGCCGGAGCCTTGCGTAGGTTTCGGCAACTTGCCCTCCCAGCTGGGCCAGCCGTTCCTGAAAACGTTCTACCAGCTGTTCCTGTAGCGCTACCCGGCTTTTTGCCCGGCTGAGCTGCTCTTTTTTCGCGGCCAGTTTTCTTTTATAATCCCCCCACCAGGCCAGAAGTTCTCCCGAGTTATCGGCTACAGCTCCCAGCCCAGCCGCCTGGCTGTAAATAGCCCGCCAAAGGGATGCCAGCCGGCCCCTATTCCGGGCTAAGCCCACTCTAAACCCGCTAAAGATAAGAATAAAAAGAAAGCCGGCGGCCAGCGGTGGGTAGAACCACCAGGCCGGACGGATTACAGCCCCGGCCAGGGAGACTAACAGTAGCATGCCGGCATAAAGAGCCGCGCGCGTAGTAAAAAGGTTTTTCCCCAGGCCCTCCCTCCCGGCCCATTCCCGCTCCCGATCAATATAATCCTTTAATTTTAGTTCAACCTGCTCCGAGAAGAGCGCAGCAATTTGCTCTTGCCCCTGTACCGCAATTAGAAGCTGCTCAACCAGTTGCCGGGCCCGTTGCAGCTCCCTTTCCGCCAGGCCCATCTCCCCCCGAGTACCCGCCTCCTCCGCCTGCAAAGATTCTATCTTTGCCTGCAACGCCTGCCACCGGTCCAGCTCCTCCCGGTTAAACTCCTGCAAGGCGGCCAGCTCTTGGCGGGCCCTTCGCATAGCTTGTAATGCGTTGCGCCCCTTTTGATAAATTTCCCGGCGGCGGGCCTCCTCGTAGGCCTCCAGGGCTTGCTCCCCAGTGACAACCCGGTGATTAATATGGGCCAGTTCGGTTTCAAAGCGATCGTAGCCCTCCGCCGCCAGGCTCCTCTTTAACCCCCGGATCTGTTCTACCAGTTTCCTGGCCCGGCCCAGCTTTGATTTTAATTTATCGGGGCTGATATCTAAAAATGCCAGGCCGGGGGTCAGCCGCGCCAGCTCGCGAATACTAGTTTTAATCCGCTCAATCTCCTCCGTCCGCAGCCCGGTCAGGCGGTTGGTAACCCCTTTATAAAATTCATTCTCACGGCTAATTGATAGATCACTATCCCTGACAATAAATATATTACGACATTCAGTGGCCGATAACCCGGTAACCCGGGTTAAGTTACCGGCCTCCGGCAGCTTAATTTCTCTCCCACCCTCTTTTTCAAGGATTACATACCCCTCGGGCAGCTCATCGACCCGGTCTATTTTCCCCTCAAACTCCCGATAACCTTTCGGTAAAAGCATCTTGACCAAGGCATCGATCATCAGGGTCTTACCTTGCTCATTGGGGCCGAAAAACAGGTTTAGGTCTCCCAGCTCCATTTTACCGGCTCCCGCCAGGGGACCATATTTCCAGATCGCAAATTCCTTTATCCTCATCGCCCCACACCGGCCATGGCCCGGATTACCAAATCTCGAAGGTTTTTCTGCTCCTCCGGAGGATGATCCATCTGTTCAAGCTCCTTAACAAAAGCCTTGTACAGGCTATTTTCTAGGATAGCCGAGACATCCTGAAACAAAAATGCCGCCTCTCGGTACAACCGGTCACCGGCAACCTGTTTAATTCTATCCACCAGCTCCTCCTCACTGATTCCTAGAAGACGGCTGTTCATGAACCCATCGACTGTCAGCAGCAGCCGGGCCGCCGGATGGATCTCCGCCAGGCGTTCGGCGAGCCGGGTGACCGGATCGCCCCCTTCCCCCGGTTCCAGTTCTAACCTAATCTCTTCCAGGTGAAAGGTTGAAAGCAATCTCTCCCCGGGGGATTCGCCCAACTGAAACAGGTTGGCCTTGCGCCGACCCCTCTCCCGGCTAGTAATAGCTACCGGCGAACCGGGATAGACAAAACAGCCGCCCTCCGGGAGGGGCCATACTGCAAACCGGGAATGAAAGTGGCCCGCCAGCACGTAATCCAGGGGGACACCCTGAAAAAAAGAGAGCTTTACCGGCATGTAGCGCTGTTCCCCCTCCTCTCCCCACTCCCACCGGGAAAAGAAGGCGTCAAGTAGTTCCCCATGGTAAAGCAAGATGTTGGGAACCTGCCGAGAGAGCCGGCCGGTTAAACCCTGCAACCGGTAGGCGACCTGTTCCCCGGTACAGGGTTCATAGGGAAAACCGTGAATGAGGGCCGCGCCACAATCATACGGCTTATTTAGATCAGTGATTATTTTTACCCGATCCCCGAAATAGAGGCCGCTACGAAATGCCCCCCGGTCATGGTTGCCGGGGATAATAATAGTGGTAAAATTACCCCGGCTAAATATTTGCCGCATCAAGGGGCGCAACTGTTCGGCATCAACCTCTCGGTCAAAGAGGTCACCAGAGATTACCAGGAGCCCTACCTGCTCACGGCAGGCTAAGTCGGCCAGTTGACAGAAGGCCTCCCACCGGCGGCCACTGCTTTTTTGTAGATGAAGATCGGCTGTATGTAAGATTTTCATGGCATCTCCCACTTCCCGGCAACTAGGCCCTGGCTCCGCTGGCCCCGTTTATAAAGTGATAGGGTGAAACAGCTGCCAAATTAAACGGGTGTACAGGCCAGAAACGGTTATGAGTATTGGAATAGCGATGCCGGCAGGGCAGCGCCCTGCGAACCCCCCGCGAGGATCTTCCCCATCACCTTTGCAGCGCGGGATAAGATGTATATGCAGGTGCTTCCATATATTCTCACCTGCCTTATTGGCTTTATAACATTCCACGTGGGCCGTTTTAACTCCTGCTTCGCAAGGGCAAGGAGATTAATATCTAAACCAAAAAGATTGCCGGTTAATATTTTATGGTATAAAATGATAATGACGCGTTTCGCTTTTCACCCGCACCAAATTTTAACAAACAAATTAAAGGAACAGAGATGCTAAGCATAATTAAACATTTACAGTACCTCATATTTTGGTTTGGAATCTATTACCTATCCGTCTCCCTAGCAGGACTTTTTACCCGCCGGTGTCGCCAAGAACACCCCCCGCAGATGCGCTTTGCTATTATTATCCCCGCCCATAATGAAGAAAGGGTCATCGGCAAGCTGGTTAAGAACCTGGTCAACCTCCATTACCCCAGGCATCTTTATGACCTCTATGTGGTCGCCGATCGCTGCAACGACCGGACCGCAGCCGTCGCCCGGGAAGAGGGAGCAATCGTCTGGGAAAGTCCCCACCACCGAGGCGGGGGCAAGGGGCAGGTGTTAAGTTATGCCCTCTCGCGGTTGGGTTTTACCCGGGGCAAGGCCGACAACTACGATGCGGCCGTATTTTTTGACGCCGACAACCTGGTCGATAAGAATTTCTTGCAAGTAATGAATAACCGGTTATTGGAAGGAGAGAAAATCATTCAATCTTTTATCGATTCCAAAAACCCGAACGATAGCTGGATCTCTTCTACCTTTAGCATAACCTTTTGGCTGAACAACCGGTTTGTGCTGCTGGCCCGCCATAACCTGGGGTTAAGCTGTGGCCTAGCCGGCACCGGAATGTGTATCTCGAAAGAGGTCCTGAACAAGATCGGCTGGTCCACGGTAACCCTTACTGAAGACCTGGAATTTTCAATCCAGGCCCTGATCGAAGGTTACCGGACCCGCTTTGCCGCCGAGACCCGGATCTACGATGAAAAACCGTTAACCTTCATCACCTCCAGCCGACAACGGCTGCGTTGGGCCCGGGGTCAATTAAATGTAGCCCTCCTATACCTTCCCCGCTTGCTTTTTAGGGGTATTCTCGAAGGGGATATCGCCCGGATCGAAGGGGGGCTGCGGCTATTGCAGCTCTTTGTAATCGCCGCCGGGGGGTTACTTATACCAATCACCTTACTAAAACCGGAACTGCTAACCTTTACCTCCATCTATCAGCAGGTTCAGGCCCGGTTCCCCCTTTTAAATATTGCCCTTGTGACCCTACCCTATATCTTTCCCCTGCTTACTTTATGGATGGATCGGCTTCCCCGGAGGCCCTTCCGCTATTTTCCCCTTTACCCAATCTTTACCTTTAGCTGGGTGCCTATCGTTATCGCCGCCCTCTTTACCGGCCACGTTCGCCGGTGGATGCCCACCGAGCATACCCGGGATCTGGATTACTACCAGCTGCCAGTACTAAATAGCCGCTCTTCTCGAACCAAATCGATCCCCGAAAGACAGGAGATGTAAAAAGGGAGAAGGAGCGGCTATCAATATTATTTATTTAGCCCGAGGCTATTTTATTTTATCCCGTAACAGCTGGCTAACCTCCTGGGGATCGGCCCGACCGCGGGTCAGCGCCATTACCTTCCCCACTAGGAAAGCCAGCGCTTTTTTACGACCCTGCAGAAAGCTCTCTATCGCCTCTGGGTTCTCATCCAACACCTGGGCTACCAACGGCTCCAGTGTCTCCCGCCCGGAGATACGGCCCAGGTTTTTTGATGCCACCAGCTTTTTGGGGCTGGCTCCCTTCTTTAGCACTGCGGTGAGCAGCTCTTTGGCCACCGGCCGGTTGATTTCCCCTTTATCCAAGAGCTCTAGCAGCTCGATTAGCAACTCCGGCGAGACCGTCTCCAAGGAGGTGCCGGTCTCCCGAAGCTGGTAGACCAGATCCCCCTGGATCCAGTGAAACAGGTGACGATAATCCCGGTAATGCTTGGCCGCCTCTTCAAAAAAGTTAGCCAGGGGGGGAGTTGAAGAGATCATCAATGCCTCCGATGCCTCTAACCCGTACTCCTCTTGCAGGCGCTCCCGGCGTTGCGCCGGCAGCTCCGGTAGGGTAGCTCGTAACTGTTCAACCAGGGAGGCCTCCAGCATTAGGGGCGGTAGATCGGGTTCCGTAAAATAGCGGTAATCGGCGGAAGCGCCCTTCTCTCTAACCGGAACGGTTCTCCGCTCTTCCCCCTCCCAATGGCAGGTAGCTGGAATAACCCGCCCTCCCGCAGAAAGTATCTCCTCCTGTCGCCGCGCCTCACTCTCTAGGGCCTGTTCCACCGCCCGGAAAGAGTTCATATTTTTGACCTCTGTCTTAACTCCCAACTCGCTGCTCCCGGCCGGCCGTAGCGAAATATTGGCATCACAGCGCAGCGAGCCCTCCTCCATCTTGCAGTCGGAGACGCCAACGTATAACAGTAGCAGGCGCAGCTCCTCTAAAAAGAGCCGGGCCTCTTCCCCCGAGTGCAGATCGGGTAGGGTAACAATCTCCATCAACGGTATCCCGGCCCGGTTATAATCCACGAACGAATAGTCGGCCTCCAAAATAGAATCACCGGCATGGATTAGTTTCCCTGCCTCCTCTTCCAAATGAATCCGTTCTAGGTGCACCCGCCGGCGCCCTTCAGGAAAATTGATCTCTAGGAACCCCCCCCGGCTAAGTGGCCGGTCATGCTGGGATATCTGATAAGCCTTGGGCAGATCCGGATAAAAATAATTTTTGCGGGCAAATATGCTCTTCTCTTGGACCTTCCCCTGTAAAGCCAGGGCTGCTTTAACCGCCAACGCCACCGCCTGCCGATTCAAAACCGGCAAGGTTCCCGGGAACCCCAGGCAGACCGGACAGGTATTGGTGTTGGGCTTGTCGCCAAAGGCGGTGGAGCAACCGCAAAACATCTTGGAACGGGTCAGTAGTTCAACATGAATCTCCAACCCAATTACAGCCTCATAAACCATTACTCTCCACCCCCTTCCTCTAAAAAGGATAACCGGGGACGGATCGTTCCCGATTCCCGGTGCTGCTCAAGAAAATAGGCTACCCGTAGCAGTATATCCTCCCGCAGGGGAGGGGCGGTAAATTGTACCCCAACCGGCAGGCCACCGGCCGCACCAAAGGGAACGGAGATCGAGGGAACCCCGGCCAGGGCGTTACCGACTAAACATAGATCAGCCAGGGCCATCTGGTGCGGGTCACCCCGCTTTGCTCCAATCTTAAAGGCTGGAGTAGCGGTAACCGCTCCCACCAACAGGTCGAATCTCTGGAATGCCTCCGAGTAATCCCGGGCAATCAGGGTACGCGCCCTCCCGGCCGGTAAATAATATTTCTCATACTGGGCCGCACTTAAGATATAGGTCCCCAGCAAAATCCGTCCCTTCACCGCCGGCCCAAAACTTAAACCCCGGGATTGGCTAAACATCCGGTTAATGTTCTCTCCTGGCTGGGAAAGACCGTAGCGCACCCCGTCAAAACGCCCCAGGCTGGAACTGAATTCGGCACTAACTAAAGAACGATAAGCCGACAGGGCATACCGCTGGTGGGGCAGGGATATTTCATCCACGATAACCCCGTTCTCTTTCAGAACCCGTACCGCCCGAGTAACAGCGGAATTAATTTCTGGATCGAAACCCTCCCCTTGCTGTTCAGCAATTATCCCCAGGCGCAGACCCGATACAGGCTTTTCCAGTTGGGCCCCATAGTCCGGCACCTCATCGGGCAGGCTGGTAGAATCCAGGAGATCATATCCGGCGATAGCCCCCTGTAGTAGGGCACAGTCAGTTGCATCCATTGCTAGGGGCCCGACCTGGTCCAGCGAGGAGGCCAGGGGCACCATCCCGTAACGGGAGACCCGGCCGTAGGTAGGTCGCAGGCCGGTTAACCCACAAAAGGCAGCCGGTTGGCGAATAGAGCCCCCGGTATCGCTACCTAAAGCCAGGGGGGCCATCCCTGTACTTACCGCCACCGCCGAGCCTCCGCTGGAGCCCCCGGGCACCCGTTCCCGATCCCAGGGATTGCGGGTAATAAAGAAGGCAGAAGTTTCAGTAGAAGCCCCGGCAGCAAACTCATCTAAATTGGTCTTCCCTAGCACCGGCAATCCTAAGCGATGTAAGGCGGCGATTACCGTCGCCTCGTAAGGGGGAATAAAATTTTCCAGTGCCCGCGAGGCACAGGTCGTCCGGACCCCCTTTGTACAAATATTATCTTTTACCGCCACCGGAACACCGGCTAGGGGGTGTAACTTTTCGCCACCGGCCCGTTGCCGATCCACCGCGGCAGCTGTCTGCAAAGCCTGCTCTGCCGATACAGTAATAAAGGCTTTTACATACGGATCCACCTTTTCGATCCGGCCCAGAAAACTCTCGACTACCTCCACCGCACTTATCTCTTCAGTTTGTAAAAGCCGACTTAAACCGGCGGCGGTCATTTCAAATAGTTCCATTGCTTCGCCCCTTTCTAGCTACTCTTCCCAACTGGTAATCTGCGGTACCTTAAAATAATCCCGGTCGCGGGTAGAAGCATTTTGAAATACCTGTTCAAGAGAAAGAGAGGGAACAACCTCATCTTCCCTCCGGGGAGCCGGGTGAGCCGCGCCGCAGAAGGTAGGCTCTACAGCCGGAAGGTCCAACTCCGTTAAAGGCTGGAGCATCTCTAATTCCCGGTTTAGCCGTTCAACCAGCTGCCTACATTCCTCCGCATCAACCTCTAAACTGGCCTGGCGGGCCAGCTGACCCACCTGATCATCGGTTAATTTGTTCATCTATCAAGGCCTCCTTCTAAATAGGGGGAGGAGATAATCCCTATCAAGCCCCGGCTCGGCAACTTTTGATAAGGAGTGCAATCCGAGGCTGTCCCTCCGGTCCCTTTGATATGCAACCGGTTGACCGGACAATGGAAACGTCCCCCTGTCTTGGGTCTTCTCTACCAATTAATTCTATCCCAAGGTCCCTTGGGCGTCAATGAACCGGCGCAGGTGGCCTTTACGAAAACAGACTGTAAATATAGTCCAACGCCCCAGTAATCAAATAGGCCAGGGTATATTTTTCTCCCACCGGGCTTATCGCTAATGCGGCGTAAGCCGTAGCTAGCGCCCAAATACCAAGGGAGACGCCCATCTCCCTTTTAAGTTGCTGTTTCCATAGAAAATATGATTCTATTCCCGCCGCCAATAGCAACAAGATTACTACTAAGGGAAGCATGCCCAAGTTATTCCACCTCAATTTATAGAAGGGGTATTAGCGGCCGGGGGGATCAACCACCAACCCCGGCCGCAAGATATTAGCCTTTACCTCAATTTCAACCTCAATCCGGGTAAAATGATCCTCCCATTTATCTTCCAGCTGTCTCCACTCCCGGGGATATTTACAATGGAGGGAGCTGCCAAAACCAAAGATATCCGAACGAAGTTCCCGGGCCCGGTTTAACGCTGTTCGCACCTTCTTACGAACACTCTCCGCCAATGATTTATGCAGGCCCTCCTCGTATTGTTCATCGTATGGGTAGGCGCAATCTTTCTCCTGAAGCCGGGCCTCTACCGACATCTCCACCTTAACTTTTACTTTTCCATCAACCAGGGCTACCTCCCGCCGACTAAACACCCGGTGCACCTCCACCGCCAGGTAGTGCTTGCAGGTAGGCGCGGGACAGGGAATCATCTCGGTCGCCCGCGTAATATGGCCCATAGCATAGAGCCAGCCCTGGGTAGCCTTCGGTTCCATCCAGCCGACCATGCGCTCACCGCGGAAGGCGGCCCCGCCGGCCACCTCCAGGCTTCTTTCCTTCTGACCGCTACCGTTCCCCGGAGCCCCTCCTCCCTCCTGCTCTCCCCCCTCCTGCCCGGTTTCCCCACTTTTTATCCGAATCCGGGGAATAAAGACCTCTTTCCCGGGGCGATTATAATCAATCAGCACCATGCGCATATCGGTGTACGGAATTACCGTTTGGGTCGCCTGCACAGTCTGGATCTGTCGGCTGATCCCGACCCCGGTCTCACTCTCCAGCGGCAGCTTGGTCTGTAATATCTCCTTCAGGTCATCATCTGCCACCAAGATAAAATTAGAGAGCCGGGTCTGCCGTTCCCGAGAATAGAGATCGAGCAGCGGCCGAATTCCCTCCCGGGCCAGTACCTCCGAAATGATTACCTCTTCACTATGTCCCCAGAAGAGATCTCGGCTAACATGGGGCTCTATCTGCCGTAAGGCCTCAAAGATATTTTTCCCTTTACCGGAGGCAATAACTGACCCCCCCGTCGCCCCGCCGCTGTTGCCACCCTCTCCCCCTACCAGAGCGGCAGGATTAGCAATCTCTGCTACTGCTTCATATTCCCCCCTCTGCCGATCATAATCAAGGCCGATCCCTAACACCAGGGCCAGGGATTCAGGCTCGATGCGGTTCCAGCAGCCTCCCGTTATTAAAAGTAAAATTATCATTGGCAACAGGTAAATATATCTACCGGCCTTCATCAGTTTTTTTTGCCTTTCGACCTGCCGGAGATAAAAACCAGGCCAGCCAGAGCACTACTAGCGGTGCCAAGAGCAGGGTTAATAAAATCGGCCCTATATAACGATATAACAGCAGCTCCCGCATATGGAAAATATCTTTCGCCATATGGATAGATAAGACTACCCAGATTACCGCCATCGGGGGCACCAGGGGCCGGTAATTAGAGAGATCAAATATCCGGGCCATTCCCCGGGCCCCCAGCGTGATATAGGTAGATAGCGCGATAAAGAGGCCCAACCCCCAGGCAAAGACGGTAATCGCCTCTACCCGGTCCAGAAACGAACTGATGCGAACTGACCGCACCATACGAATTACGGGGAAGAGGGAGCGGGAGGTCTCAATAGGTCCCAGCTGGGCCACGGTAACCAGGGAAAAGAGGGTCATCGATACAAAGGCCAGGATTACCCCCCCCAGGACCCAGGCCCGGACCCTCTGGGGCCGCACCAGATGGGGCGTTAGATACATAATCGATCCCAGCTGAACCGCCATAGCGGTAGGGACAACCGCTCCCCGCCCTACCGGCCCCCAACCCCGGGAGAGCACCGGTTGAATCAAGGAAAAATCTGCTTTCGGTAAGCCGGTGAGCAGGGTAGAGATGACCAGAATCAAGATTAACACGAAGAGGAGATCAGCCACTCGGGCGATTACCTCCAACCCGCAGATGGCGGCCACCGCGGAGGCAAAGACCATAACGATAATGATAAAGGAGATAGGGGTCACGGTTAAGAAACCGCTGATTAGCACATCGGCATAAAACCGGGCCTCCTGGGCAGCGATCTGTAGAAACAGCCACAGGTAAACCAGACTCACCGCCCGTCCGAAATAGGGCCCTAGTAGGCGGATACTAAACTGGACCATATCTTCCCGCGGAAAGCGGGCCGTCAGACCGGTGATAAAGAAGGCAATCACCGATACTAGAACTAGGGCCACCAGGGTAGAGATCCAGGCATCCTGTAGTGAATCGGCAGTAGTGATGGAGGGTAAAATGGAGATCACCACCGTGGAATGTAAAATGAAGACTAGGGCCAATAATTGACGGCCGGAGATGCGCTCAGTTCCGATCAATCTCTCTTCTCACCTCGCGGGCCGGTCCGTTTTCCCGGACGGGGACCGGGGGGTTGGCGGCCCGGCTCCCGATAACCGATCAACCGGGGCCGCCTGGTTTGCGCCCACCAGGGTGAACGGAAGAGGGTATCTTTCATATCCTCGGTCACCAACGGCGCCAAGGGATAGAGATAGGGCAAGCCGAAAGATCTTAAGGCACAGAGATGGGTCATCAGCAAGATCAGGGCCAGTTGGACCCCAAACATACCGAAAATCCCCCCTAAAACAATTACCCCGAAACGCAGGATACGGGCAGCTATCCCCAGGGTAAAAACCGGCACGGTGAAGGAGGCAATAGCGGTCATGGCGACAACAATTACCATCGCCGGCGAAACCAGGCCCGCCTTAATTGCCGCATCCCCCAATACCAGGGCACCGACAATACTGATCGCCGATCCCACCGCCTGCGGTAACCGCACCCCCGCCTCCCGGAGCACCTCGAAGATTAGCTCAATAGTAATCGCCTCCACGATCGCCGGAAAGGGGATCCCCTCCCGGCTGGCAGCGATCCGTAAAAACAACACGGTCGGTAATAGCTCTGGATGAAAATTGATAATGGCTACATATATTCCGGGCAAAAATACGGAGATAAAGAAAGCACTATACCTAAGCAGGCGCAAAAATAAGGCTAGGGTAAAGGGTTCATAGTAATCATCGGGGGCATCGATCATAGCCGGTAGATGGTTAGGGACAACCAAGGCAAAAGGGGTCCCATCGGTAAGTACCGCCACCCGCCCCTCCAGCAACGCCCCGGCCACCCGGTCGGGGCGCTCGGTGCTGAATACCTGGGGAAATATCGTCAGGGGTTGATCCTGTAAAAAATCTTCAATATAGCTGCTCCCCAGGATACCGTCGATCTTAATACCCCGGATCCGGGAGCGCACCTCGCCAACAATCTTCTCGGGGGCCAGCCCTTTAATATAGACTAGCCCGACCTCGGTCCGGGTTAGATCACCCACTATAAGCCCTTCCATCCACAAGTTGGGGGTGTG
>JAAZLS010000079.1 GCA_012799185.1 Bacillota bacterium | reverse complement strand
TAACACCCTCCGGCTTTAATAGCATTTTATTATATTCCATTACTAAAATTGAGCTCCCCCGGTTATATGGAAATACGAAAATTGTACCATGTCGATTTGGCCCTGTCAAACAGGGCGTGAGCATGGATCGTATTAACCGTTACTAGGCGCATGTTAGCAATTGTAGCCTGTTTCCCTTGCCTCCTTCCCCCGGATCATTTATAATAGATCTGTCGCCGGGGCGTGGCGCAGCTTGGTAGCGCGCTTGACTGGGGGTCAAGAGGTCGCAGGTTCAAATCCTGTCGCTCCGACCAGTGAAAAACCCTTTAACCTTCGGAGGTTAAAGGGTTTTTGCATGCCTTGCTACCCACTAAAACGCCTGATAATCGCCTTGACAATCCGCTCACTGGCGTAACCGTCCCCGTAGGGGTTACTTGCTTTGCTCATTTTCTGGTATGCTTTTGGATCCGTTAATAGCTCCTTGGATAGACGATAAATCTGCTCTTCATCGGTGCCGGCCAGTTTTAAGGTTCCCGCCGCTATACCCTCCGGCCGTTCGGTAGTATCTCGGAGCACTAAAACAGGCTTGCCTAAGCCGGGGGCTTCCTCCTGGATACCACCGCTATCCGTTAGAATAAAGTAGGCAGCATTGATGAAATTATGGAAATCTAAGACCTCCAACGGTTCAATCAGGCGCACCTGTTTATTCTTACCGAGTATTTCGGCGGCGATCTTCTGCACCCGGGGGTTCAAATGTACCGGGTATACTACCCTCACATCGCTAAATTCGTGGGTAATCCGATTTACCGCCCGAAAGATATTGCGCATCGGTTGACCCAGGTTTTCACGGCGATGGCTGGTTAATAACAATAACCGGCTGCCCCGGCACCATTCGAGAATCGGGTGGGTGTAGCCCGCCCGGACGGTAGTACGCAAGGCATCGATAACGGTGTTACCGGTAACATATATATCCGCCTCCGGCCGATTTTCTGCCAATAGGTTTTGACGGCTTTCTTCCGTAGGAGTAAAATACATATCGGCCAGGCAATCTACCATCTGGCGATTCATCTCCTCTGGGAACGGTGAATACTTGTCCCCTGTCCGAAGCCCCGCCTCCACGTGACCGATCGCCACCCGGTGATAAAAAGCGGCCAGCGCCCCAGCAAAAGTGGTAGTTGTATCACCATGGACCAGCACGAGATCCGGCTGTACCTTTTGGATAATATTCTCCAAACCCCCAAGAGCCTTCACGGTAATATTGGATAGAGCTTGCCCCCTCTCCATAATATTAAGATCGTAATCAGGCTTAATTTTGAAAAGGCTCAAGACCTGATCCAACATCTGCCGGTGCTGAGCGGTAATGCATACCCGGCATTCTATTTTAGGGTTGACCCGAAGAACTTTTACCAGCGGTGCCATTTTAATTGCTTCCGGACGGGTCCCAAAAATCACAAGCACCTTAATCATCTCTTTACGCTCCCCTTAAAAAACAGGCTTTTATTACCGTGCTGCCACCCTTATATTTTAAATTCTGCAAACATTCGCCCAAAGTCAATGCCGGCGATCTCCTTCTCCCGGTAGCGCATGAATAACTCCCGGTTGGCTTCATACAGGTGGGGCGATTTGACGCCGTGGGTTATCGAAAGGTAGGTCTCCATATAGGCGGCCAGATGATCACAGGCCCGGATGATCTCCCCATCCAGGGGTGAGTAAGAATCCTGGTTATAATTCTCGTTTATCCCGGCCGAATCCTTAATGCATACCTCCCCATCTTTGACAATCTTGCTTTCAAAAACATTTTCGGTAAAGTATTTGATCTCCCGGTGCCAAGAGGGGGGTAGCAGGGGGTAGATGCGCGCCTCCATCTGCCATAATTCAATCTCTGTAATTAACTCTTCAAGACCGGCTACCGACTGTTTAACCGGAGAGACAATATCCCGGGTAATTACCTCAGGCAGATCGTGAAAGAGGCCGGCAAAAAAATTGTTATAACTCCTAAGTACGCAGGCATCAAGCTCTAGGGAACAGAGATAGGCTAAGATAGCCACAATTAACATATGACCCATGACCGATGTCCGTGGAAGTCGTGGCGATTGGGCCCACCGCTGTTGGAAACGTAGCTGGCCCACCAGGTCTAAAAAATGGCTGGTCTTTTTTTGCAAGGTGATCTTTTGTACACCGGCCAGATCGTAATGTTCTTCCAACTGGTTTTTGATAGCCTCCTTGGTCTCCTCTAATCCATAGAGACCGGCATTAAGGTGATATATTATTTTAAACTCCCAGTCGGTCGCCAGGTAGTGGGCAGCCCTAAGTATTTTTCTCTCCAGTAGATAATGATCAGCTGAACGGTAATAGTTTACCATCCGCTGTAAAAAATTTCCCCTTAAGGGGGCGATATGATCGCTTATTTTGTATAGGACCCACCGGTTTAATTGCTCTCCCTTCTCCGCCATAAGTTTGTGAAAAATAGGCGGCTTGATATCGGTAAGTACTATCCGGTGAAAAAACTCAAATAGAGCGCCTTCAATTAAACTTCGCCAATTTATAGTAACACCGCGGTCAGTCTCCTCCATTTTTCCTAAAACATAGGCATAAACCATTTTATGAGCCTGCTTGTCTAACTCTGTAAAATGCTCCGGCCTGATATGATCGTTCCAGCGCTGAATACTGGCCGCTTCAAACAACAGTTTAAGAAGCTGTTTACTAATCATTACCGATGCCCCCCTGTTCTAGCCTTAACTCTATTATAACTAACCGAGCCCGATTTTGTTTAATTGTAATTAAATACCCCTGTAAAAGGGGTATTTAAGTTATTTATTGGCAGTCAAATGTTTAAAGGATAATCGCTATGAGCCCACCGCTTCCTTCATTAACAATTTTCTCCAATGTTTCCTGAAGCTTTTCCTGGGCATTGGGGGGCATGTTGCCTAATTTCCCGGTAATGCCGTCCTGAACCAGCTCATGGAGGGATTTACCAAATATTTGCGATTCCCATATTTTTTTTGGGTTTTCTTCAAATTCTTCCAGGAGATAACCCACCAGTTCTTCGCTCTGCCGCTCCGAACCGACCACCGGGGCAAATTCCGATTTTACATCTACCCGCACAATATGTAATGAGGGGGCGCTGGCCCGCAACCTTACCCCGAATCGCCCTCCCTGGCGGATAATTTCCGGCTCTTCCAGGGCCATTTCCTCCAGTACCGGCGGTACTATTCCGTACCCGACTTCGTTAACCTGGTAAAGCGCCTCCGCCACCTTGTCATATTCGCGCTTGGCATAGGAATAGTCTCGCACTACCCTCAGTATGTCGCCATCGCCTGTTATCTCTTCCCCGCTGTATTCAGTTAGTATCTTCTCAAATAATCCGGCGGGGGGTCTAAGCTCTATTTCAACCTCGCCTTTTCCAAGATCAATTCGGCTTAGGGTGGCCTCCTCTATAAAGGAATACTCCCTAAATTTTTCGACTAGGCTGTTAACCTCCCGAACCCGGTTTACACTTGCCACATTTTCATCAATACTTTCATCGTAACTATATTTAAGCCAGTGCCCCGTCTCCAGCGCCTCTACCCAGGGAGCCAACCGCACGGTAACATCCCGCACCGGGAACTCGTAAAGTGCCTCTTCCAATATTAGGGATAGATCGCCCTGGCTAAGTTCCATGCAATTTAAAAGGATAACCGGCACATCATAGAGCCCGGCCAGTTCACCTTGAAGGGCCCGAGTTTCTTCCGCCCCCGGGTGGATGGAGTTAATTAGCACTACGAACGGTTTTCCCAACTCCTTCAGCTCCGAAATTACCCTTTCCTCGGCCTCCTGATAATTTTCCCGGGGTATATCGGCAATCGTGCCATCCGTAGTGACCACAATTCCGATCGTAGAATGATCCTCAATTACCTTGCGGGTGCCCGTCTCGGCCGCCTCCTGGAAGGGGATATCGTAATCAAACCAGGGAGTGGAAACCATGCGGGGCCCTTCCTCATCTTCATACCCGGCGGCACCCTCTACGGTGTATCCTACACAATCGACCATCCTAATGTTCATGGATATATTTTCGCCCACGATGATCTCCACCGCCTCATCGGGTACAAACTTGGGTTCGGTGGTCATAATAGTTTTTCCCATGCTTCCCTGGGGAAGTTCATCACGGATTCGCTCAAGCTCTAAAGGATCATCTATTTTAGGTAAGACAAATAGCTCCATGAATTTGCGAATAAAGGTCGATTTGCCAGTTCGGACCGGGCCGACCACACCTAAATAAATATCGCCCCCGGTACGTTCCACCAGATCATTAAACAGATCATACTCCATAGCTTCATCCCTCCTTTCCTTTCCACCCTTGCGGGAGGATCGAGATCTAATCTAACATTATATATATATGTGCAGGCAAGCATATTATTACCTAGGGTATTCTAGAAGTTACCGGGCCCGATATCTTCCATCTCCTTTTTCGCTTCCCTCAGCATTAACTCCTGAACCGCTTCCCGGGGGGCTTTACCCTGATAGAGTGCCTGGTAAATCTTTTCGGTAATCGGCATCTCAACCTTAACCTGCCGGGAAAGCTGATAAGCCGCCCGAGTAGTGATAATACCCTCGGCTACGGTCGGCATTCTCTCCTTGATTTTTTCCAGGGGAATTCCCTGCCCTAACTTGTAACCTACCCGGCGGTTCCGACTATGCCGGCTGGCACAGGTTGCAAACAGGTCACCTACCCCGGAGAGCCCGGAAAATGTCGCGGGACGGGCGCCCAGGGCTACCCCCAGGCGAGTTATCTCTACCAGGCCCCGGGTTACCAGGGCAGCCTTTATATTGTCGCCCATCTCTAATCCATCCAGGATCCCCGCACCAAGGGCAATAATATTTTTTAGCGCCCCGCCCAACTCCACCCCCACCAAGTCGGTGCTGGTATATACCCTCAAGTTGGGGGCCATCATCCTCTCTTGCACCTGCCGGGCCGTATCGATGGCGGCAGAGGCAACTACCGTGGCCGAGGGTAAACCCCGGGAGACCTCCTCGGCATGATTGGGCCCGGAGAGAACAGCTAGTCGCCGGTGGTGCCCCTCCGGTAGCTCCTCCTGGAGCACCTGGGAGAGACGTTGGTAAGTACCATCCTCCAAACCCTTGGCCACATTAACAATTGGGGCTTGTCGCGGCAATAAAGCAGCAATCTTCCTAGCAATTTGTCGGATCCCATGGGAGGGGACCGCTAGGATGATCAGACTTTTCCCCCAGAGGGCCTCCTCCAGAGCCAGCGTAGGACGAATCAGTGCGGGCAATTTAATGTCGGGCAGGTAAGTTTCATTAATCCGTTTTAGGATAATTGTTTTATATAGCTCGACATTTCTAACCCATAAATCTACCTGGTAGCCTTTCGCGGAGAGAACCGTAGCCAGTGCTGTTCCCCAACCCCCGGCACCAATAACCGCTACCTTCACTCAGAAGAACCCCCTCCCTTATTTCTTAAAATACCGACTTTTTGACCCAACCGGGATTCGGTCCCATTTATTAGACGCCGGATATTGGCCTGGTGACGCACAACTACTAGTGCCCCAATAACTACCCCAAAACAAATATAGGCCGGGGCATAGCGAAACAGCCATAACAATATCGGAAATGAGACCGCTGCCGTAATGGAGACCAGGGAAACATAGCGGGTTAAGGCGATCACTATTCCAGCCAGAATTAGAATTATTCCCCAAATCGGTGCCTTTACCAGTACTAGTAGAATACCCAGGCCAGTAGCGGTGCCTTTCCCACCTTTAAAACCTAAAAAAAGGGGCCAACAGTGTCCAACCAATACCGCCAACGCCGCCATCCACCAAAAGTATTCCTGCCCGGTTAAAGAGCGGGCCAGCAATACCGCTGCTGCACCTTTACCTACATCGAGCGCCAGAACCAGCAGCGCCGTGGCGGGACCTAGCAGGCGCATCACGTTGGTGGCCCCGATATTACCGCTTCCGTAATCGCGGATATCCTCCCGCCGGAGCAGGCGGCCGGCCAGGTACCCAAAAGGAATAGAGCCCAAAAGGTAAGCAAGAATAACCGATAGATAACCGGTCACCACCATTCTCCTTTCCTTGATCGTTTTTTTATAACAAATCGAACCGGCGTTCCATAATATTCAAAACCCTCCCGGAGCCGGTTTTCCAGGTAGCGTAGGTACGAAAAATGCATTAACCGGGGTTCATTAACAAATAGGACAAAGGTAGGGGGGGCAACCCGGGGCTGGGTAGCGTAATAAATTTTTAATCGCCGTCCCTTGACTGTAGGAGGCGGGGTCATCAGTACCGCATCGGAAATAAGCTGGTTTAACCAGGAGGTCGGCAACCGTTTTCGCTGCTGTCCCCATATCCTGTCAATTATAGGGAAGAGTTCCTTTACGTGGTACCCAGTTAAGGCGGAGATAAAGGCAACCGGGGCATACCCGGCAAAGGCAATTTTGGAGCGAAGCCTCTCCTTTAATTCCCGGCGGGTCTCGCCCCTTTGATCGATCAGATCCCATTTGTTGACTACCAGCACCAGCCCCTTGCCGGCGCGATCAATATAGCCGGCCAGCTTAACATCCTGCTCGGTAACCCCCTCCGGTCCATCCAATAGCAGCAGGGCAATATCCGAACGATCTACCGCGCCCAGGGAGCGCAACACGCCGTAATACTCCACCTTCTCCTTGACCTGACTCTTCCTTCTTACACCGGCCGTATCAATTAATATATAGTCCCGATCCTTATACTGAAACCGGCTATCAACCGCCTCCCGGGTTGTTCCCGGCTCTTCACTAACGATAACCCGCTCTTCACCGAGCACGGTGTTAACCAGGGAAGACTTGCCCACATTGGGTCTTCCAATTATCGCCACCTTTATCGAATCGGGGGGATAAATCGGGTCCCCCTGCTCCGGAAGCAGGTCATAAATAGCATCCAGCAAATCACCTATCCCCCGGCCATGGGCGGAGGATATCGGGTGAGGCTCCCCCAACCCCAGGCTAAAAAATATATACTTTAATTGCCGATCATCCTGGGTATCGATCTTATTTGCCACCGGTATTATCTCTTTCCCGCTACGGCGTAGAAAAGAGGCTATCTCCTCATCCAGGGGATTAAGCCCCTCCCGGGCATCAAGGAGAAGCAGAATTATCTCCGCCTCGGCGATCGCCATCTCGGCCTGCCGATGGACCTGGTGGGCCAACGGCTCCTCCCGTTCAAAGGTAATCCCCCCGGTATCAACAAGGGTAAATTGCCGGTCACGCCACTCCACCAAGCCGTAAAGCCGATCCCGGGTAATCCCCGGTACCTTTTCCACGATCGCCGTGCGCCCGGCGGTGAGCCGGTTAAATAAAGTGGATTTCCCCACATTGGGACGACCAACAATCGCCACCAAGTTACCCGTCATTTAATTCCCTCCCTCGACGGCCCCGGTTAGCCTCTTCAGCTCCCGGGCAAAATGTAGGGGCCCCCTGACCGGAATCAGGGAGGTATGCAGGCGTTGCTCCAGCTCACCCCAAGTTAAACCGTCCAGGAATAGGTCGCCGCCCTCCCGAAGCATCTCCTGGGGGATAAAAACCGCTTCGCCGGCGGTCTGATCCTGCAAACCCTTTTCCAAATCCTCCCCCGTTAGCAGGCCGGCAACGGTCACCGATTTCCCAAAAAAACGGTTCTCAATAATCGCCAGACCCGCCTCTAGCTGCCGAACGGCAGTGAGACGCCGCATCAGCTGTTTTAAAAGATGAGCGGCCTCAATTCCGGTAACCAGGGTTATCTTAAGCGGGCGGGGGGAGGCCTCTGGCAGTGAGCTTTCCACCGCCGGCAGTTCATCTAAAAAAAGGCGAGCCATCCCTACCCCGTTTTCTAGCTGCGGAAATCCCTCATAATGCTCCCGCTCCGGGTAGGGGGCGCCGGCCCGGTAGTATATTTCATCAGACAAAAATACAAACCGGCTCCCCCGCTTTTTCAAAAACCCCGATTGCAGTCGGTGGATCCCCTCTACAATTTCGGCGGCTTCGGCCGGGGTTATTCGGCGAAGTATCGCCGGGGGGCGGCCGTGGGCGGTTAGCCCCACCGGGACCACCGCTACACTTAAGAGCGCCTCCCCCATATTCTCCAAGTCTTTTACAGTCCTTAACAGTTCCTCACCAAGATTATAGCCGGGACAGAGTACTACTTGGGCATGAATCTTAATCCCGGCCCCGACCAAAAATTTTAAATTATCTAGACCCCGCCGGGCCTGCCGGTTCCGATAGAGCCGGCTGCGTATATCCGGATCGGTGGAGTGTACCGAAACATAGAGCGGGGATAGTTGTAGTTTTATTATACGCTCCCGTTCCCGAGCGGTAAGATGATTAAGGGTAATATAGTTCCCGTGAAGAAATGAGAGGCGGTAGTCGTCATCCTTCAGGTAGAGGGAACTGCGCAGACCGCTGGGGTTTTGGTCAATGAAGCAAAAGAGGCAACGATTGCGGCAACGGAGGAGGGGGGTGATGGTCGGAGGATCGAATTGTACCCCCAGCGGCTCATTATGGGCTTTCCGAATAACCCTCCGGCGCAGGGGTCCGTTACCCGTTTGCACCAATAGGGTCAGCTGTTCATCAGCCTCCCAGATCCGGTAATCAATTATATCCCCCTCCGCCTGGCAGCCCAGTCTCCACAACCGGTCTCCAGCTTTAAACCCGGCTCTCGCAGCCGGGGAGCCGGGGATAACCCCGCCAATTAGAACCCCACCCATGCCGAACCCCTTTCCTGGGAAAATTACTCAAAGTATACCGCGTTAATTATCCCAGATCCATGAATTTAGTGCAACCGGATGCTAAGGGATCGGGTTAACGAGGTTAGGCGGGGGAGTAATTGTCAATTCGACATTAAGGTGAATAGCTCCGGCCGGTTCTCCAACAGCTCAACATGGCGAATAAAATGCCGGTAGTTTAAACGTATCCCGTAACATACCAGGGGGCGTCCGATAGATGTTAAGCCCAGCCGGCGGGAGATAAAGCCGCCAATTCGGGCTAGCCAGTTTAACCTGGTAAGGCAACCCATTAAGATTACCCCAGCCGAGGGCACCGGTAATAGCAACAATATTTCTTGCAGCAAAATTTTGATCTCCTTTCTCCATTGCCGGCTGCCTAGTATATAGACACTGGCGCCATGACGATCCCGCCCCATAAAACGTAACGGTCCGACCTCGTCATTATTAACCCGGTCAAAATAGGGCAACCGGAGCAGCTCCCGGTTGGTCGGTACCCGATCTCGGGGAAGAAGATTAAGGTAGATAGAGGCGGCGGTTACTGAGGAGTGGGTCCCACCGTAGCACTGAAAAATTAACAGCCTTTTGCCGGGATTTTTAAGCACACCGTCCAGCGAACCTAGGGTTTTAAGGGCCAACTTTACCGGTGCATCGCCATCAGAAGGTATAACCATTTAATGCCGGACTACAATGTAGACGCCATTCTCTAAATCATGGGTTACCCCGCCGGTAATCCGGGAGAGGTAGGTCGAGATCCGATCAAGTTCGGCCTGATCCTCGGCCAGGAAAACCGGGGCGCCACCACCGCTTACCAGGTCATGGTTCAAGGTAACTACCGCCAAAATAAGCTTGTTTATTGAAACTGCCAACCGGCCTACCCCACCTTCCCCCCCCCGCCGCTAATCGGCTGCCCGGTAACCGGCCCGTGACTTTAACGGCCGGTTGATAGCACTTTCCAAAACGGGCACCCGGGTTATAGCCAGCAGCAGACATTCCAGATCCATCTCCAGGGGTAAAATAATCATCGCCACCCGCCCCGTATCCAGATCCCGCCTTAGAAGCGGTGTAAATTCGGCGGTGTCGACATCTTTATAAATCCCCAGCTGTACTGAAGCATCATGGGCAATCGCCATCCGCTGGCCACTATTTCCCAGGATAGCACGAGCATCATCGTCGAAGGGTTCCAATATAACCCCTAGCCCCCTCTTTTTTACCTGCTGGCGGACCTCTTCCCGAGCCAGGTTCATCATATGAATATCTTCTACAAATAGATTGGGTCCTTCAAAATGAACCTTGCCCGGCCGCACCTGGGCCACCTGGCCAACAACCCGGCCGTGCATTAAATAGCGGGCCCCGATCAGGGCCAACCCTCCGCTTACCAAGGCGATTGCATAATGGGTATAGTAGGCCACCCCGCCGACCAATAGGGCGATAAGCATAACCAGATAGTTGCGGGCTTCAAAAATACGGGATATATCCTCGATATAGTCAGGCCCGCGGGATACCAGGTTGGTTAAATCAAGGCCGGCCAGTGTTTTACGTTCCATCTCCCGAACATCCCGAAACTGGGTAGCCGCCAGCGATAGGAAGGTAACTGCAGTAAATTCCTTCTCAGCTAATGCTGGGATAGCCAGCGCACCTAAAACCGCCGCAATCAGGCCCAGGGAGAGGTGAGTGATATAGCCATGCGGATACCCGGGGTACTGACGGTAGTCGGAACGTAGAACCAAATACCTTGTAATTACTCCGAAGGCGATTCCCAGGGAGGTAGCGGCAGTATATTTTTCCATATCCACCCTTTAACTGTTATTACGAATCCGGTTCATCATCTTCCGGTTTGATTTTTCCTTTAAAGCCCCGCCCCAAATCGGCAAATTCGCGCTGGAAAAAAGAGAATACCTTTCTTTTCATTTCTTTCCAGCTACCGGCGGAGATTAACATGTAAATAAATAGCGCCAGCAATAGGGCAATAAGCAGCTTCAGGGTACCCTGGAAAGCAATACCGCCCCCCCTAGCCCGGCCCTGTTGAGCATAAAGGTAGGTATCGACTACATCAGCAAATAAAGCAATTGACTGCTCGGCCTGGCGCCGCGAATTTTCGTGGCCACCTACCTCCAGCAGGATGGAGCGGGGCGAAAGATCCTGGTTATAGTTTCCATGGGCAAGCAGGATCCCCTTAATTAAACCCGGATGGTTTGAATCGGCCACCTGTTTTAACCCTTCGGCAAAGGATTTATTGTTGCCCATGTTCTGATTCTGGCGACCGATCACCATCATAATTTGGACCAATTCCCGTCCATCGATATCCCGGTCGTAGGCCTCTGCGGGAACCGCGTCCCGGTGAACATCAAAGATTGCATCCAGGTTATCCTCCACCAAATTGATCGCCGTTCGGCGGGAACGATTATAGGCCCCCGCATCATGGGGAACATGGGTTTCCTGCACATGTTTTACCGTGATGCCCCTATTTCGCAGGGCCTCCTGGAAGGAGCGGCCCACCTCAATTATCCCACCCCCGGTATCATTACTATCGGTACCATCGCTGGGGACATAAGATTCGGCCCCATGGGAATGGTAGATGCCAACCGCTTCCTTTTCTTGCCGCTCCGGGATTGCGGTCCCTGTACCCCCGGCCTGCCCCTCCAGGGTTTCTCCCCCCTCCTCTCCCCGCCTAATTCTGGCCCAGGCCGTATCCTGCTCAATCCGGGTGACCAGGTAACATTCATTTCCACTATCAATATATTGGTCCCCCTCATGCAATACCCGCGCAGTGGTTAAAATAACCCGGCCGGTAGCCTCATCCTTAATCGAAAAATAGCCGGTCGTTCGCTCATCCCGATGTTGCAGATCAAAATAGTCGGTACCGGTAGCCCTTGCCGGCGAAACCGGCAATACCGCCAGGCCGACGGTTATCAACAGGGATAATAATAACACCGGCAGTATCGGCATAGCCGACAGCGAGCGGAATCTACCCGCTCGATCTGGGTTGATCACTATCTCCTGTCGCCGGCTACCGCCCCGGTTCTTCATGTTCATCCCCCTCCTCCTCGGAACCACGCAAACCATGCAGCAGGGCCTCCGGGCGCTCCATATCCGGTCCCCCGGCTAATCGTTCCCTGATCTCCCCAATTAACTCCGCCAGGCCCAAGGCGATCATTCCGGAGATCAAGATTGCATCAAATATCCCCGCCCCGCCAATAACCATCTTCCCGGTGCCCCCAGTAAAAAGTACCTCAATCCGGGTAATAATATCGTTGAGCAAAACCGCCCCCACACCGGCCATAAAGGCCGATCGCCGGGAACGGCCGGAGAGGTAACCGACCACCCCCGCTACCAGAGCCACCACATAGAGCGGATCCAAGAGAAAGGCATAGGTGGGTTCCACCGGGAATACCTTTAGAACACCGTATATTACTACCGTAGTGATCAATATTGCCAAGGCAGCCCGGCTCTTCTCAGCCGGCGTCCCTGCCTTGGCAAACAGGTAGAGCACCAAAATTAGCGGAATGATTGCCCCCCCGATATTTACAGATAGGTTGGATGTAAGCGGTAGGGCAGGTAAAAACCCCCCGATGATCATCGCCCCAACAAATAGCAGGGCCGCCCGATCCGTTAACTGCAGACGATCAAGAACCCGTTGGGCCAATCCTAAAAATACCAGCACCGATATGGCCAACAATATAATCATGCCTGTAGGCATAACTATCCCCCTCCTCGTGGGATTAGCTACTTTTGATATCTTTTCCTAGGTTAGCCATATTATTCGGTTTTCTATCGCTTACATGGATGACAAAACGGGGCCCTCGCCCCCGGATCTAACCCTCGCTGCCGGAGCCATTCAGCGGTAAAACCGGTAATCACCAGGGGCACTTCTTGCAACTTTGCAATATCGGCGGCACCAACCAGGAGCATAATCGCCCGCAATTCCTGCTCCAGGGCTTGGATCTTTCTAAGAAGGGCTGTTCGCCCCTCTTTTAATAATATATAGACTGGCCAGGCGGCCAAACCTATACCCGCCGCACCTAAAGCCAGGGCTTTGGCTATATTTAATGCAGAGGCCATCCCCCCGGCGGCAAAAATATCAACCTTGCCGCCAGTAGCGGTTAAGGATTCAATTAGGGTAATCGCTGTGGGTAGCCCCCAATCCTGTAAACTGGGGTAAAGCGCCTTGCTTTGCCGGCTCTGTTCAATCTTTATAAAATTGGTCCCGCCTTTCCCCCCGACATCGATGGCGGCCACCCCAATTTTTTTTAGTTCCTGGGCCTCTTCCCGGGCGATTCCAAAACCTACCTCCTTCACTATTACCGGCACATTCACCTGGACTACTATTTCGGCTATTCTATTTAGAATTCCCCGGAAAGAGGTATCCCCCTCCGCCATGGCCAGCTCTTGTGGAACATTTAGGTGAATCTGTAGGGCGTCGGCGTTAACCATCTCGATCGCCCGGCGGGCCTGCTCCGGGGTGGCATACCCTCCCAGATTGGCCCAAATTTCACCGGCCGGGTTAACCTGCCGGACCACCTTAAATGAAGGAATTGCCGGGGGATAGTCGAGGGCAACCAGCTGCGATCCCACCGCCATCGGGAGGCTGCTTTTTTTGGCCACCCAGGCCAGATCCGCATTAATTTTGCTGGCACGCCGGGTTCCCCCGGTAACCGCATTAATAAAAAGGGGCGACCGGTGTACTTTCCCTAAAAGGGAGGTACAGATGGTCACCCCTTGAATATTTAGTTCGGGCAGGCAGTTATGGATAAAATGTATATCAGTAAAATCGGCAAATCCCGGCCGCTGCCCCTGGGCAAAAAAGAGGTGCTCGTCTTTACGACGCAGCCTGATTCTTTTATCTCTATTCTTCCTGGGGATTAGCTGCTTCCTCCCCGGCCTCTTCCGACGGTTCATCGCCGTCATTCTTATCCCCTGCTTTGTTTTCAAAAAGATCACCAAATACATCCCCTAATGTGACCCCGGAATTACTCTCTTCTTCATGGGAGTCCTTTTTATCGGGCATTTCCGCATCCCTGGCCTCCCTGACGCTGAGACTAATCCGCTTGGCCTCCGGTTTTACATCTAGGATTTTAACCTTAATCTCTTCGCCCTCGGTTAAAACTTCTGAAGGATGCTTAACGTGGTAGTCGGCAATCTGTGAAATGTGAACTAGCCCTTCCAGCCCGGGCTTAAGTTCGACAAAAGCACCGAAATTAACAATGCGGGTGATTTTACCTGTTACAATCATCTCTGCTTTAAAATCTTCCTCTACACCGGTCCAGGGATCGGGCAGGGCCTGCTTCAGGCTAAGGCTGATCCGTTCCCGCTCCGGGTTTACATCGAGCACCTTTACTGAAATCTCTTCGCCAACCTTTAATACCTCCTGGGGATGTCCCACCCGTTCCCAGGAAAGCTCCGAAATATGGACCAGGCCGTCAATGCCACCGACATCGACAAAAACCCCAAAGTCGGTTAACCGGCGGACCACGCCCTCTATAATCTCTCCCGCCTTTAGGGAGCTTAATGTTTCGGCCCTTTTACGGGCTACCTCTTCCTCAATTAATTTTTTACGCGACAGAATTATTTTGTCTTTTTCGCGGTTAATCTCGATTACCTTGAACTGTACCATTTCGTTCAGAAACGGCTTGAAATCAGGAACATACCGAATATCAACCAGCGAACCGGGCATAAAACCCTCAATTCCAGCCCCTAAACTTAATACCATACCGGCAGGAACAACCTGCTTAACCCGGCCTTCTTCCAGTGACTGGTTCTCCAGCGACTCCTCCAGCTCCTTCCAGCGCTTCTCCTTTGCCAAGCGCCGGTGGGAGACTACTATTTTACCCTCCTCTTCATCGCTCTCAATAACAGTTACCTCTACCTCGGTATCCGGCGCAAAGAGATCGGATAGGGTCTCCCCCTCGCTCATATGGACCTCGGACCGCGGTAGTATGGCCTCGGTCTTGTAACCGATATCAATTAGAACCTCGTCAGAGTCAACCTGGACTACCCGCCCCCCGGCCTGTTCGCCTACCAGAAAGGTTTTCACTGTATCCTGATAGGCAAATTGTTCTTCATTCTCGACTTCATAATTTTCATTTTCCATTTTTTCAACAACCTCCTTAATCGTCCAATGGGGAGTAGATGCCCCGGCTGTTACCCCGACTGACCTATATCGGCGCAAAAGCTCACCCTTTAACTCCCCGGCGTCGACCACCCGGCAGGTTGGCCTAACGCGCCGGCATTCTTCTACCAACGACCCGGTGTTGGCACTGGTAGCACTGCCTACAACTATCATTGCCTCTACCTCTTTTGCTATCTGCCGCGCCTCTTCCTGCCTTAAAGTGACCTCCGGGCATAAAGTATTAAATACCTGGCCCGCAGGTACCCGGGTTAAAAACGCTTCCTTGATTTTCTCAAATAAAGCGCTATTCCCGGTGGTCTGTGTGATTAGGGCCGCCGGATGCTCAATATCTAAAGCCTCAAGCTCTTCTACGCTGGAAACTACCGCTGCCTTTCCACCGGCCCAACCTGCTATCCCGATCACCTCGGGATGGTTACTTTCACCAAATATGACCAGGTTAACGCCCTCCTCCATTAACCTGGCAGCCATCTTCTGAACTCGCTTGACCCTTGAACAGGTTGCATCTAAAAAGTTGAACGATAGACTTTTAATCTGCTCTATAACCTGCGGGGCTACCCCATGACTGCGGATAATTAGGGTGGCGCCAGCTGCCTGTTCTGGATGCTCAACTACCCGGATCCCCCGGTCGGTTAAATAGCGAACGACCGATTCGTTATGAACCAGGGGACCCAATGTACACACCTTCTTTCCCCCGGCCGCCTCATTAAGGGCCATTTCTACCGCCCGCCTAACCCCGGGGCAAAAACCGGCATGCTCACCAACCTTTATCTCCAACACCTTCACTCCCTGGAATTCCAAGCTTCCATTTTTCCTCGCTGTAACTCCCTTTCCTGATCCGGAATTAACAGCTCTCCAATCCGGCTCATAATTATTTTACTATGCGCTTTCAAATTATCCTTACGATTCCCCCTTTCCAGGTTGGGCAAGTAGAATACAGGGCCAAAATTTACCAGCAGGGGCCTCCCCGGGCGGTACGGCCCGGTAATTGCCACCGGCAAAACCGGCGCCTTACTACGGGCGGCAATCATGGCCGCGCCGGGGTGGGCCGGCTGTAGCCGCCCGCTTTTGCTCCTGGTCCCCTCTGGAAACAGGCAGATCACCTTACCCTCGGCCAACAATTGAAAAGATGTGCGGATTGCCGCATAATCTACTTTATTACGATCAATCGGGAAAGCCCCTATTTTTTTTAGTATGGCCCCAAAAATAAAGTTTTTGAAAAGCTCTTGCTTGGCCATAAAATAGACCATTAACTTAGGAGGTATCGAGCATCCGATCAAGGGGGGATCAAACCAGCTGATATGATTGGAGCAGATAATGAAGGGCCCTGATGCAGGAATGTTTTCCAGACCAAATATTTGCCACCGATAAACCAACTTAAAGTAACAACTAAATAACAGATGTCCCAGGCGATAAACCACCCTTACTCCCCCTCCACCGCCGTCCCACCAACATTAACTATGCTCAACACCTTATTGATAACCGCTTCCAAACTTAGTTCTGTCGTATCGATTACCGTTACCCCGGGAGCAACTGTCAGCGGCGAATCCCGTCGTTGGGAATCAATACTGTCGCGCATCTTAATAGCATCCTGAACCTGCCCAAGCGATACCTTCATCCCACCGGCCACCTGTTCTTTCCAACGTCGGAGCGCCCTTTCGGAGAGCCGGGCCTCAAGGTAAAACTTGAAATCTGCCTCCGGAAGCACCCGGGAACAGATATCGCGACCCTCCACCACTATGCCCCGGGAACGGACGGCAATCTCTCGTTGTAGGGCAACCATCTTTTTTCGAACCATGGAGATAGATGAGACTTCGGAAACCCTTTTATTTACCGGCACCCCCCGAATCTCAGCGGTAACATCCTCCCCGTTCAAAAAGACCTTGCCGTCGCCTTCCCCGGTACCAAATTCTATTTTTATTTCCCCTAGGAGAGCTTCCAGCTCTCCCGGTTCATCTAGGGCAAGCTGAGCCCGTATAACCTTCAGGGTAACTGCTCGGTACATGGCTCCCGTATCAAGATATTTTAAATCCAGCCGTCGGGCTACCTCCCGGGCCACCGTACTTTTCCCGGCCCCCGCCGGCCCGTCAATAGCAATTGTAATCTTTCTGTCTGGTTTCATAATAGTAATTTCGAGGTAAAAGTAAAAATTCCCTTTTTAAATTATTATTAAAAGAAATATTTAAACCTGTCAGCAAAAATCCACTCTATTGCCCGTCCGCCAAAAGATCTTCTCTTAATAGCCGGGCCTCCCCTAAATAGATATGCCGCACCTCCTCCGGCTTTAGCTCGGTGTTAACCAGCATCAGCACTCGGATACAGCGCGGCAGGGCCCCGGGAACATCTATTTCCACCTGGCACATCAAGGGGACATGCTTCCATCCCAACATTCGGGCTGCCCGGGCCGGAAAGGCCCGGTTAAGGTCGACAGTAGATGAAAATAAGACTGCAGCCAAATTATCTATTTCCAAGCAATTTGCTTCCATCATTTTCTTCAAGAGTAGCTGGGTAGCTTTAATAATTTCGCCGTCATCATTAGCCGGGACGGTAATTGCTCCCCTGATCCCTCTAACCAAAGTCATCTTTTTCCAACCCCTTCAGTACACCTATGGCTCCAAGTTCCCCCAACAGCCGGGATAAATATCCTAACCCGGATCGGGCCCCGGCTCCGGGGGCCAGGGTATACCTTCCAACGATTCAACCGGGTTTAGCAAACGGCGTCCCATCTCCAGGCCCAGTAAAGCCTGTCCAGCCATGGTAAGAATTAACAGCAAGAGCAGGGAGCCCCATAAAAACCGCTCCACCCCCGATGAAAGGTTATAAAACCAGCGTTGCCATCGATTCATCTTTTTCCCCCGCTAAATTTTATGTTAAGGGGGAAATTTTATACACTTCCCAGCCCGCCCTGCTAAACATCCTCCCTTTCTTGCAGTTTGTGCTGAAGAGTCACACTAAACCGGTAAAGAATCCGTTCCAATTCACGGCCGGTTAAATTAACTCGATCTGGTTCAATAACCTCCAAGCATTTAAATTCATCACGGCTGATGAACTGCAGGCTGTCTTCCAGGGAATCAAGGGATATTAATAGCTCCAGCGGGGCATAGGTAATCTCACCCTCCTCCTCATCTTCATATACCGAATATAGTTCCAGGAAGGCGATATCTTCCACCCGGATCCCCTGTAGGGGAACATTCCTCCACATGGTAGCCTGTTGTTCCCGGCGCTCCTCAGCCACCTCTTTGGTTCCCTTTCCCCCGAAAAAAAACCGGGCCGGCCGGGGTGTACCCCGGTAATCAAAACGAATGCGTACCCTTATTTTAGCCGGCTGTTCCGCCATTTTTTCTTTTTTTACCCCATCACCGACGATACCTGTTTCCAAATGCCTGGGATGGGCCTGCGTGATCTGCATCTCCATTTCCCCTAACTCCTAATTTATATAGAATCTTCCGTTTATCTTAAATAAACAGCCTTTTAAGCCTTAGGCTAAATTCGATAAGTAGTTGCAAAATCCTGCATTTTTTTCAGATCGAAATAAATTAACCCGCTCCGGTTGCCAGTAAGGCATCGATCTTCTCTAAATCAAACTGCTCCATGAGTAGGGCTCCACCTTCCACCAAACGTTGATAAAGTTTCCCCCCCGGCCCCCCAGTAAAATCCCGCCGCCCAGCTGAAGAAGGTTCCAAGACCAGTACCGTTTTGCCCTCCTCCAGGCCCCATAGAGCCGCCTCAATATTTAACAGGTTGCCCGGCCCCAGGAAGAGGGGGGCGAGCACCACCAATGAAGCGTCGGCCACCAGGCCCAGGTTTTTCCGGTGCTGCTCCAGGCCAATCGGTGAGAATGGTGACTCTTCCACCATCTCTAACCCCAACCGACGGGCGGTAACCCAATCACTATCCCCAATACTTAGAACCCCGGCCGAAGGGGTCAACCCTTTTAGAAACAGCTGGTTAATGATCCCGGTGGCGCTGCCTCCTCCTCCGATAACGTGAATCTTTCTGCCCCGCTCACGGCCTTTCCTGCCGGTTGGCGGAGAGATAGGAATTATCTGGGGGGGGCCCCCCATCGGGTGGGGTTCAAGGAGCACCTCCGTCCGGTATACCTCTAAAATATGGTCCCTGGTTAAAACCTCTTCCGGAGAACCCCGGGCAAATATCTTTCCCCGATTTAGCATAACCAGCTTTCGGCTGTAGCGGGAGGCCAGGTTTAAATCATGCATTACCGCTACCACCGTCAATTTTTCCCTTAGATTTAGCCCTTGTAGAAGCTGTAACAGCTCCACCTGGTAGCCCATATCTAAAAATGCAGTCGGTTCATCTAGCAATAATACCGGTGTTTCCTGGGCCAGTGCCCGGGCCAGGAAGACCCGCTGGCGTTCTCCGCCGCTCAGAGAGAAGAGATCCCGATCTTTTAAGTGGTAGCAACCGGTCAGGTACATCGCCCGCTCCACCGCCTGCCGATCCACCCCTGCCGGTGGACGGAACCTTTCTTTGTAGGGATATCTACCGGTATAAACCACCTCTTCAACTTGAAAATTAAAACCAGGCTGTTGATCCTGGCCGACCAGGGCTATTAGCCGGGCCAGTTCCAACCGCTTATAATCTTCAATTCCAGTTGAGTTAATCTCTATCGCCCCCCGGGTGGGGCGCAATAGGGCGGCCATATTTTTAAGTAAGGTTGATTTGCCGCTGCCGTTTGGCCCTACTATCCCAATAAAATCTCCCGGCTTTACCACCATATTTATTTCACTAAGTACCTCTTGGGAACCGTAACTAAAACAGAGTTCACGGATCTTAATGCCAACGGCCATCCTCTCACCTGCCTTAAAACCGGTATTGATCACGGTAACGCCGCAGCAATATAATAAAGAAAGGGGCTCCTAAAAATGCGGTAACGATTCCCACCGGTATCTCCACCGGGGCGAGCACAGTCCGGGCGGCGGTATCTACCGCCACCAGGAAGAGCCCCCCTCCCAAAGCCGCCGCCGGAAGCAGCAGGCGGTGATCGGGGCCCATTATTATTCGCATGGCATGGGGTACAATTAACCCCACAAAACCGATCATACCGCTAACCGAGACCGCCCCGGCAGTCACCAAGGAGGCTGCAACCAGCACTACCTTTTTTACCTTCTCCACCTCTACCCCCGAGCTAAGGGCGCTCTCCTCACCAAGCAAAATTATATTTAAATCACCGGCATAGTATAGGAGTACTAACAAGCCGACTATAAAGTATGGAATAATTAAGACCACGTACGGCCATCCCTTTAAAGCCAGGCCGCCGGCCAGCCAGAAGTAGATACTGCGAAGTTGTTGGCCCGCAAAGATCATCCCTAGCGAAATTAAGGCGGAGAAAAACGAGCTAATGATCACCCCCGCCAGCAGGACGGTGACTACCGGTAGGCGGCCGCCGACCCTACCCAGGCGGTAAACAATTAATAAAGCCAGTAAGCCTCCGGCAAATCCGAAAAGGGGAATAGAAAAGGATAAACTTATACTCCCCTGCGGAATAAACAGCATGGCGGCGGTAGCCCCCAGGGCAGCCCCGCTGGAGACACCCAGGGTATAGGGATCGGCCAGGGGATTTCGGAGCAGGCCTTGAAACGATGTCCCGGCCACCGCCAGGGAGGCCCCCACCAAAAACCCCAGTATAATGCGGGGCAAGCGAAGCTGCCAGATTATCGCCCCTGTCGTATCAACCGGCACCGATAACGGAGGATGAGTACAATGCTTAATTAGCACCTGTACCGTTTTTTGGGGGGCGATAGGCACCGCCCCGATCCCGATCGAAAAAAACATCATAAGTAGGCAAAGACCGGCCAGTATAAAAAGTAAGGTTAACTTCTTGCCCCGCATAAGTACTCCTTTATTAATTTTCGGGATAAAGGAAACTGTAGATCTCCTTCAACCCCTCTACCAACCGGGGACCGGTTCGCGAACAGAGATCCTCATCAAGCTTATAAACCTTTCCCTGCTGGATACTATGCAACCCCTGCCATTCAAGCCGGGTCAGTACCTGCTCACCCCCGGGAAAGGTATACAATATTACATCGGGATCAAGTAACAGCAACGCTTCTTCGCTAAGCTCTATCCAACCGCTCTCTTCAACAACGTTTATTCCACCGGCCAGGGTAATCAGCTCATCTTGTAAGGTTTCCCTCCCGGCCACAAACAGCCCCTCATCCAGGAGACAGAGCACCCTCGGTCTCTCCGCCGGCTCTCTCCTCTCAATGGCGGCAGTTACTCCAACGATCTGTTCCTTAAGCCCGGCGACCAGCCTCTCCGCCTCCGGCAGTTTGCCGGTTAACCTGCCTAGCCCTTCAATACTACGTAAGGTATCCTCTATCCCGACCGGAGCGGTTAAAAACACCGGAATGCCCAGTGAATCTAACTGTCCAACCATCCCTTCTGGAAGCCAGTTGGCAACGATTAAATCAGGCTCCAGGGCTACAATATTTTCCAGGCTTAAATTAAACGCATCGCCTACTCTCTCAATATTTTCTTTCAATAGCTCCTCTGGATAATTGCATAGATCAGTTATCCCAACCACTTTATCACCTAGTCCCAGGGCGAAAAGTTTCTCCGTCTTACTGGGCATTAGAGAAATTATCCGCTCTGGAGGTTTTGCCAGGGTAATCTCTTGCCCCAAATCATCCTCTACCGTCTGCGGTAGAGAAGAATCACTATTACAGCCGGTAGCAATAATTGACAACAGTATGATCAGCAGCCAGGCGGCCAAAAATATTCTGTTCCTGTTCATTGTTTACTCTCCTTTTTACATATTTAACCATAGGTACCTCTTTACCGGGGAGCCGGGTCTAGTAGCTGAAAAATAAAAAAGCCCGGTCATGAACCCGGACCGAACCCGTATCTCATTATAGACGCACCTCCTTTTTATTTCGCGAAGGGTAAGTACGTTGCCTGCAGGCAGGTTTCCTGGCTCCCATTCATCCCCGAGGCCCCCTTCCCCCGCCCTTCGGGCAGAGTGGTTAACCGGCCCCGGATCCCGGTTACAGTGGCGCGACCGCACAGGATTTGCACCTGTTTCCCTATTAACTAAACGACAGCACCTGCAAGGGCTAGCGTTAACTGCATTATATTTTATACCTGTTGATAATGCAAGGAACTATTTGCCACGGTTGTTATAAGTTACAGCGATTAGTTACCTAGCCCGGGAGACCCACCAGGCGATAAAGCTGCTTTATTTCGGAAACGGTTAACCGCCGATAGTGCCCCACCCGAAGCCCGCGGGCGGTCAATAGGGCAAATTTTGTTCGCCGTAGTTTAATAACCGGGTGCCCAATAGAGGCACACATTTTTTTAACCTGTCTTTTTCGTCCCTCGTGAATTGTAATCTCCAGCCAGGAGCGCCGGGACCCTCCGGGTTTAAGCAGTTTAACCTTTGCCGGAGCGGTAAGCGTGCCCTCCAACTCTAAGCCGCTGCGCATTTGCTTTAATTTTTCTCCGGTAGGAACCCCCTCCACCAAAACCCGGTAGGTTTTGGGAACTTGGAACCGGGGGTGAGTTAACCGATAGGCCAGTTCGCCATCATTAGTCATCAATAACAGCCCCTCCGAATCCGCATCCAGACGTCCTGCCGGGTAAAGCCTGGTCTCCCTATCAGGCAGCAGATGCATAACCGTCTTGCGACCATGGGGATCACTTACAGTAGATAGATAACCGGGGGGCTTGTCCAATAAAAGATAGGCTTTAGGCTCCGGCCTAAATACCCTGGTCCCGTCTACCGTTACCTTATCTCCGGGATTAACCCGGGTAAAAGGTTTTGTAACAATAACCCCGTTAATTTTTACCCGGTTACCGGCAATCAGTTGATCCGCTTTCCGACGGGAGGCCACCCCCGCTCGGGCCAAAAATTTGGTTATACGCAAGCGCGCTCGCTCTCCTTTTCCCAGGATTTCACTTTTATTATAACAATTATAGCAATGAGTAAAAGCCTCCGTCCCCTTAACTCATGAGTAAAAGCCTCCGTCCCCTTAACTCATGTGGGTAAATAGCGACAGTAGGCCAGCTTTCTGCAGGCGCGGTCTTAATTCAGCCGGATCGGTGGAGTAGAGACCTTTACGGAGCAGGTTTTTCCAAAGGGTTCCCCCGGAGAGGGTATACATCTCCCGGCCCTCCTCCGGGCCGGTCATAACTTCCCGCCCAAAGGCAATCAGCTCCCCGCAGGCGGTGTCTCCCGGCAGGCTTAACGGCTTCTCCCCCCGCGTTAACCGCCAGGCGTTGTAGCCGGCCAGGGTGCCGGTAACCATCGCCTCCGTATGGCCAACCATTAAACCGGCCCTCTCACCGGCTGCCAACAGGTTTGAAAAAGGGGGCACCAGCAGGTCAGCTTCGACTGCAATGGAAGAGGTAAACCGGATCGAGTTTCCTATACCCCCGGCCAATGGATCCCTATAGACCGCCTCCCGGAGACCATCAAGACGGCGCAACTTGCGCAGGCTAAAATATGGGGCCATTATTTTAATCGGGCCGGTATCGAGCAGAACTAGGTTGTCGGCGTATTCTTGCCGGGTATACTGGCGACAGACCTTAGCTTTTAGTAGGGATCTCCCCGGACCCCCGGGCCATAGCCCCGGTGGTACCGGTAGGACTACCGCCCCCTTCTTCCTCACCTCGGAAAGCAACCGCCGGTCCAAGGAACCGGGTTCCAATTCACAGGAACCGCTAAAAAAACCGGGCTGCTGATCTTCTCTTCTGAGCATCCTCTCTTTAAGCCCGGCTTTAATCGCGATGCTTACCCGGGAACCGAAGGACGGACAACGGAAGATACACATGCTGCAACCGTTTCCAAATCGGCGACAGTGGGCCATCGGCCCGGCGGTACCGCTGGCATCGATAAAGATCTCTCCCTTTATTGTTCCCCCATCCGCCAACCTTATCGCTGCTATCCTTCGGCCGGCCAACTCCACCTCCACCGCTCTCTTTTTGTAACAAACTTTTACCGACCATTTTTTTAATAGTCGGATTACCGCCCCTTCGATCCGCTCAATATCATATAGCCAGGCATGCCGGTGCCCGGGAAAATTTAAATTAGCATGCCGGGAGAGGGTATCGGTCAGCTCCACCAGATCCCCTCCACCCATCAACTTCAGCTCTTCGGCGGCGGTAAATCGTCCGTTGTTGCGCATGATCCCACCCACCAGGCCCGAACCCAAAAGTCGATCTGTTCTTTCAACCAGAGTTACCGGCAACCCTTTTTTGGCGGCTGCCAGCGCTGCTGAGCACCCGGCCCAACCGCCTCCAACCACGATCAACCGGCTCATTGCGTAATCCCCCTGCCGGAGATAATTTTACACCCCTTTACCTAAATACCGCCCCGCAAATAAGGGCTGAGGCGATAATTCCACAAAAATCCCCGATCAACCCGGCAAATAGAGCGTGGCGGGATTTTTTAATCATGACCGACCCAAAATAGACGGTTAAAACGAAAAGGGTCGTATCGGTGCTGCCCTGCATGGTTGAAGCGAGGCGGCCCAAGTATGAGTCGGGCCCGTCACGCTGGATTATTTCGGCGGTAATAGCCAGGGCGCCGCTGCCGGAGATAGGGCGCATAACCGCCAGCGGAATGATTTCCGGGGGGAGGTTAAGTTTCGCTAGCAACGGGGAGAGCCCGCCGATCAGTAGCTCCAGTGCCCCGGAATCGCGGAAAAGCCCGATCGCCACCAGGATTCCTACTAGGAACGGTATGAGCCGGAGAGCCATTCCAACTCCCTCCTTCGCTCCCTCCACGAAAAGATCAAAGATGTTTGTTTTACGCCGGAGGGCCAGAAGGATCACCGTCCCAATTAAAATCGGGATAACCCATTGGGACACCAGGTCAACCAGGTGGGCAATCATCAGAATTTACCCCACCGGCGGAGGAGGCGGTCCGCCGCCAATGCCGCCAGGCAAGAACAGGCCGAGGCCAGCAGGGTCGTGCCAACAATTTCGGTCGGATTTAATGAACCGGCGGCCGCCCGTAAACCGATAACGGTAGTCGGGAGCAGGCTTAGGCTGGAGGTATTCAAAGCCAGAAAGGTGCACATTTCGTCTGAAGCCCTCTCCCGGTGCAGATTTAGCTCCTGCATCTCTTCCATGGCCTTGATGCCAAAGGGGGTAGCAGCGTTTCCCATTCCCAGTAGGTTGGCACTCATATTCATCAGGATCGCATTCATCGCCGGATGGTGGCGGGGTATCGATGGAAATAGCAGCCGTACTACGGGACGCAGGATCACCTTAATGATTTCGATTAATCCTGAGTGCTCAACCAGCTTCATTATGCCCAACCAGAAGGTCATCACGCTAATTAATCCAATTACAAGTGTTACCGCCTGTTCTGCCGCCGAAAAAATACTGGGTGTTATTACTGCGATCTTTCCTGTTAGACCGGCTACCAGTATGCTAATACAGATCATCGCCGCCCAAAGATAACCGATCAAGTATTACAGACCCCTTTCCCGCAATAATAAAAACTTGGATTAGCCTCCCAGCAGCCTAAGAGACAGCCGAACAAACTGGCTCCAGAACGATTGCGTTTTAATATTAAGACCGGCCTTTAACTGCACCGATCCCAGGAGTAGGCCATCTAAATATATTTCCACCTTTCCTAGCCGCCCCCCGGAGGAGGGGCGATGAAGATCTATTAACCGCCATTTGTACTGTAACCCTTCTCCTTCACCGGGCCGGAGGGGGAGGTAAAAATCCTTTTCCGCCACTGCCTGGATATATCCAGATTTATAATCCGTCGGAACATAGGCTAGCACCTGCCCGGCCGAAATTATTTTTTCCCTGGTATAGGTACGATAACCGTAATCCAGCAAACTGATAGTATCTTCCCACATCCGGGGGGCATCTAGAACTACCGTCACTAGCTGCCAATTGCTTTTAGTGGCCGAACCGGCAAAACATGATCCGGCCTTTTTAGTCCATCCGGTTTTAATCCCGTCGCCCCCGGGGTAGAGCTTAAGTAGTCGATTTTGATTATTTAGAAATCGCCCCTCGTCATTATGCGGACAGGTAATAACCCAGCAATCCGTGGAGATAATATCCCGAAACAAGGGGTTCTTCAGGGCCTGGCAGGAGATCAGGGCCAAATCGTAGGCTGTGCTATAATGGCGCTCATCGGGTAAACCGTGGGGGTTAATAAAAGAGCTATTGACCGCCCCCAGTTGCCGCGCCCGCCAGTTCATCAGCAGGGCAAAGTTTTCTACCGTGCCCGCCAGCTGTTCGGCGATCGCTACCGCCGCGTCGTTACCCGAGCAGAGCATTAGGCCATAAAGTAGTTCCTCCAGGGTTTTAATCTCACCCGCCTCCAGCCAGATTGAAGAGCCCCCGGTATGGGCCGCCTCCCGGCTAATCACCACCGACTCCCGGCGCTCTCCCAACTCCAGTGCCAGCAACGCGGTCATGATCTTTGTAACGCTGGCCATGGGTAGGGCCCGGTGGGCATCTTTTTCCCAAAGCACCCGGCCGGACTCCCGATCCATCAGGATGGCGGATTCAGCGCTAATCTCCAGTTCCTGCGCCCCGACTTTCAAGGACCCAACCATCCCCAGGGCTAGGATCAGGATCAAAACAACCGCACCGGTTAAATATTTAATCATAGAGACAACCCCTGTGCCGGCGGCTGGAATTGGTATGCTTTATTGTTATTCTATACCGGGTCTATTTATGAATAATCAAAGGTTTTCTAGTAAAGTTCATCGCTGGCAACCCGATCCCGTTCAAACATGCCCCGCACCTGGTCGATTAGCTGGGGCGCCAAATCGATTAACCGGTCCAACATGGCATGGTGGTGTACCGGCAACAGCCTAACCTGCCCCTGGCCAACCACTAAAAAAGCCACCGGCTGAACCGAGATTCCCCCCCCGCTGCCACCGCCAAAGGGAAGATCTGGTCGGGAACTGTTTGCCGGCGCTCCACGGCCCTCCTCCTGGTTTTCAAACTCGGTGCCCCCGGCAGCAAATCCGAAGGCCACCCGGGAGATAGGGATAATAACGTTACCATCGGGTGTCTCGACAGCATCCCCCACAATTTTATTTACATCTACCATCTCTTTCAAATTCTCCATGGCAGTTTTCATTAAACCTTCGATCGGGTGATCTTCCATCCTCAGGACCTCCTGCTTATTTTTAGTAAAGACCACAGTCTTATCCATAGCCATAAGGGAGCGACCAGCTCCCCTTCCCATAAGACCCTTAAACCGCGATGATGGAAATCGGGGATGATTGTAACCAGGGGCCGGGTCCTAAAATGAAAGTATTTCAACAGAAGGGGCAGGAATCTCCCCCCCAGTGCCCATCCCCCCCCGATCGCCATCCCGGTAATCGCTGGATTTTCAAACCCCAGTTCAACCCGGAGGAGAAATCGATTAAAGTACAGCTGCCGGCGATATTTTTTCCCTTCACCGGCCAGTTTTCTGAAAAGATCCTGGTTTAATGCCGCCCCCCCACCCCCGCCTGGAGCCATCCCAAGCCGGATCCTCCGGCTCCCAATCAATAGGTACACCTTAAATTTTGCGTTACTATTTTTCCTAAGGTACCGGATAAATATGCGTAGCGGCCACAAGTAGTAGAAGGCAGAAAGAAGCAATACAACGGTAAGCAACCAGAGACCTGCCGCCATTTATTCATCCTCCCCGGCCCATCGCGGCGCCCCCAAGAGCAGGCCAGAACAGGGCAAATTAAAACCGCCCGGTCCAGCCCCAGCGGTTTTAATTTGCCCAACTATTCTATTAAAAACAGCTATATTCAGGCCGGGGAAGAACCCTAACAGGATGCGCCGGCTAAATCCTTTCGACCGGCTCCTCCGAATTCTGCACCTCTTCCTTTTCGGTTTTATTATAAGTAGGGCTCTCAAGAGGCGGCAAGGAGGAGAGATCCGGTAAACCAAAATATTTTAAGAATTCGGGGGTAGTCCGATAGATAAAAGGCCGGCCGGGCCCCGGTTTCCTCCCGGTAATTCGAATAAGTTTTCGCCGGAGAAGGTTATCTAAAACATGATCACATTTTACTCCCCGAATTGATTCTATTTCCACGCGAATTATCGGTTGACGGTAGGCAATGATCGCCAGGGTTTCCAGGGCGGCCGATGATAGTTTACCGGTGGTATCATCGGCAAAAAGTTCCTCTAAATAGGGGGCCAGATCCGGGCGGGTGCCCACCTGGTAACCGCCGGCCCGTTCAAAAATCCTTAGGCCCCGAGCCGGGCAGTTTAGCTCTGCTTTAAGCTCCTCGAGTAGTTTGGCTATCTGCTCCGGGGGAAGGGGTATTACCCGGCCCAGCTGGCTAAGTTTAACCGGCTCTTCATGTAAAAAAAGGACAGCCTCAATTAGCGCTTTCGCTTTTATTGGATCCATTACCGTTTTCCTCCCTCTTCCGGCCGGCATAAATCAGGATTGTCCCGAAAAGTCGATCTTGAAAAAGTGCAATTTTTTGACGGCGAACCAATTCGAGGAGGGCAATAAAGGTATAAATTAGCTCCCCGTTTTCAGCGATGAGCGCCCGAAAAGTAACCGGTCCCTCCCGATGGCGTAGCCGGCGTAAAACGAGACCGATCTTCTCCCGCAGGGAGTATTTTTCGGAGGGGAGATAAGGAGCACTGGAGATAGCGGCGGCCTGCTCCCGGTGGCGCTGCATAATCTCCTGGAGTGCCTGAACCCCACCCCAAAGGGTATAATAAGATTGTTGCCGCCGGTCCGACACCAGTACCTTCTTGCCGCTGGTAGAACGTAGAAATATCTTTTGCTGATCCGCCTCTTTTGCTTTTAGCTGTTCGGCAACCGCCTTAAAAGAGCGGTATTCCTCCAGCCGGCTGAAAAGCTCCTCCGGGGAGCTGAACGCAAATAGCTCTTCTTCTTCCTCCTCTTCCCGGGAAGGGAGCGGTAGGAGCATCTTTGATTTCAACCGCAGTAACGTAGCCGCCATTACCAGGAATTCACTGGCCAGATCCAGGTTAAGCTCCCGCATCGACTGAAGGTAATCCAGGTATTGATCGGTAATTTCAGCAATCGATACTAACCAGATATCAACTTCCGCCCTGGTAATCAGATGAAACAGAAGATCGAAGGGGCCCTCAAAAACCGGTAACCGGATCGTACAGCCCGACTGTTCCATGTCTAGTACCTCGTTTATCCCTTTATAGTTGCATTGCCTCCCGCACCATCTCCAAGGTTTGCCGGGCCACCCGGGCCGCCTTCTGGTTCCCCGCCTCCAGGATTTCCTGTAACCGGTGGGGTTTACCTTGTAGCTCCCGCCGCTTTTCGGCAAAGGGTTCTAGGTATCGGCAGAGACGACTAGCCAACCGCTCCTTGCACTGGACACATCCGATACCGGCCTGCCGGCAACTCTCTTCGATCTCTTGCCGCTCCCCCGGGTTAAAGACCTTCTGAAATTCATAAACTGTGCATACATCGGGCCGCCCCGGATCACTGCGCCGGGCCCGCCGAGGATCGGTGATCATCGAGCGAATTTTTTTCTTAATCTCCTCCGGAGAGGCGGAGAGAACAATGTAATTATCGTAACTTTTACTCATCTTTCGACCGTCTGTCCCCGGCACCAGCGATGCAGAGCCAAAGAGGCTCTCTGGTTCAGGAAATACCTTCCGGTACAGGTGATTAAATCGCCGGGCGATTTCCCGGGTTATCTCCAAATGGGGCGCCTGGTCCTCCCCTACCGGAACTGCATCGGCACGGTAGGCTAATATATCCGCCGCCTGCAATAACGGATAACCTAAAAAACCGTAGGTGTTAATCTCTTTTCCCTTTAACTCCCTGAGCTGTTCCTTAAAGGTCGGGCAACGCTCTAACCAGGCAATGGGGGTAATCATGGCCAGTAGCAGGTAGAGCTCCGCCTGCTCCAGGACCGCCGACTGGCGGAAGAGCACCGACCGCTCCGGGTCCAACCCGGCACTAAGCCAATCCAACAACATCTCCTGAATATTCCCGGATAATTCCCCGGTTTCCCGGTAACCGGTGGTTAAAGCATGCCAATCAGCAATAAAGTAATAACAGTCATGCTCTTCCTGAAGCCGGATCCAATCCTTTAATACGCTATAGTTTCCCAGGTGCAGGGGACCGCTGGGGCGCATTCCGCTCAGCACAACTTTTTTATTTCCCATAACCGTTCACCTCGATAACAAGTTTATGGCCTAGGATATAAATTGCAATATCCGGAGCATTCCCTGTTTAATAATTTCCGTAACCGGCCAGATAATCCTGCCTAGGAAGCCGGTAATAAGCAATACCACCAGGAGAAGGGGAGCATAGGGCTCAAACCGGCGATAAAAAGCCAATACCGGGCCCCGGGCCAGCGATGCAAATATTTTGGAGCCATCCAGCGGGGGGACAGGGACCAGGTTAAATACTCCCAAGGCAATATTTATGGTTGCCTGTACATATAAGAGCAGGAATAGGGTCTGCCCCCCAATAAAATCCCACCGGACAATCCGTAGTAGAAAAAGGCTAGCAAACGCCAGTATAAAGTTCGCCAGCGGCCCGGCAAAGGAAACCCATAGTAAACCGGAACGGTAGTCCCGGAAATTGTAGGGATTTATCGGTACCGGCTTGGCCCAACCGATCCCGACAGTTAGCAGCATAAGGGCCCCCAGGGGATCCAGGTGGACCAGCGGGTTCAAGCTCAACCGTCCCTGGGCCTTGGCGGTAGGATCACCATAATAGTAAGCTACCCGGGCGTGAGCATATTCATGAACAGTAATCGCGATCAATAAAACCGGAAGGCGTAGAACAGCTTGATAGATAAAATCTCCCACCGGCGGTTAACCCTCCCTTTGAATAAAAGATTTTATATAGTCTCGTTCCTCCTCCAACGAGTGGACCCGCCCATCTAGCACCGCCTCCCGGAGACCTTTTAAGATACGCTGAAAAATAGGACCGGGGGATAACCCCATTGCGATTAAATCATTGCCCCCGAGACGGGTACGCACCCGGCGAAACTGATTCACATAGGCCTCCAGCTGTTCCCGGGCCGGCCCGCTCTCCGCCAAAAGGTAGGTTAGAAGTATCCCCTCCGGGGGGAAATCCTGCAACAGCCTAACCAGGGTACTGGGCCGGAGCTCCCCCCTTGAAAGCTGGCGCAGAACCCGGGGGGTACCGGCACAGGCGGCAAGTACCCGCCGGGAACCGGCCCGGGAAAGAAATAGTCGGCTTAACAGCACTACTCTTCCGTCCTCCTCCATATCGTAAAGCAAGGCGGAAAGGTAAGCCGGGACGAGCTCGGGGGGACTCTCCCAATCCCAATGCCGGGTTAAGCGGAGCGCCTCGGCCATCCGGTCCAAGCGCTGCCAAGTAGCGGCAGAGGTCTGCAGGCGGGGATAGATAAAACCGAGGGCTCCCAATTCGGCCAATCTTTTTAATATCCCCGGGGGATCCGGTTCCAGGTAGAGGGCATTCATTTCCTGAGCCAGGCGGTGCCGGCTTACCTTTTCCAGGGCCCGGCCATTGATGGCCTTAAGCATCGATTTTCGGGTGCTATCTTCCAAACGGAAATTTAACCTTTTTTCAAAGCGTACCGCCCGCAAGATCCGCAGGGGATCATCAACAAAACTTAGGTTGTACATCGTGCGTAGCAGGCCGTCAACAAGATCCCGACGCCCGCCAAAATAGTCAAATAATTGCCCGAAAGATTCCGGAAGCAGTGAACAGGCCATCGAATTAATGGTAAAATCCCGCCGATAGAGATCAAATTTGAGGTTGGAGGGTTGGACCCGGGGTAAGGCGCCCGGCAAGGGATAAAGTTCCCGGCGGGCGGTGGCCAAATCCAGGCGGGTACCACCGGGTAAAAAGAGGGTGGCGGTACCCAGTTCTTCATAGGTAACTATTTTTCCCCCCAGCTTCTTCTGTAAATCCTGGGCCAGGGGGATCGCTGCGGGGATAACGATTAAATCGAGATCGTTGGCCGGCTCCCTCCCCAGGAGGAGATCGCGGATTATCCCCCCTACCAGGTAGACCTCCGATTCCCGCCGCGCTGCCGCCTGCCCTACCAACAGTAACTTGCCCCGGAACCGCTCCGGGACCTTACCGGCCAACAGAGGGAGTAGGCTTTCCCACCCTAACCAGGCCGGTTCCCCCGGCAGATCATCGTTAAAACCTTCCTCTTCCTTACTATCGCTGCTAACCCCCGGCGGCCCCGTTGCATTTCCCGGCGGGACCCGGGGAGTAACGATAGTGGATGCGGCATTATCACCACACTGGAGCCCCGTTCTTAAAATCCCCAGCTCCAGGCCGGATTCCCAGAGATATTGCACCGCCGTTACATCGAGCGCGGTAGTAACCGGGGAGGTAAGCGCCTCGGTCGCCTCGTAGATCCCTAAAGCCAGCAGGCCGGCCTCGGAATCGCTTAAAGGAATATTGCGCCGGCGGATCTCTTCCACTAAGATCGTAGTCACCGCCGCCACCGCCCGGAGGAACGGTCGGGCCCCCGGGAAGAGATCCCGATCGGCGGGGCAGTTGGAAAAGAGATGGATATCCTTTGCCCGGCTTAGTACCGCCCGGTAAGATTCGGATACCCCGCCGGGACACGGTCCCAACACCACTACTAAGCCCGGATTAGCCGGCGGTTCGCCGCCGATAACCGGGGGGAGGAGCCGGGGGTATACAGCAAGAAAGGCTTTAATTTTTTGGGCCGGCGGCGTCATAAGATAGGGTCTACTTCCAGCATAAATTTTACTGGCAGCCAGTACCCCCGCCAGGGTATCAAAATTTTTGGCGGAACAGGGAATGAGCAACCCCAATGGTTAAACCTCCTACTGGTTGAAAACCTTAAGCGGTTAAATATCCGCACTAATTATACCATAAATAGGGAGGCCCCGACCCCGGGCTATTTGGGGGGCTCTTTAAGCCGGTCCCGATCGATAGTTTGGAGAAAACCGGGGCGAAATCGCTGGGCATAGAAGGGTTGCCGGTAAAAGATCCGGAAAAGCGCCTTCCCTTCGAAGGGGATCAGCGGCCAGAGATAAGGAAATCCAAAGGATTTGGTGGTAGCCAACCCCAATAGCAAAAGGCCCGCCCCGATCAACAATCCGGGCAACTTGAATAGCCCGGTGAGCACAATCTGGGCCAATAACACCACCCGGTTGGCCATACTTAATTCCCAGCTGGGGGTCGAAAATACACCGATCGCAATAATACCGGTGTACAATAGTACCTCCGGGGTAAAAAAACCGACCTCGACAGCAATCTCACCGATTAACAGGGCCCCCACCAGCCCCAAGGCAGTCGCAAAGGGGGTGGGGGTATGAACACTGGCCATCCGGATGAGATCCAGGCCGAAATGGGCGATTACAAATTGAAGAAATAACGGCAAATTGGCCTTTTCCTTGGGACCGATAAAGGAGAGGAAGGGAGGGAGATACTTGGCCTCCGTTGCCAACAGCAACCAAACCGGTATGAGGAAAAAGGAGAGCAAGACCCCCGCCGCCCGTACCCAGCGAATATAGGTGCCGGTTAAAGAGTTATGCCGGTACTCTTCGGCATGCTGGAGGTGGTGAAAAAAAGTAACCGGGGCCACCATTACTGAGGGCGAGGTATCGACCAAGATCACCACGTGACCCTCCAGGAGGGTCGCCGCCGCCACATCGGGCCGTTCCGTGTAGCGGACCTTTGGGAAAGGATTCCAGGAGGACCCGGCGATCGATTCCTCCAGCGATTTCTCCGCCATCGGGAAGGCATCGGCATCGATACGGTTAATGCGCGACCGGATCCCTTCTATGATTGACGGAGAGGCAATATCCTTGATATACATAAGAACCACGTCACTACTGGAGCGACGCCCAATTTTAATCGCCTCTACCCGGAGCTGGGGATCCCTAATCCGACGGCGGATCAAGGCCACGTTAAAAACCAGGGTCTCAACAAAGCCGTCTCGGGAGCCTCGGGTTATTTTCTCAATATCCGGTTCTTCCGGTGAGCGAATCGGGTATTCCCGGATATCGATAACAACTGCCTGCCTCTCCCCATCGATAAAAAGGGCTACCTGCCCGGCCAAAACCTCTTTGATCAGCTCCTCCAGGTCCTCGGAGAGGGTGATCTCCATATGGGGGAGGGCCTCCTCTACTAGCTTTTGGACCGGGTTGGGAAGCAGATCTTCCTTTTTTAATCGGGTTAAAATCTGCAGAAGGAGGGTAAAAACCTCGTTGTTGGTCAGGCCGTCGACAAAAAGGAAAGCACTTTTCTTGCCACCGATAGCCAGTTCCCGGAGGATAACGTCAAAATTCACTTCCCCGATATCCAGGCGTTTTTTTAAATAACCCAGGTTTTCATCTAGCTTTTTAAATACCTTCTCTGTTTCCTGTTGCCTAGCCACGGGTTACCCCCTGGGATTAAAAATTAACGCAATGAAAAAGCTAAAGACTATGCCGGCGGCGATCCCGCTACTGGTCAGCTCAAACATCCCGGTTAGCACCCCGATCAAACCATGACGTTCGGCTTCTAACAGGACCCCTTTGACTAACGAGTTTCCAAAACTAGCTATAGGAAGGGAGGCACCGGCACCGGCAAACTCAATTAACCGATCATAAACTCCGACCGACCCTAAAACTCCCCCGGCGACTACAAATCCTGCTAGGATATGGCCCGGTGAAAAAGGCGTCAGATCAAATAAAAGCTGTCCCAGGAGGCAAAACAGGCCCCCTACGACAAAAGCTGTTAAATAGTCCATTTTAAAAATCCCCCTTAATTTTCCAGGGCCAGGGCATGGGCGATTACCGGGATACTATTACCCTGCAGGCAGGTGGTTGGGCTATGTAAAGCGCCGGTAGCAACCAGTAGTACTCGGTTGAACTCCCCTCTCCTGATCCGCTGGTAGATATGCCCCAGGGCCACTACCGCAATACAGGCACAACCGCTGCCCCCGGCATCCACCGGTTGCCGCTCCAAATTATAAATCATGGTTCCACAGTCATGATAACGGGGAAGACTGTATCCTTCGCGAACCATTATCTCCTGGTACACCTGCCGGCCCACCTGCCCCAGGTCCCCGGTCAAGATTAGATCGTAGTAAGAGGGATCCCTCTCCAACTCCTGGAAATGGCTGATCAAGGTGGAGGCGGCGGCGGGCGCCATCGCCGCCCCTAAGGCCAGGGGATCCTTTACCCCCAAATCGACCACTTTACCGGTAGTGATTGCCGTAATTTTGGGTCCGCCCCCCTCCCGGCTGATGATTCCCGCCCCCGCCCCGGTAACTGTCCACTGGGCATGGGGAGGGCGTTTAAAACCATATTCGGTCGGATAACGATACTGTCGCTCGGCACTGCTGTTATGGCTGGAGGTAGCCGCCATCACATGTTGGGCTACCCCGCCGGCTACCAGTAAGGCCCCCAGGGAGAGGGCCAGGTTAAGGGTGGAACAGGCCCCATATACCCCCAGGTAGGGGATAGAGAGCTTAAGGGCAGAAAACCCGGAGCTGATAGTCTGGTTTAGAAGATCCCCGGCAATAAAATAGTCGATCTCATCTACATTCAAATTGCCCTTTCCCAGGGCCAGGAGACAACATTCTTCCAGCATCTTTAATTCGGCTGCCTCAAAACTTTTCTCCCCGGCTAAAAGCCGGTTGTAGATACGGTCCATATCACCGGCCAGGGGACCCTGGCCTTCCATCGGGCCCCCCACCGTGGCCGTAGCACTTAAATAGGGTGGGGGGTCTAGTAATACGCTTTGGGTTCCAACCCGTTGGCTCATCTTTTTCCCCCGGACGTTATTACGATCTTATAAAAACAAAGATTTTATTATCCCTGCTACAAATGCGGTAACTACCCCAAGCACAATTACCGAACCGGCCAATGTAAACATCTTTGAGCTAAGGCCGGTTACCAGTCCCTCTTTTTTAAATTCCAGGGCGGCAGAGGTTAATGAATTGGCAAAGCCGGTAACTGGTACAGCCGTTCCAGCACCGGCGAACCGGGCAATCTGATCAAAGACCCCCAGTCCCGTTAGGAGGGAGCCGATAAATATTACTGTCGACACGGTAGCACTAGAGGCCTCCTGGGTCGAATATCCAAAGCTGGCATATAGGTTCTGTAAAAGCTGCCCGATAAGACAGATCAGGCCCCCGCTTAGAAAGGCGATCACCGCATTGCGAGCCAGGGGCGGCCTGGGGGTAATCTTTTGGGTAATTTGATCAAATTCTTGTTGGGTTAACTTTAACCTGGAGGGGATTCGTGGTGCCATGGCGCTCTCCTCTATTTTCCTTTATCGCCCATAAAGTTGTTTGGCTCCTAGCCCCAGTACGGGCCGGGAACGCAACGGGGGGGCGGGGATCCGGGGAAACCACTGGTAATAAACCAGGAACCCGGTCAGCACAATTATAAACAGCAGCAAGAGCATAAAAATAACCGCTGCCGGTCTCTGAGTTTTTCCTCCCGTAAACATACCAGTCCTCCTACCGGGTAGTTGCGATCCTAGTATGGGTAAATATATCTTTTCTATACGGTTAAACCTGGAGGTAACATTTAAGCTGGTTGAGGACCCTTTTTTCCAGGCGGGATACCTGGCGTTGGGTTAATGAGAGCTGTTTAGCGGTCTCTGCCTGGGTCTGTTCGCGAAAAAATCGCATTTCAATGAGGGCTCGATCCAGGGGAGCTAGCCGGGAGATACCCTCATAGAGACTGATTTGATCCACCAGCGCAGATTCTTCTGTTAAACCGGGCGACAAAGACAACATATCTTCCGCCAGCGGGAGCGCCGGTTGAGCCGCCTCCAGGATCAAACCGATCTCCTCCGGAGAAAACTCGACCTCCTGGGCCAGCTCCGAAACCGTAGGAGAACGGCCCAGCCGCTGGCTTAGCTTTTGGCGTTGGCGCTCTAAAGTCAACCACTGTTCCCGCAGGCGGCGACTGACCTTTACCGGCCCTAGGTGGGACCGCCGGTATTGTTTAATTTCACCCTGAATCCAGGGGACGGCGTAGGTAGTAAACCGGGTCGGTGAGCCGGGATCAAACCGGTCGGCAGCCTTGAGCAGTCCAATTATGCCCACCTGATAAAGATCTTCCCGCTCGGAGGGGGGGGCCAACCTGGCGGCAAAGGCCCGCACCAGGGGGGTAAGTAGTGTCACCAGCTCCCCACCGGCCTCCTTTTCTCCCCTTTGCAGCCGAATCACCAGCTCCCGGATCTTTTTAGCAGCCATGCTACTCTAATCCGGGAATAGGATCCCGGGAGCGGATCGACTTGCTCATGGTTACCGCTACCCCCCGCCCTTTTTCTGACCGGATACTGACCTCATCCATAAAATTTTCCATGATCGTAAACCCCATCCCGGAACGCTCCAGCTCCGGCTTGCTGGTAAAAAAAGGTTGGCGGGCCTGTTCGATATCCTCTATGCCTACTCCGTAATCGATAATTTCGACGATCAGCCTGTTCCCTTCCAGAGAGGCCTTAATAACAATTAACCCTACCCGGTCCTCGTAAGCATGAATGACGGCATTGGTTACCGCCTCGGAGATGGCGGTTTTAATATCGCTTATCTCCTCCAGGGTGGGATCAAGCCGGGAAACAAAGGCGGCCACCACCACCCGGGCAAAAGCCTCGTTCTCGGAGCGACTCGGTATCTCCAATTTCATGAAAGAACCTGAACCGGTCACATTTTAAACCTCCTTTTACCTACATCTACCACTGGCTGACCGCCTCTAAAGCCTGCTTTTCACTTTCCATAAAAGGAATTATTTTCGGCACCCCCGAGATTTCTAAAACTTTGAGGATCCCAGCTGGGATCAGGCATAGCGCCATCTTACCGCCCCGTCCCTTGACCCGCCGGTAGCGGCCTAATATAACCCCCACCCCGGAGCTATCCATAAATGAAACCTGCTGAAAATTTAAGATCAGGTTTCTTACCTCCCCTTTATCCAGCCGGCGATCGATAGTCCGCCGCAGGCGGGTTGCACTATGGTGATCTAGTTCACCGGTTAGCCGTACAATTAAATTTTCCCCGTCTTGCCGAAGATCGACTTCCATCTTATACCTCCCGCCCATCCTGAGAGATCTTTCTCCATTTTTTGGTCATTCCCTGCAAAAAAAATACCCGGCCGGGTATTTTTCTTCCATAAGTTAACACGGGGGCCAAGTTGCTGGCAACCGGGCCCGCCGGCTACCTCCCAAATCGCCACCAACTGCACAATAGGCGTTGGAAGAAGGTGAATAAGGAACAGCGGGAGACCGGTTCACCGGTTACAAGGTCGAGCCGGGTCTCGCCCCGCTCCCCATGGCTAACGACAATTTCTCCGACCACCTGGCCCTCTTCAACCGGGGCGGTCAGCCTCTCGGGCAATAAAATTTCCTGTTCAAATTCTTCCGGCTCTCCCCGTTCCATGAAAAGACTTAACTGGGCCCGGGGTATTATCTTTACCTGCGGTGGACTCCCCTTATCTACCGGTAAGACGGCTACTATCTCTCCCTTTTCCATAACCGGCACGCTTTTGTAATGATTAAACCCGTAGTCCAACAGGTTGACAGCCGCCTCGTAACGCTCCTCTACCGTAGGGGCATTTAGGACCACTGCTAGAAACCGGCTATCCCCCCGGCGGGCGGTCGCCGCTATCCCGTTTCCGGCCTCCCGGGTGTAGCCGGTCTTTAAACCGTCACACCCGGGATAAAACATAACCAGGCGGTTTGTATTGCTTAAAAATACCTCACCCGCTTTTATTTTACCCTCCAGGTAATGCTCATCCATCCAGATCGTTAGATAACGGTGAATCCGGGGATGTTCCAACAGGGCACAGCTTACCTTCGCCACATCGGCAGCAGTGGTATAATGTTCCGGGTGATGTAACCCATGGGGATTACAGTAATGGGTGGCGGTTAGGCCAAGTTGGCGTGCCCGCTTATTCATCAGCTCCACGAATGCCTCCTGGGAACCGGCCACATGTTCCGCAACCGCTACCGCGGCATCGTTGGCAGAGCCTACTGCCATCCCGGTTAATAATTCTTCCAGGGATAGCTGATCCCCCTCACTTAAAAATAGTTCGGTACCGCCCACGGCAGAGGCTCGGGCGCTAACCGTTACCTGATCATGAAGAGATATTTTACCCTCCTCCAGTTGTTCCATCACGAGCAGCAGGCTCATTATCTTCGTGATACTGGCAGGATATAGCTTTTTATGACTCGCCGCCTCCCAGATCCGGGTGCCGCTCTCCACCTCCATTAAAAGGGCGGCCTCGGCATTTACCTCTACCGGCGGTTCCCCTTCCAATAAAACCGTAGCCCCCGCAACAGAAGATGGTAAAAATAGCAATCCAAGCAGCAGAAACAGGCATCCGAAACGTTTCACGCCAGTTAACTCCTTTCAATGGTTTATGATATTTTCTCCTGTCGACTAAAATTGCATACAGTAATTAGGAGGCGGTAGTAAGGGGGGGGGTGCACTTAAGATAAAAAGTTGTTTCCCCGGACGAGTGGCGGAAGGGCAAGCCACCCGGCGATACCGGCCGCAAAATCGGCCATGCCGGACCGGCTACCCAGGTTCACCGCGTCTATCCCCGGGGAAAGGGCGGAGTGCCAGGCCAATAGGGGAACATATTCCCGGGTATGATCGGTCCCCGGGTAGGAGGGATCGCAACCATGATCGGCACTAATTAGAAATAGATCTTTCGGATCCATTTTTTCTTTTAACAAGGGAATCCAGCGGTCAAATTGTTCTAGGGCCCGGGCAAATCCCCGTACATCGTTACGGTGGCCGTAGAGGCTGTCAAAATCACCAAAGGTCGCCCAGATTAGCCCCTCCGGGAGCATACCCATGAGTTTTAGCAGGCTGGCGAAGACCTGATCATTGTTTTTCCCCGGGAGATGGGCAGTTATCCCCCGGTGATCAAAGATATCGGCCACCTTGCCGATAACCCCCACCGGGAGCCCCCTGCCATGAACCCGATCAAGGATTGTCTCTCCCGGGGGGGGGAGGGAATAGTCGCGCCGGCGAGGAGTACGCTGAAAACTGCCCGGTCGGCCTACGAAGGGGCGGGCAATAACTCGGCCCACCCCATGGGGATCCCGCAAGATCTGCCGGGCAGTCCGACACCAAGAGTAAAGCGTTTCTACCGGAACCACCTTTTCATGGGCGGCAATCTGAAAGACGCTGTCGGCCGATGTATAGACGATCGGCCCTCCGGAATCAAGATGGCGTCGGCCCAACTGCTCGATAATCTCTGTCCCCGAAGCCACCAGGTTTCCCAGTACCTTTCGCCCGATCGCCTTTTCAAATTGAGCAATGATGGCCGGGGGGAAACCGTCGGGGTAAGTTGGGAAGGGTCTCGCCAATACTAGCCCCGCCAGTTCCCAGTGGCCACTGGTTGTATCTTTCCCCGGGGAGTGGGGGGCTAACCGGCCGTAGTAGCCACAGACCTCACTCTCCGGGAGGAGGGCAGGCAGGCCGAGAACCAGGTGCAACCCCAGGCTATACAGGTGGGGTAGAGACAACCGACTGCCGGCCGTTATTACCGACCGTAGGGTTTGAGCCCCCTGATCACCATAATCGGCGGCATCAGGGGCAGCCCCCGCCCCCGCACCGTCTAGGATCGCCACGATCACCCGCCCCCTACGCCCCCCATTCCGGGGGGGCTTATGCCCGGGGGTGGGCCCGATCATAGACTTCACGAATCTTTTTTCGAGTAATATGGGTATAGATCTGGGTGGTGGAAATATCGGAGTGCCCTAACATCTCCTGCACGGAACGCAAATCAGCCCCGTTTTCCAGGAGATGGGTGGCAAAAGAATGCCGCAGGGTATGGGGCGTTACCTCCCCCGGTAATCCGGCACTGCCCACATATTTCTTGAGTATCTTCCAGAAACCCTGGCGGGTGAGCCGCCGCCCATGGTGGTTGACAAAAAGCGATTTTTCATCGCTGCCTTTAACTAATTTGATCCGCCCTTTCTTTAGATACCGCCGGACGAAATTAATCGCGGTGGTTCCTACCGGGACTATCCGCTCCTTCATCCCTTTTCCCCGGCAGCGCAAGAAACCTACCTCATAATTAAAATCCAACATATTTAGCGATACCAGCTCGGTAACCCGGATCCCGGAGGCATACAACAGCTCCATCATCGCTTTATCCCGCAGCCCATTGACCGTGCTTAATGAAGGTTGGCTTAAAAGTAGATCTACCTCCTTTAAAGAGAGCACCCGGGGAAGTTTTTTTTCCGGGCGGGGCGACTCTAATTGTAAAGCCGGATTGTCCTGGATAATTTTTTCCCGGGTTAGGAAATTAAAAAAAGAACGCATAGAGGCGATATTACGGGATATAGTAGAGCTAGCATACCCCTTCGATTTTAGTTGGCCTAAATATTTTACTATTACCTGCCGGTTAACCTGTGCCAGGGAACCAACCTTGTTTTTGGCCAGGTATTGCAGAAATTGCCCGATATCACGCCGGTAAGACTCCAGGGTGTTTTTGGCCAGGCCCTTTTCCACCGTCAGGTAATAAATAAAATCGCCCAGGTTTGTTTTCATCTATAGATGCAACCCTCGCTAAATATGGCAAATCTTACTACCTATTCCACAGTATATCTTGGAATCCCTTTATATGTGGAAGATGGCCACGAAATATTTCAACCGGTTAGAGGTAAGGGAGCAACAGTTTCATAAATACCGGCGAGATATAGGCCTCTACCAGGCAGCCGGCCAACAATAATACTCCTAACAGGAGGTTAACCGCCGTATAGAAAAGGAGCCGCCGCCCGCTGGGGTACGACTCCTTCTTTAGGTACCCCTTAAACCTTAACCAGGAGAAGGAAAACCCGGTAACGGTGACGATGATCAACGCCGGAACGATCAATAAGCTATGCGGAAGAATGGCCCCCAGGGCAAAGAGTACCCCTCGTAAGGCAGATCTTTTTACCAAGAATCCTACCGCAAACCCCAGCGAAAAACCCCGCCAACCGATTAAAATCATGGTCAGCGGAAAACCAAATATAAATAAACCGGAGAGCCAGATTAAAAACAGGTATTGCAGGTTGATCTTTACAGATTGTCCCAGAATTACCCTTCCCTCGAGGGCCGGGCTTTCCAGGCAATCGGTTATGAATAGGTTAAAATAATGGTACAAGGTCTCATGCTGACCTGCCTCCAGCCCCCGAACCAGAAACGCCCCGGCAAGAACACTGGCGATAAAGAGAACGATAATAAAAATATATATCCCCGTATTTTCTCCAAGATATTCCCCGATCTCCTTCTGTATTCGGCGCAACTGTCCCCCTCCCGCCTTAAATCAATTATCTTTATGTATCGGAGGACTGATTTATGCTACCCCTGCTGGCGGCGGTAACCAAGCCCAGGGCTATAATTGTTTTGGCATCCTTTATCTCTCCCCGGGAGACCATATTTATAGCCTCAGGAAGCGATATTTTTACCATTT